>CALJLK010000140.1 GCA_937982655.1 uncultured Sandaracinus sp.
AACGAGCAAGCGAACGAGCAAGCGAACGAGCAAGCGAACGAGCAAGCGAACGAGCGACCACCCGCGCCACGGCCGAGGCGTCGCGTCATCCACCCGCCGCCCGCGCCAAGGCGCCGAGGCACTCGTAGGCCGCGTACTTGTAGGTCTCCGAGAGCGTCGGGTAGTTGAAGACCATCTCGATGAAGACGTCGACGGTGGCGCCCGCGAGCAGCGCGACCTGGCCGAGATGCACGAGCTCGCTCGCGCGCTCGCCGATCACGTGCACACCGAGGATGCGCCGCGTGCGCGCGCAGACGACGAGCTTGGTGAGGCCGCCGAGGTCGCCTTGGATCTGTCCGCGCGCGTTGTCGTGGAAGCGTGCGCGACCCACCACGTAGGGTTCGCTCTTCGCGAGCATCGACTGCTCGGTCTCGCCCACCGCGCTCACCTCCGGGATCGTGTAGATGCCGTAAGGGATCACGCCGCTCAGCGCTTCTTTGTAGCCGAAGCCGAACGCGCGGCAGATCGCGACGCGGCCTTGCTCCATCGAGGCGGACGCGAGCGCGGGGAAACCGATCACGTCCCCCACCGCGAGCACGCTCGGCACCGCGGTGGCGTAGCTCGCGTCGACCTGCAGGTTGCCGCGCGCATCTGGTTGCAGGCCCACGTTCTCGAGCCCGAGATCGCGCGTCGCGCCGCCGCGACCGGCCGCGAAGAGCAAGTGGGCGGCGCGCACGACGGTGCCGTCGTTCAAGAGACAACGCACCTCCTGATCGTCGGCCACGATCGCACCCGGCTCGCTCGACCACGCGGCGCCGAGCGCGAGGCGCACGCCGAGGCTCTCCATCTCGTCCTTCAGCGCGTCGCGCAGCTCGTGATCGAGGAACGGGAGGATGTCCGCGCGCCCGTCGACCAGCGTGACCTGCGTGCCGAGCGCCGCGAACATGCACGCGTACTCGCAGCCGATCACGCCCGCGCCGAGCACGATCAGCGAGGTCGGCAGCGCGTCGATGGTCAGGATCTCGTCGCTGTCGTGCACGCGCGGCGAGGCGAAGTCGATCTCGCGTGGTCGACGTGGCACCGAGCCGGTCGCGATCAACGTGAAGTCGGTGGAGAGCAGCGTCTTCGTTCCGTCGTCGTGCGAGACCTCGACGGTGTGCGCGTCGAGCAGGCGACCGTGGCCGTGGATCAGCGGCACGTCGTGGCGCGCGAGGTTCTCGCGGATGCGTCGCGACTCCGCGATCGCGATCGCGCGTTTGCGGGCCATGAGCGTCTGCAGCGTGACGTGCTCTTCGAGCTGGAGCGCGAGCCCGTAGAGCGCGCGGCTGCGGTGACCGCTCAAGTACACCGCGGTCTCGCGCAACGTCTTCGAAGGCAACGTGCCGGTGTGCACGGCGGCGCCACCCGGCTCGTGAGCGCGTTCGATCACCGCGACACGTTTGCCGAAGTACGCGGCCTGCGCGGCGGCTTTCTCTCCGCCGGGGCCGGATCCGATCACGACGAGGTCGTATCGCTCCATGCGCGCGATCCTACCCGCGATGGCGGCGCCGCTGGGGGCTCGCGTGCGAGCGAGCGCTTGGCGCGAGGAGCGCGCCTGGAAGGGCGACGTCGTGGGGCCTCGCGGCGACCTCGCGTCGAGCCAGGGCGGCGCGCGGACTCCCGAAACGGCGGCACGTCGTGGGGTCGCGTGCGATCGCGATCGCTGGGCGAAACGTGCTCGCCAATCGCGTGGATCGCCGGGTACCCTCGACCTCGATGCGCTCGAAGCTCTGGGTCGTCTGTGTGCTCTCCTCGATTCTCGCGTGTGGAGACGACGACGGACCCGCCGACGCCACGACGCCGCGCGACACTTCGAGCGACACGACGAGCACGTGCAGCGCCGACACGGACTGCGACGACGCGACCTACTGCAACGGCGCCGAGCGCTGCATGCCGGGCGCGACGGGCGCGGACGCGCGAGGTTGTCTGCCCGGCACGACGCCGTGTCCGGGAGCGACGTGCACGGAAGACACGCGGCAGTGCGGCGACGCGTGCTCGGAGCCCGACGCCGACGGAGACGGATTCACGGCGGTCGCATGCGGCGGCGACGACTGCGACGACGGCAACGCGGACGTGAACCCCGACGCGACCGAGGTCTGCGATCTCTTCGTCGACGAGGACTGCGATCCCACCACGCGCGGCGAGCGCGACGACGACGGCGACGGCTACGAAGACGATCGTTGCTGCAACGGTGACGACTGCGGCGACGACTGCGACGACCTGCGCACCAACACGAGCCCGCTCGCGCCCGAGGTCTGCGACGGGCTCGACAACGACTGCGACGGATCCGTCGACGAAGGCGTCGTGGTGTCGGCGTTCGTGGATCGCGATCGCGACCTCTACGGCGATCCCGACGCGCCCATCTCCGGCTGCCCCGGCTGGCCTGGCATCTCGGTGTCTCCGCTCGACTGCGACGACTCCGATCCGACCATCCACGGCGCGAGCCTCGAGATCGGCGACGGCATCGACAACGACTGCGACGAGAACGTCGACGAACAGGTGGTCGCGCGCGCCTGGTACGTGGACGACGACGAGGACGGCTTCGGCACGAACGACTTCGGGCGCGCGATCGTGTCGATCACGCCGGTCGAGGGGTACTCGGTGCTGCCGAGCGATTGCGACGACGGCGATGCCGATCGAAATCCGTCGGTCGCCGAGCGCTGCAACGCGATCGACGACGACTGCAACGCGGACACGACGTTCTTCCTCGGGGTCAACGACACGGAGGACGACGACGGCGACGGCTTCCCCGACGCGCGCTGCGAAGGCGTGTCCGCGTCGGTGGCGGATTGCGACGACCGCGACGCCACCGTTCGACCGGGGGCGTTCGAGCGCTGCAATGCGCGCGACGACGACTGCGACGGAACGATCGACGAGGACTGCGACGCGGTGCTCGACGCGGGCGTGGACGGAGGCTTCGACGGAGGCCTCGATGCGGGGGTGGACGGCGGACCCCCGCGTTGCCCGCCCGAAGGATGCGCGACGCCGTTCCCGAGCGACGGCTCCGACGGAGATCTGATCTTGTCGGGCACCACGGAGCTCACGCTCGAGCCCGGTGTCTACCAGTACGAGCGCATCGAGATCGGACCGAACGCAGTGCTGCGCACGAACGGCACCGGCGTGCTCGACCTGCGCGCGCGCGGACCGATCCTCGTGCGCGGCACGATCGATCTCGCGGGCGGCGCAGGGGGCGCGGGGCAAGAGGCAGCGTGCTCGACGACGGTGCAACCGGGCGGTCGCGCAGGGCACACGGGACGAGCAGGCACGAGCGCGCCCGTCGCGAGCTGCTCGCTCGGCGGCGAAGGCGGGCTCGGCGACGAAGGCGCGCGCGGCGCGGGAGCGTGTGGGAACGGCGGCGTCTTCGGCGGCGGCGGCGGCGCGCAGAACCGTGGCGCGGCGGGCGGCGGTGGCGGTGGCTACGGCGGCGGAGGCGGCGGCGCCTCGCAAGTCGGCGGAAGCGGCGCGGGCGGCAGCGGCGCGCGCGAGCTCTCCGCGACGACGGGCAGCAACGCCGGCGCGGACGCGATGCCCGCGCAGGGCGGTCGCACCACCGTGCCGGGCTACGACGGTGGCGACGGGGGCGCGCGCGTCGGCAGCGGTTCGTGCGCGAACGGTGGTGGCGGCGGCGGGGGATCGATCGGGCAGAGCGCCGCAGCGGATCTCGCGGTGCGCACGACGTTCCGTCCTGGCTCGGGCGGCGGCGGCGGCG
>CALJLK010000141.1 GCA_937982655.1 uncultured Sandaracinus sp.
GTACGCGTACCCCTGGTCCATGTAGTAGTCGCTGACGCGGTCGCGGTCGGCGGCACGAACGGCGACGACACGAACGGCGCGAACGGCGCGAACGGCGCGAACGGCGAGACCACGGTCGCCACCGAGGACGAGCCTGTCGTGGGAAGGCCCACGCGTGAACCGACGCGCACCGTGACTGCATCGGACGGCGCATCGAACGGCAACGCCTCGCCTCGCGAAGCCACGCCCGCGCGCGAAGACACCACGAGCTGGCGCGCGCTCGCCGAAGAGGGCGACTTCGACGCCGCCTGGACGGCGCTCGCGGCGGCGGACGACGTGCGCACCACCGACGTGGGCGATCTGATGCTCGCCGCCGACGCCGCGCGCCTCTCCGGGCACCCGAACGAAGCCGTCACCTACCTCCGCCGGGTCGTCGACGAGCACACGAGCGACTCCCGCGCGCCGCTCGCCGCGTTCACCATCGGCCGCGTCCTCCTCCGAAGCCGCCCCGCCGACGCCGCCGAGGCCTTCGCGGACGCCGCGAGACTGGATCCCGCTTCGTCGCTCGCGCAGGATGCCCTCGCACGCGAGGTCGAGGCTTGGCACCGCGCAGGACGACAAGAGCGCGCACGCGCGCTCGCCGAGGAGTACCTGGCGCGCTTCCCGAGCGGAGTGCGCGTCGACGCCGTCCGTCGCTTCGGCGGGCTCGACTGATCGCGGCGCCTTTACCGGCGCGGAGCGGCCCGAGCGGGAGACACCACGCAGCCTTCACGCTCCTCGCGCTCCTCGCGGTCGCGCCGTTTCCTTTCGCGCGCCTGCACGCCCAAGCGCTCGAGAGCGTCCCGCTCCAGATCGATCTGCACCCCTGCCTCGAGGTCGACGCTCCGTCGGTACGCCGCATCGTCGGCATCGAGCTCGCGGTCGAGCCGGTCGACGTCGACACCCTCGGCACCACCCGTGTCCGCGCGTCGTGCACGCGCGACGCCACGCTGCTCGAGGTCGACGACGGCGTCACCGGCAAGCTCACCTCGCGCCGCATCGATCTCGAAGGCACCGCGCGCGTCGCCCGATCGCGCCTGCTCGCGCTCGCGATCGCCGAGCTCGTCTCCGCGAGCTGGGCCGAGCTTCGCCTGCGTCCTCCGAGCGACGCCCCGCCCGTCTTCACCCCCGTCGCGCCCGAGCCGGTGCGCGATATCGCCCGTCGCGTGGTCGACGCCCGCCTCGCGCCCGCGCCTCCGCCGCCACCGGGTCCGATTCGACGCGTCTCTCGCGCGCGCTTGATGCTCGACGGAACCTTCGGCGGCAGCGGCAGCCCCGCGCACGTGATCAGCGGCGGCCAGGTCGAAGCGCTCGTCGATCTCGGCACACGCGTGAGCCTGAGCTTCGGCATGGATCTCTCGCGCGGACGCGTGCGCTCCGACCTCGGCGACGTGCGCGACGATCGCCTCGGCTGGAGCGCCGCGCTGCTCCTTCGTCGACCCGTCGGCGACTGGTGGATCACGGGCGGCATCGGCGCGCGCGTCGGCCGTGCACGCCTCGAAGGCGATCGGGACGCCCCGAACGCACGTGTCGTCAGCGCGCCCTTCGGCGGCGCCTTCTTGGTCGGCGAGACGTGGCGCGTGCTCGTCGGTCGCTTGCTCGTGCACGCGCGCCTCGAGCTCGGCACCGTCACGCTGCCCGTCGTCGGTCGCGTCGGCGACCCGCGCGGCCCCGTCGCCGCCGCGGTGGACGGCGCGTGGTCGACCCTCTCGCTCGGCCTCGGCGTCGCGCTGTAGGTGCGCTCGAACCGCGCCGGGGGCCCGCTTGCCCCGTCCGCCCCCTCCGGGTACGACGCGCCCCGACCATGTCCCAGCGACTCGCCTTCTCCCTCCTCCTCGCGCTCGGATGCGCGAATCAGCCCTCCACTCCGGCCGAGCCCGTCGACCTGCCGACGAACAACGCCGGGGATCAGGCGGGCACGATGGCCGCGACCGCGATGACGGAGCGCCCGAGCGCCGGCCCCGCTGCGCCGCCCGAGCCGGGTGCGATCCCGGCGCCGAGTGACGTCGCCGCGCCGCCCGCCGACGCGCAGCGCACCGCGACCAACCTCGCCTCGAAGGTTCTTCAGGCCGGCACCGGCACCACGCACCCGGACGAGAACGATCGCGTCACGGTCCACTACACGGGCTGGACCACGGACGGGAACATGTTCGACAGCTCCGTGCAGCGCGGACGCCCCGCGACCTTCCCGCTCAACGGCGTGATCGCCGGCTGGACCGAAGGCGTGCAGCTCATGGTGACGGGCGAGAAGCGCCGCTTCTGGATCCCGGAGGCGCTCGCGTACCAGGGTCGCCCCGGTCGCCCGCAGGGCATGCTCGTGTTCGACGTCGAGCTGCTCGAGATCCAGGAGATGCCCGATCCGCCCGCGGCCCCCGAGGACGTCGCTGCCGCGCCCGCGAGCGCCGAGCGCACCGCGAGCGGTCTGGCGTCGCGCGTGCTCACGCGCGGCACCGGCTCGCGCCACCCGGCGGCCACCAACCGCGTCGAGGTCCACTACAGCGGCTGGACCACGGACGGCCGCATGTTCGACAGCAGCGTCGTGCGCGGCGAGACCGCGACCTTCCGCCTCGATCAGGTGATCGCGGGCTGGACCGAAGGCGTGCAGCTCATGGTCGAAGGCGAGAAGCGTCGCCTCTGGATCCCGGAGAGCCTCGCGTACCAGGGCCGCCCGGGCGCGCCGGCCGGCATGTTGGTCTTCGACGTCGAGCTCGTGCGCATCGTCGATTGATCGCCGACTGAACGACGCTCCATTCGCGAAAAAGGGAGGCTCATCGGCCTCCCTTTTTTCGTTTGTCTGGTCGACGACCGCGACCTCAAGCCTCCGGCAGGCCGCTCCACGTGTGCGCCTGCGGCCCCGCCGCCCGCACCACGTCGACCTCGATCGCAGTCAGCCGCGCCATGCCGCTCACCGGCTCCAGCGCGCCCGGACCGTCGGCCGCGAGCAGGTTCACGTTCACGCCGCGGGTCTTGCTCGCCACGCTCAGGCCCGGCGCGTGCTGATGGCCCCAGCCGTGCGGCAGCGCGACCACGCCCGGCGCGAGATCGTCGAGCTCGCGCACTGGCACGCGCACCGTCGCCGTCGCGCTCGTCACGTCGACGAGGTCGCCGTTCTTCAAGCCACGCGCGCGTAGATCGTCGCCGTGCATGTAGAGGTGGTTCGTGCCTTCGCGCGCGAACGCCTCGTGGTTGTGCATCCAGCTGTTGTGCGTGGTGACGGCGCGCCGCGTGATCAATCGCAGTTTCCCGCTCGTGCGCGCGACGAGCTCGGCCGCGAAGTCGGGCTCGAGCCGCGTGCTCGCCATCGTGACGAGCGGCTCCGGCGCGAGGTCGACCTTTCCGTCATCCGTCACCACGCGCGCACCGAGGAAGGTGCCCGCTTCGTGCTCCGGACGCGCGCGGCCGTGCGGATGCGCGAGCAACGACGCGAACGATCCCTGACGCGTCGCGCGCAGGAGCAGATCGAGCAGCGTCTCCTCCGGAAGCGCAGGCTGCGCGCGTGGATCCTTGCGCCGGAGCTTCGCGGTATGCGCGGCGCGCAGCGCCTCGAGGCCACGCTGAGCGATCTTCGATCCGAAGAGCGACACCCCGGAGGCGCGCGCGAGATCGAGGTAGATCGTCGCCTCGTCGCGCTGCTCGCCTTCGCGCGCCTCGATCGCGCGCGTCGCCTGCAAGTACGGCCGCGACTGCAGCCCGAGCATCAGCGGGAACACGAACGGCAAATCCGGACGCTGCAGCGGCGACGTGCAGGGCAACACGTGGGTCGCGAGGTGCGCGGTCTCGCTCGGCAGCACGTCGAGCACCACCAGCGCTTCGAGGCTCCGGAACGCCCGCGCGAGCCGCGCCGAGCCCGCCATCGTGAGCAGCGGGTTGCCGCCCGTCACGAAGAGCACACGGATCTGCCGCTCGCCCGGCGTGAGGATCTCGTCCGCGAGGATGCCGCCCGGGAACGCGTCGTTGACGCTGCGAAACGCGCCGATGCGCGATCGATCGCGGCGCAGCAGCGTGCCCGTCTTCTTTCCGAAGGCCGGGAAGTCGACGACGCCCTGCCCCACCAGCGTCCCGCCGCGTCGGTCGGTGTTGCCGGTCGCGAGGTTGATCGTCTCCTGCAGCCAGAAGCAGAGCGATCCGTGCGGGCCCATGTTCACGCCGGTGCTCGAATAGAGCGCGGCGCCCCCCGCGCGTGTGCCCTCGACGTGCACGTCGACCACGTGGCGCAGCGTCTCCGCCGACACGCCCGTGACCTCCGCACAACGCTCGGGACTCCAGGCCTTCGCGAGGTGCAGCGCCTCGTCGAGACCACGCGCGAAGGTGCGCACGCGCTCGCGATCGAAGACCCGCTCACCACGTGCCTCGCGCGCCGCGAGCTCGTGTAGGAACGCGAGGTAGAACCACACGTCGGTGCCGGGGCGGATGAAGACGTGCTCGCCCGCCGCCTTCGCGCTCTCCGTGCGCCGCGGATCGACGAAGACGATGCGACAGCCGCGCGCCTCCATCTCGCGCAGCCGCGCGATCGGGTTGCTCACCTGCAGGAACGACCACTTGCTGATCGCGGGGTTCGCGCCGACCACGATCAGCGCGCGCGTGTGATCGAGATCCGGGAACGGCTGCGTGAAGGGGAAGCCATAGACGTGGGTCGCGGCGGCGAACTTGTTCGCGCAGTCCTGGGTGGCGGACGAGAACGTCGACTTGCTGCCGAGCCCCGTGAGGAAGCCCTGCGCGAAGATCGGGTGCAGCACACCGAAGCCCGCCGCGGTGCCGACGTACATCGCGACACGATCGGGATGGATCGCGCGCTCGCGCGCCACGATGCGACCGACGTCCGCGAGGGTGTCGTCCCAGGTCGCGCGCACGAGCCGATCGCCGCGCCGCATCAGCGGATGACGCAGCCGATCGGGAGAGCGCAGGTACTCCGCTTGCCGCAGCCCCTTCACGCACGCGTAGCCGCGCGTCGCGACATGGGAGGCGTCGGGTCGGAGCTGCACCACGCGGCCGCCCTCGACGTCGGCTTCGAGGCCGCAGAGCGCCTCGCAGATGCGGCAGAAGGTGGTGTGCGTCGCGGGAGCGGGAGGTCGGCGGCTGACCCC
>CALJLK010000142.1 GCA_937982655.1 uncultured Sandaracinus sp.
ACGGACACCGTCTCCACGGACACCGTCTCCACGGACACCGTCTCCACGGACACCGTCTCCACGGACACCGCCTCCACGGACACGGCCTCGACCCCGCACGCGCGCCGTGACGCACGTGGGCGCGCGCGTGTATCGTTCCGCCGTGTCGAAGGAGCGGGACGACGCGGCGGACGCCGAGACCGACGAGCCGTCGAAGCCGTGGCGAAGCGAGATCTTGATGAGCGACGCCGTCGGTCGGCTCATCGAGTTCTGGGGCTTCAAGCGGAACATGGGCCGCATCTGGACGGTGCTCTTCCTCAGCGATGCGCCGTTGACCGCCAAGGACCTGCAGGAACGTCTGCAGCTCTCGAGCGGCGCGGTGTCGATGACGGTCGCCGAGCTCGCGCGCTGGGGCGTGGTGAAGAAGGTCTGGGTGCAGGGCGACCGGCGCGACTTCTTCGTCGCGGAGGGGAACTTCTGGAAGATGATCTCGCGGGTGCTCGCGGAGCGTGAGCGCGTCGAGATCCTCGAGGCGATCGACGCGATGGAAGAAGCGCTCGAGTACGCGCGCGCGAAGGTCGAGGTCGGCGACGAACGGGAGCGCCGCCGCGCCCTGCGTCAGGTGGAGCGCATCGAGCAGCTCCTCGAGCTCGCGAAGCTCGGACGCCGCTTGCTCGACGCGTTGCTCCAGGGCGCGCGGGTCGACGCGACTCCGCTCCTCGGGGTCCTCCTCGGATCACGCGAATGAACGAATCTCCCAGGCGCGACGAGCTGCACCGCCTGCTCGAGCACCGCGTGACGCGGAGCGTGCTCGCGGTCTGCATCGTCGTCTCGCTGCTGCCGTTCGGGTGGGTCGGCGCGCTGCAGACGCTCTTCCTCGTCGTCTTCGGGCTCGAGCTCACCCTGCGCCTCGGGGCCACCGCCCGCCGACGCCGCGCCCGCGCCGAGGACGATCCGCGTCCGTCGCGCGCGGAGCTCGTCTTTCTGCTGATCGACTTCCTCGCGTGGGTCAGCTTCCTACCGCTCGACCAGCTCTTCGGCTTGCACGCGAGCTGGCTCCGCGGTCTCCGACTCTTTCGGCTCTTGTTGTTGTTCCGGCTCGGCCGCCCGCTCCTCGTCGACCTCTGGCGGGTGCTCACGCGGCGCGAGCAGCTCCAGCAGCTCGGGCTCGTGACCGCGGCGGTGCTCGCGCTCTCGTTCCTCTCGGCGATCGTGCTGACTCAGCTCGCGGTGCCGCACGATTACGACGGGGTCGACAGCGTCCCCGAGGACTTCTGGGATCGCGTGTGGTGGTCGTTCCGCCAAGTCGAGAGCCCCGACAACCTCGTCTCGCACCTCGGCGAGCACCCCATCGTCTTGCTCGTCTCGTTCCTGCTCACGATCACCGGCATCTTCGTCTTCAGCTACCTCATCGGTGTCGGCACCACGGTCGTCGATCAGGTGCTGCGCGCGGAGCGTCGTCGTCCGGTGCCGTTCGACGCGCACACGCTCGTCGTCGGGCCCATCGCGGAGAGCGAGCTGCTCGTGCGCGAGTTCGTCGGTCTCTACGAGAAGAACCGCGAGGGACGCCGCATCTCGTGGCGCGCGATCGTGAAGTGGATCGTCGATCCGGATCACCCGCGGCCGCGGCGCTACGCGTTGCCACGCATGGCCTTGCTCGGACCGGAGGAGATGCCGCCGCCCTTCCTCTACGAGCCGACGATGCGTTGGGTGGTGCATCGCAAGGGAAGCGGCGACGACCTCGTGGCGCTCCGGCTCGTGGCGGCTTCGGAGGCCAAGCGCGTGGTGATCGTCTCGCCGCCCCCACGTCCGCAGGGCGATCCCGATGCGACGACCATCACCGCGCTCGCCGCGTTTCGGAGCGAGAACCCGGACGCACACGCGTTCGTCGAGGTGCGCGAGAGCGCCAACGCGGAGGTGGTGCGCGCCCTCGGGGGGCCGGGCACGCACGCGCTCGACGTGAGCCGCGTGCTCGGACTCTTCCTCGTACAACACCTCCTCACGCCGGGCGTCGAGCGCATCTTCCAGGAGCTGCTCAGCGCGAGCGGGCACGAGCTCTACACGCACGTCTTCCTCGACCCGGACGAGCGTCGCGCGCTCGCCGCGCGTCCGCTCGACTTCACGGAGCTGCGTCGCCGCGCCCGCAAGGAAGGCGCGCTCTTGCTCGGGCTCTTCGAGGGCGAGGAGGTCCAGCGCAGCGCGCGTGATTTGATCGACGGCGGTTCGCTCGGGGCACGCTTCTGTCCGAACGTCGCGGCGCCGGACCTCGCGAGACCAGATCAGGCGACACCAGATCAGGCGACACCAGATCGGGCGACACCGGATCGCGCGGTACGCGCAGCGTCGGCGACTTCGGTGCGCCCGACGGTGCAGGGGCTCTTCGGCATCGCGCTGAACTACGCGCACCTCCGCTCGGTCGCCCACCTGTGCCTGAAGCCGGGCTCCACACCGCCCGTGCCTTCGGCCGAGTTCGTCCTCGACGAGCTGGAGCTCGAGCGCTGTCCGCGCCCGCGGCGCGTGGTGCTCGTCGGCTACGACTCGGCGCTTCGCTCGCTCGCGGAGGGGCTCGCGCGGGCGGTGGAGGGGGTGGAGCTCGTGAGCGTGATGAGCACCGAACGCCTCAACCCGGGCCGCCGCACGCGTCTCGGGCTCGGCGCGGACGGATCCCGCACGTTGGAGAACGGTGGCTCGCTGCAGGTGGTGTTGGACGACGCGTCGGTCATCGCCGAACGCGCGGCGCGCCTCGCGGAAGATGCCGACGCGGTGGTGTTCCTTTCGGACGGACGCGAGCAGGACGCCGACGCGCACACGCTGCTTCGCGTCCTTCGGTTCGCCGCCGCCTTGGGTCACGACGGGCCCGAGCTGCGCTGTCTCGTGGAAGTGGAGGGGCTCGCGGATCCAGAGCCCGTGCAGGCCAAGCTGCGTCTGCTCTCGCGACGCCTGCGTCCGGTGTTCCTCAGCACGGAGCGGCTCACTCGATACTTCCTGGTGCACAGCGCGTTCGTGCCGGGGGTCTCCGCGATCTACGACGCGCTGCTGAGCGCGCGCGGCGAGTCGCTCGTGCGGATCCCCTTCGCGTCACGCCCGGATGACGTGCGTGGGCTGACCTTCGACGCGCTGATCGAGACCTTTGCGCCGCTCGGGTGTCTGCCCGTGGCGGTCGAGGTGTCGACGCCGAGCGGCGAGGAGGTGCTCGTGAATCCACCGCGGGAGCTTCGGCTGGAGCGTCGTGTGGTCGCATCGGTCTTCGCGTTGGCGGATCGTTCGCGGCTCGAAGAGTTGCTTCGGCGTCGGACCTCGGAAGCGCCGGTGGACGACGGGGACGCGTCGCCCGAGTCGAGCGAGTCGAGCGAGTCGAGCGAGTCACCGGAGTAGGTCGCGCGGTCGTCGCGGCCAATCGCCGTGACGCTGCTACCCTGCGCGCCCATGAGGCTCTGGATCACGCTCTTCGCTTTGTGTGTCGCGTGTGGTGACGACGACGGGACCCTGGACGCGGAGGTCGATGCGGAGGTCGACGCTGGTACCGACGCGGGCTCGCGAGACGCTGGGCCTCCGTGTCCGCTCGCGTGTGAGCCCGGCACCACGTGCTGCTTCGGGGCCGACGGTGAGCCGGCGTGTGTGAATCTGCAGACCTCGCTCGATCACTGCGGGCAGTGCGGCTTCGTCTGCTCCGCCGAGCGTGGCACGGCGTGTGTGGAGGGCCTCTGCGAGTGTGGGCGCGTGGCGATCGGCTGCGAAGGCAACCGCGCGAACCTCTGCTGCCCTGCGCGTGAGGACCGCCCGGAGCCGTACTGCGCGAACCTCCTGACGTCCGGTCTCGACTGCGGGGGCTGCGGGGAGGAGTGCGATCCGCGCACCTCGGACCAGTGCGGCGCGGGTGAGTGCACGTGCGGAGACGAGCGGCGCGCGTGTACCGGCGAGGGCGAGGCATGCTGCGCGGATCTCGGGGGCGCGACGTCGCGCTGCGTGGAGCCGGCGACGGATCGCACCCACTGCGGCGTGTGTGGGCGCCGGTGTCGCGCGGGCGAGGACTGCGTCGAAGGTACGTGCCGCTCGCGCTTCGACGCGGGCGTCGACGCGGGAACCGACGCGGGAACCGACGCCGGCGAGGATGCCGGAGTGGACGCGGGAACGGAGGCGGAGTGATGGACTCGGTGCGGCACCTGGTGGTGGGCGGCGGCATCAGCGGCCTCGCGTTCGCGGACCGTCTGCGCGACGAGGACGTCCTGGTGCTCGAGCGCGACGACGAGATCGGCGGCTACTGCAAGACCGTCCGTCAGGACGGCTTCGTATGGGACTACTCGGGGCACTTCTTTCACTTCCGTCATCCCGAGATCGAGCGTGAGCTCGTGACGCGGATGAAGGATCAGAAGATCCTCGTGGTCGCCAAAGACAGCCGAATTTGGTTCGCAGATGCGTGGGTAGACTTTCCGTTTCAGAAGAACATCCATCAGCTCCCCAAGGAGGACTTCGCGACCTGTCTCCACGATCTCTACTTCAAGGATCGGGAGCACTCGGGAACGCCGAAGAGCTTCCTCGAGATGCTCTACGCGAAGTTCGGGCGTGGCATCGCAGAGCGCTTCTTGGTTCCCTACAACGAGAAGCTCTACGCGACCGACCTCGGGCGGCTCGACGTGGAGGCGATGGGGCGCTTCTTCCCGTACGCGAACGTCGACGAGATCGTCGCGAACTTCGGGGGCGGGCGCGACACCAGCTACAACGCGACCTTCACGTACCCCGAGGGGGGCGCGATCCAGTACGTGCACGCGCTGGCGAGCGGGCTGGACCCGGCCCGGATCGTGACGGGCGAGGCCGTGATCGGGATCGATCTGCGGCGCAAGGTCGCGCGAACGGACCGGCGTGAGATCCGGTTCGAGACGCTCGTCAGCGCGGCGCCGTTCCCGGCGTTGTTGCGTCTGTGTGGAATGCCCTTCGACGAGAGTCTCTACACTTGGAACGTGGTGGAGGTGTTCAATCTCGGGTTCGATCGCAAGGGGCCTCCGGGGATTCATTGGGCGTATTACCCGCAGAAGGATCTCTCGTTTTATCGTGTCGGCTTCTACGACAACATCTTCGGCTCCGACCGAATGAGCATCTACGTGGAGATCGGGCGCCCGCAGGGCTACCGCACGACCCCCGAGGCGCGCGAAGAGACGCTGGCGCGCGTGCTCGCGGACCTGAAACGCGTGGGGCTCGTGGACGAGCATCGGCTCGTCTCCCACCACCACGTGCTCCTCGACCCCGCGTACGTCCACGTGACGCGCGGCTCACAGCGCGACGTGGAAGAGAAGAAGCGCGCGCTCGCGACCCGGGGGGTGTTCTCGATCGGCCGCTACGGCTCGTGGACCTACTGCTCCATCGAGGACAACATCGTCGAAGCGCGCGCGCTCGCGGACGCCTGCAACCTCGCGGCGGGAGCGGGCTGAGGTTCGCGCCGCGATTCGGCGGGTGTGGGGGAACGCGAACGAACGGGCACGCGTGCTCGTGAGCGCGTGTTCGTGAGCGCGTGCTCGTGAGCGCGTGCTCGTGCGCGCGTGCTCGTGAGCGCGTGCTCGTGAGCGCGCGTCGCCGTTTTTTTGACCCCGGTGCCCGCCTCGGGCGATGGGACGAGAGGCGCTTATCGAAGCGCTTCGACATCGAAGGCGCGGGACGACGGGCGAGGTCGTCACGCGTCGGGGAGAGCGGGTCATGGGCGACACGACGCAATCGACGTGTGACGTGTGCGGGGCGGGCTTCGAGGTTCGGTTCCGATACCAAGTCCGAGAAGAGCAGGGCGCGTACGTCTACGTCTGCTCGACGAAGTGCCAGCGTTCGCTACTCCTCGGCGGCGAGGGTGAGTCGACCTGCTGCGCGGTCTGCTCGGCACCGGTCGAGGTCGAGTACCCGTACCAGGTCGCGGTGAAGGACGGCGTGCGGGCGTACTTCTGCTCGCTCGAGCATCGGCAGGCGTGGACGCCGCCGAGCGCCGCGCCGACCCCGGCCGGACGCGAGCCACGGCGCATCGCGGTCTTCAATCACAAGGGCGGCACGGGCAAGACCACGACCAGCGTGAATTTGGCCGCCGCGATCGCGGAGACGGGACGCAAGGTGCTCCTCGTCGACGCGGACGGACAGGGCAATGTCGGCGCTTCGCTCGGAATTCGTGGGGAAAAGACGCTCTACCACGTGCTCGTGAACGGGCTCGCGGTGGAAGAGGCGGTCGTGCCGGTGCGGCCGAACCTCGACGTGCTCACCTCCAACGAGATGCTCGCAGCGGCCGAGCTCTACCTCGCGCAGCGTCCGAACCGCGACCGCATCCTCCGCGAGCGCATGGGCGATCGCACGCGCGCGTGGGACGTGGTCGTGATCGACTGCGCGCCCGCGCTCTCGCTCATGAACCAGAACGCGCTGGTCTTCGCGGACGGCGTCGTGGTGCCGGTCGCATGCGACTACCTCTCGCTCGTCGGCGTGCGCCAGGTGCTTCGCACGTTGCAGAACGTGCAGCGTCATCTGCAGCACGACGTCGAGCTCCTCGGCGTGCTCCCGACGTTCTACGACGTGCGCAACAACATCTCGCGCGACGCGCTGACCTCGCTGCAGAAGAACTTCGGCGAGCGCTGCTTCCTGCCGATCCGCGTGAACACGAAGCTGCGCGAGGCGCCGAGCGCCAAGCAGACCATCTTCGAGTACGCGCCCGACTCCCACGGGGCGCTCGACTACCTGAAGCTCGTGGAGCGCGTGATGCCGAGCGCCGCGCGTCCCGCGCCCACCGCCGAGGCCGAAGCGCCCGCGGTCGTGCAGCGCTTCGGGCGCCCCGCGATGAGCGCCTGAGAGACGTTCGCGACGTGGCGCGACACGCACCACGAGACGCGACGGCAACGCAGTGCCCGTGGAAGGAGTCGGCGACGGCTCCACGGAGGAAGACGAGAGGAGAAAGCCGTGACCGAGCCCCGACGTGCGATGGATGCCCTCTTCGAGGGCGAAGAAGTGCAGGAGGTCCTGCGGGAGTCGTTCTACCGGCCGGCGCAACCCGCGAAGGTTCAGCCGACGAAGCCGCCCGCGAAGGTGCTGCCGAGGGCGTTGCCCGCGGAGGAGCCTCGACGTGCGAAGCGACGCCGCGCGAAGCCGGCGGACGTCGACTATCAGGTCATCTGCATCTCGCTCTACGACGAGGACCTGGCGGCGCTGGACGCCAAGGTTCAGACGCTGAAGTCGGCCGGGCATCGCAAGATGAGCCGCAGCGCGCTCATCCGCTTCGCGCTCGATCAAGTCGATTTGAGCAAGCTGCCGAAGAGCTACTGAGCCGCGGGTCCTCGCTTTCGAGCGACGGCGAGCATCGTGCTCACGTCGCAACGGATTCCCGTGGTCGCCGAGCGGCGTCGAACGCGCGTCAGTCGTCGGGACGCGCGCGTTGCCCGAGGATGAAGACCATCGCGGCGTGCAAGAAGCCGTAGCCGAGGCCGAGCCCCATGATGAGGCCGCCGAGCCAGCGTTGGCCGGCCGAGAGCAACATGGCACCGCCGAGGATGGTGCTCCCGACCACGAGCCCGGCGAAGACGCGTCGGCCGAGGCGGTCCGCCGCGTGCTGCAGGCCCTGCTCGCGCACCTGAACGCGGAACGCGCCCTTGCGCAGGTCTTCGAGGATCTCTTGGAGCTGCAGCGGCGCTTCGCTCGCGGCGTTCGAGAGTCGCATCACGCCGCGGATGACGTCGTTCGTGATGCGCTCGGGGCTGTAGCGCTGCTGAATCAATCGCAGGAAGTACGGGCGCACTTCCTCGAAGACGTCGAGCTCCGGATAGATCTCCTTGCCGACGCCCTCCACCGTCATCAGCGCCTTGCCCATCATCAGGAAGCCGCCCGGCACCTCGATGCCGTACCGACGTGAGCCGTCGACGAGGTCGCGCAGGAGCCCCGAGAGCTCGATCTCGCCGAGCTTCTTGCCGAGGTACTTCTGCGCCAGGATCGTGACCTCGGCCTCGTAGGCCATGCGGTCGACCTTCTTGGTCGGTCGCCCGATCGCCCAGAGCGCGTCGGCGATGCCGCGGTAGTCCTCGCGCACCGCGGCGACCATCAGATCGATCGTGCGATCGCGGAGCTGCGGGGTGAGGTGGCCGACGAGCCCGAGATCGATCATGCCGATGATCGGGCGATCCGACTCGCCGAGGATGAACACGTTCCCCGGATGCGGATCCGCGTGGAAGAAGCCGTCCTCGAAGATCTGCTGAACGATGACGTCGACCGCGATCTTCGCGATTTGATCGCCCTTGTACCCTTGGGTGTGCGCGCGATCGATCTTCGGGCCGTCGAAGCGCTCGAGGGTGAGAACGCGTTTGCTGCTCGCCTCGCGGTGGACCTTCGGGAAACGCACGTAACGTTTGCCCTCGAAGTTGCGTGCGAAGCGCTCCGCGTTGTCGGCCTCTTGGGTGTAGTCGAGCTCGGCGCTCGCGGCGCGGTCGAACTCCGCCACCATCTTCACGGGGTTGTAGAGCTTGGCCTCGGGGATGGCGCGCTCGATCGCGTGCGCGAGCCAGTAGAGGAGGTCGATGTCGGCCTCCATCGTCTTCTTCACGTTCGGCCGCTGGATCTTCACCACGACGTCGACGAGCCCGTCGGCCGTGCGGAGCTTCGCCGCGTGGACCTGACCGACGGAGGCGCTGGCGAGCGCCTTCTCCTCGAAGGCCTCGAAGATCGACTCGAGCGGCGCGCCGAGCTCGCTCTCCACGAGCGGCTTCACGACCTCGAAGGGCTCGGGCGGCACCTCGTCTTGGAGCTTCTTGAGCTCCTGCACGACGTCCTCTGGGATCAGATCCGGACGGGTGGAGATGATCTGACCGAGCTTCACGAAGCTCGGGCCGAGCTCCGTGAGCACCAGCAGAATCCGCTCGCCGAGGCGGACCTTCGGCGCGTCCTTCGTGGTGCCGGGCACCAGCGCGCCGAGCCCGCTGCGACGCAGCACCTCGCCGAAGCCGTGGCGCGCGAGCACCCCCACGATCTGTCGGAGTCGGTCGAGGTCCTTGACCGTGTTGAGCAGGGAAGGGCCCGCCATGGAGCGGGGAGCATACCGCCCGCACGCGGAGCGGCGCCGAGAAAGACGCTCGTGCGTGCGGGGTGGTGAACGAGGCGTCGTTCGCCCCGTAGACGAAAGCTCACCCGAGAGGACGTCCGAGCACCTTCCGAGCACGCTCGAACTCGTATTCGGCGAGGGCGTCCTCGAGCTCGCGTGCGCGAGCTTCTCCGAGCGCGCGATGAAGGGCGTCGCGGTGCTCGCGGACGAGCGAGAGCGCGGCGGTGTCGCTTCGCGCGACGAGCGCGACGAGCGCCGCGAGCACGCGCTCCGTCTCGTCGGTTCGTTCGCCCGAGGCGGGATCGTTCGGCTTCGCGGGCCCATCGTGGCCCGGCGGTCGGGGAAGCTCCCGGGCCGCCCGTTGAAGGCGTTCGAACGCGTCCGAGATGCGATCGGTCGAAGTCGACACCTCGCGTCGCGTGGACTCCTCCACCGCGGCGGCTTCGGTCGCGAGCTCGACGGCTCCGAGGTTGGCGGCGGCCCCCTTGAGCGTGTGGGCGAGGCGTCGCGCGGTGGCGAAGTCGCGCCCGTCCAAGGCCCCGCGAAGCTCGACGAGGCTCTGCTCGGACGTCGCCACGAAGCGAAGGAGAAGCTCGGCGTAGCGATCCACGTCGCCGAGGCGCGAGAGCCCGGCGTCGACGTCGAAGCCGGGGAGCGCGCGCAGCACGTCGAGGCCGTCCGATGGCGCGTCCGGGCGACGTCGGCTCGACGAGTCGGGACGCGCAGGCACCTCGCGGAGCGATCCTTCCCGCGCTTGCTCCGGTGCCGGTAGCCATCGCCGGAGTACGGCTTCGAGCGCCGCAGGATCCACTGGCTTGGAGAGGAAGTCCGTCATGCCGGCCGCCTCGCACGCCGCGCGGTCCTCCGCGAACGTGCTGGCCGTCATCGCGAGGATCGGCACGTGCTCCCACCCGGGCAGCGTTCGGATCGCGCGCGTCGCGTCGAGGCCGTCCATGCGAGGCATCTGCAGGTCCATCAAGACGAGCCCGAACTGCTCACGACGCGCGAGCTGGAGCGCGTCCTCGCCGTCGCAGGCGACCGCCACCGAGTAGCCGAGGCTCTCGAGCAGCTCCCGCGCGACCTCCTGGTTGATCGCGTTGTCCTCGACCACCAGCACGCGACGTCCGGGTCCGCGCGCCGGCCGTGCGGGCGCGGCGCTGATTGGCGCGACGACGGCGGGCGGGTCGATGCGCTCGGCGGGGAAGGTGATCCAGAACCGGCTGCCCCGGCCCGGCTCGCTCCAGACGCCGACGCTCCCGCCCATGCTCTCGGCGAGCTTGCGCGTGATGGCCAGGCCGAGGCCGGTCCCGCCGTGACGACGCGTGCTCGACGAATCGGCCTGTTCGAACGAGCGAAACAGGCGCGCCTGCGTGGCGGCGTCCATGCCGCTCCCGGTGTCCTCCACGACGAAGCGGAGCGTCATGGTGCCCCTCCTCGCGCCGTGTTCGCCGTCCTGGGGCTCGCCGCATTCGCCGTCCACGCGCTCCTCCACGAGCTCCGAGCGGATCGAGACTTCGCCGCGCTCCGTGAACTTGACCGCGTTCCCGGCGTAGTTGACGAGGGCTTGCCGAATGCGGGTGGGGTCGCCCAGGAAGGGGCCGATGCGCGGGTCGTGCTCGACGCGCACGTCGAGGTGCTTGGCCGCCGCCTGGACACTCACGATCGACGCGGCTTCGTCGACGAGCGCGCGCGCGTCGCAAGGGACGCGCTCGAGCTCGAGTCGGCCCGCTTCGATCTTCGACAGATCCAGGATGTCGTTGATCACCGCCAGGAGATGGACGCCCGCGGCGTGCACGCGACCGAGGCGCGCGAGCTGCGTCTCGTTCGTCTCTTCTCGGCGGAGCAGGTGGGTCAATCCGAGGATCGCGTTGAGCGGAGTGCGGATCTCGTGGCTCATGTTCGCGAGGAACGCGCTCTTCGCGCGGTTGGCTTGTTCGGCGAGCTCGCGCGCGTCGGCGAGCTCGGCGGTGCGCGTCGCGACGAGCTCCTCGAGGTGGTGTCGATGGCGGTCGAGCTCGCGACCGAGGCGCGTCTTCTCCGTGATGTCCTCTTCGAGCGCGACGTGATGCGTGATCCGCCCGTCGAGCTGGTGGATCGGCGAGACCTTCGCGAAGACGAGGTACTCGCGGCCGTCCTTGCGACGATTCTGCAGGCGCCCGCGCCAGCTCCGCCCTTCCGAGAGGGCACGCTCGAGCTCACGTGACGCGTCGTCTTCGGCGCGGAAGAGGGTCGGGCCTCGGCCGAGGACCTCGTCGCGTGTGAAGCCGCTCATCGCGGTGAACGCCTCGTTGACGTACTCGATCGTCCCCGAGGCGTCGGTGATGACGATGCTCTCCGGGCTCTGCTCGACCGCGAGAGAGAGCTTGCGGAGCCGCTCTTCGAGGCGCCCGCGTTGGATGAGCCTCCACGCGGTGGTCGCGACGACGTGCAGGGTCTCGAGCTCGTCGTCCGTGTAGGGCTCGGCCTTGTTGCCGACGCTCCACGTCATCACCGACGCGCCGCTCTCGGCGATCGGGATCACCACGAGACGTTCGAGCTCGTGATGCGCGGGCGGAATGCACTTCGGGCTCTCCTCCCACGGGTAGGGATCGAGCACGGATGGTTCGGTCGATCGTGCGGCGGCGGAGAACGTGCCCGCATCCGCGACCGAGCATCGCCGCGTCGCCGACTCGCTCCACGCGCGGGTCGCGGTCGAGCACGCCGCGAGCGCGAGCGCCTCGCCGTCGACGTAGTGAACGAACGCGACGCCGCTGCGCGTGAGCTCCTCCGCCATCGTCAACGCGCGCTCGAGGAGCGCGGGCTCGTCGAGGCGCGCGGCGAGCCAGGACAGCTCGCGCAGAGACGCGTCGCGACGCGCGCGATCGGCGAGGCGGCGTTCGCCGAGCTTGCGCGCGCTGACGTCGTGGATCACCGCGTAGACGAGCCGCCGACCTTCGACGGGCATCACTCCGGCAAACGACTCGACGTCGCGCAGAGAGCCGTCCGCGACGCGGTGGCGAAACTCGAAACGCGCGCTGCCCGACTTCGCGAGCGCGAGCGACGAGGCGAGCGTGGCGCTCGGAAGCGGGTTGATGTCGGCGATGTTCTTCGAGAGCAGCTCGTCCCGCGACCACCCGTAGAATTCGACCGCGGCGGGGTTCGCGTCGACGATCGCGCCGTCGTCGGGATCGAGGATCAGCATCACCGACTGGCCGTGCTCGAAGAGGCTGCGGTAGCGCTCGCGGCTCTCGTCGAGCGCTTCTTCCGCGCGACGGCGCTGTGTGATGTCGGCGTGGGTGCCGAGGAAACGCAGCGGGCGCCCCGCGCGGTCACGCTCCACCACGCGCCCGGTCGCGCGCACCCAGAGCCAAGCGCCGTTCCGGCCGCGCACGCGAAACTCCGAACGGTAGAGCGAGTCGTCGCCGAGGTTCCCCGCGAAGGCGTCCATGCTCGACATGCGGTCGTCGGGGTGGACTCGGTCGAGCCAGGTGTCGAAGCGCTCGCGGAAGACGGGCGCGTCGTACCCGAGAGCATGGGCGTGGGCGGGAGGCGCCGTCACGAGCGCCTCTCCGGTTCGGAGATCGAGATCGAAGATGCCGTGTCCCGAGGCTTCGAGCGCGAGCCGCAGGCGCTCTTCGGCGGCGAGCCGCGCGAGACGCTCGCGACGGGTTCGGAGGATCACGGCGAGCACCGTCGCGGTCTCGGTGAGGAGCGAGAGCTCGTCGTCTCGCAGCCCGCGTGGGTGGTCCGTCTCGATGACGAGGGCGCCCAGACCGTCGACGTCGCGCTCCGCGATCGGCAGAGTCACCACGGTGTGATCTCCGCGCTCGAGCGTGGACGTGCGCGGGTTTCGCCGAACGCCTCGGGAGAGGACCGGACGACCTTCGCGCGCCACCTCGGCGGACGGGTCGTCGTCGGGCAGTCGTCTCGGCGGATCGGGCATCCCCGCCGAGGCGACGACCTCTCGACCGAGCACGCAGAGCACGGAGCGATAGCTGCCGAGCTCGACGAGCTCGCGACAGAAGTCCGCGAGCATCTCGTGCTCCGATCCTGGGCTCGCGGCGGAGCTGTTCGCGAGCCATCGCATCGCACCGTTGGCGCGCTGCAACGCGCGAGAGACCTCGGAGCCGGCGCGCTCGGCGGCGACGAGCCGGGCGGTGTGATCGCGAACCAGCAGGTAGAGCAGCCCACCCGTGATGGCGACGAAGAAGAGACCCTTGAAGGTCTGGTAGATGCCGAGGTCGACCGCGCTCCCGAAGAGCTGCTTGCCGAGCCAGTCGGAACCGGCGATCCAGCACGCCGCGACGCCCAGGTACCACGCCACCACACGCGCGATGGAGCGGCGGGCGCGAGCGTCGCGTGCGGGGCGTTCGTGGGCGCTCGCGGAGCGTGCGGGGCGTTCGTGGGCGCTCGCGGAGCGTGCGGGCGGTGTTGCCGTGTCGTTCTCGGAGCGCTCCGCCTCGCCGCTCATCTCACTGCTCCATCGTCGAGGCGAGCGTCAGGAGGCTGCGTCCGGGTTCGGCGGCACGAGCTTCACGAGATCCTCGTGGATCGCGTCGAACGCGTCGACGATCTCGGGATCGAAGTGGGTGCCGCGACCGTCGCGGATCAACTGCACCGCTCGGTCCGCTGGCATCGCGTCCTTGTACACGCGCTTCATCGTGACGGCGTCGAACACGTCCGCGATCGCCATCAGCCGCGCGCAGAGCGGGATCGCTTCGCCCGCGAGGCCGTCGGGATAACCGCGACCGTTCCACTTCTCGTGATGCCAGAGCGCCATCTGGCGAGCGGTTTCGAGGAACGCGAGCGTGTCGGCGCTGGGTAGATCGGGTCCGTGCGCTTCGACGACCCGCTCGATGGAGTGCGCGATCGCGTCCGCGCCGATCCGCGAGTGGGTCTTCATCACTTCGAATTCTTCGGCGGTGAGTGGGCCGGGCTTGAGGAGGATCGCGTCCGGGATTCCGAGCTTCCCGATGTCGTGGAGCGGCGCGGCCTTCACCATCAATCCGAGCTCGTGGGGCGTGAGCACGGACGCGAAGCGAGGGTTTCGTCGCAGCCGTTGAGCGACCGCGTCTACGTAGATCTGCGTGCGAAGCGTGTGGTTTCCCGTCTCGACGTCGCGCGTCTCGACCATGCCCGCGAGCATCGAGAGCGCGAGCTCCAAGGTGAGCGCGTTGTCGCGCGTGCGTCGCTCGACCTCCGCCTCGAGCCAGTGGTTCTGATCGTGGAGGCGGTCGCGAGCCTCTTTCAGGGCGAGGTGAGTGCGCACGCGCGCGAGCACGATCGGAGGACGCACGGGCTTGGTGAGGAAATCGACCGCACCGAGCCGCAAGCCGCGCTCCTCTTCCTCGTCGGCGCCGAGCGCGGTGACGAAGACGACGGGGATCTCCGCGGTGTGCGGGTCGTCGCGCATCCGTTTGAGGACCGCGAAGCCGTCGAGGTCGGGCATCATCACGTCGAGCAACACGAGGTCGGGCGTCTCGGCACGCAGCGCGGCGAGCGCGGCGTTCCCTCCGCGCGCCGCGCGAACGCGGTAATGCGGTTGGAGGATCTGCGCGAGCACGGCGAGGCTCGACGGTTCGTCGTCGACGATGAGCAGAGTCTTCACGCGCTTGGGATCGGCGGTGGTCTCCAACACACGAATCTTCCTGCGCGGGCCCGGCTGCTCGTGGGAGGGTGCGCAGCGCGAGGGTACCATCGTGTCGCGCGGACTTGGGGGGAGACGTCGAGGAGAGCCCCGAACACGACGCGCGACGTTTCGGTTTGGAATCGGGCACCCTCGAACCACGAACGACGGAGCACCCGGCACGTTCGCACCGACGGAGCACGGAGAGACATGGCAACGCCCCCGTCCCATCTTTCGTTCGATGAAGAGATCGTCGCTTCGGTCTCGAATCCGGGCGAGTCCGCGCACGCGGTGGGCTCCGCGCGCACGGAGCTGGCGTCGGAGGTCTTCGTCGACGGGCGCTACCGTGTCGTGCGCGAGATCGCGACCGGCGGGATGGGCGTCGTGGTCGAGGCGATTCACCTCCACACCGGACGATCCGTGGCGCTCAAGCGGATCCTCGAGGTGGAGACGATCCGCGACGAGCTCCTCGCGCGGTTGGGCCGCGAGGCGAACGTGCTCGGGGCGGTGAGTCACCCCGGCGTCGTCGAGGTCCTCGATGCTCGATTGAGTGCCGAGGGACCGAGCTATCTCGTGATGGAGAAGCTCGTGGGGCGTACCCTGGAGGGACTGCTGCTCGCGCGACCCCGCATGCCGGTGCCGACCGTCGCAGTCCTGGGGGCCGCGGTCGCCTCGGCGCTCTCGTACGTGCACGAGCGCGGGTTCGTGCATCGCGACGTGAAGCCCGCCAACGTGTTCCTCGCGCGGGACCGGTTTCGTGGTGAGCTCGTGAAGTTGATCGACTTCGGGCTCGCGACCGTGGTGGATGGAGACGCGCCGGCGGAGGTGCGCCATCTGACGCGCACGGGTGAGACCGTCGGGACGCCGGCGTACATGGCTCCCGAACAGCTCGGCGGCCTCGCGGTCGACGAGCGCGCCGACATCTACGCGCTCGCGGCGACCCTCTACGAGAGCCTCACGGGCGTACTGCCCGGCGGGGACTCGCTGGCCGCCGTCATCGAGCGCGTGACCGCGGGGCGCCCGCATCGCCCGGTCGCAGAGCTCTGCCAAGAGCTCTCGCCGCGTTTGGCGACCACGATCGACGCGTGTCTGTCGCCTTCGCGCGACGCGCGACCTCCGCTCGCGGCGCTTCGCCTGGCGCTGGAAGAGGAAGCCGCGCGCTGGGGGACGGTCGAGCTGCTCGGATCGGCGGTCGAGGCGGAGCCGACCGACTCGCCGATTCCGCTCCGACGACGACGTCATCCACGCTTCGCGTTCGTCACGCGGTTTCGGGTCCGGCTGCACGACGGCACCGTGCTGACCGGGACGACGGAGGAGCTTTCGCCCCACGGCGTCCAGGTGCGGTTGCCCGCGACACGCGTGCTCGAGGGGCCGATGCGCCTGGAGATCGCGCTTCCGTCGCGGCGCGTGTACGTCGACGGGGATCTGCGTTGGTGTCGCGCTGCGGGCGCTTGGCAGGTGGCCGGCTTCGCGCTCGGCACGGAGTCGACGGGGGCGCTCGCGGAGCATGTGCGCGAGCTCGCGATCCGATATCGCGCGGTGGCCGATGGAGAGTGATCGTTGACGCGACCGACGCGTTGCGTCAGCTCCACCCCATGAAGCCGGTCGTCGTGGTGCATGGGGGAGCAGGGTCGATTGGGGCAGCGTCGCGCGAAGCGCACGTTCGGGGCTGCGAGCGCGCGGCGGAGCGCGGGCTCGCGGTGTTGCTCGCGGGCGGCAGCTCGCTCGACGCGGTGCAGGCGGCGGTCGAGGTGCTCGAAGACGATCCGCTCTTCAATGCGGGAACCGGGGGCTCGCTCACCTCGGCGGGCACGCTCGAGCTCGACGCGGCGCTGATGGAGGGAACGACGCTTCGCGCGGGCGCGGTCTGCTCGCTGCCGCCGTTCGCGCATCCGATCGCGATCGCGCGAGCCGTGATGGAGAAGAGCCGCCACGTGCTCTTCGCTGCCGAGGGCGCGGCGGCGTTCGCGCGCGAGCAGGGGTTCTTGCCGAGCGACACGATGATCACGCCGGCGGCGGTCGATCGGCTCGCGCGTTGGCGCGCCGGTCAGGTCGGGGAGGGCTGGGCCGGCGGCACGGTGGGTGCGGTCGCGTGCGATGCGCACGGACACGTCGCGGCCGCGACGAGCACCGGCGGGACGGTGGGCAAGCGGCCAGGGCGAGTGGGAGACTCGCCGATCCTCGGGGCGGGCACGTGGGCCGACGACACGACCGCCGCGTGCTCGGCCACCGGGATCGGCGAAGCCATCTTGCGCGTCGGGCTCACTCGGACGGCTTGCGATGCGGCGCCTCTGGGCGCGCAGGCTGCGGTGGAGCACGCGCTGCAAGTGCTTGGGCGAATCGGCGCGGATGCGGGCCTGATTCTCGTGACGCCTACGGGCGACGTGGGGATCGCGCGTAACACGGAGACGATGACCCACGCGGTCGCGCGCGAGGGATCGGTTCGCGGCGGCACGTGACTCGATCACGGTAAAGTGATTTTGTTGGTTTTCCGTTTTGGGTGAACGGGAAAAACGTTGACCGCCGCGACACGACCTCTCTAGCATCGCCACACAATCCAGCCGCAGTGGTGGAGCTGCGGTCATTCGGAAGGAGGCCTCGCAATGTCGTTCTGGGAAGACGCCAGTCCGGTCGTGAAGGGCGCGATCGTGTTCGGAATCCTCGGACTCCTCTACTTCGGCGTCGCGTTCGCCGCGGGCCTTCCGCCCTTCGGCGGCGGTGGGGACGAAGAGACGACCCAGCAGCGTGGGCTCCAGCCGCCGGGCGGCGGCGGAGGCGGTGGCTGAGCCGAGGACGGATTCTCGGCGCACCCACGACGAACGGCGCCGGTGCAGCGCGGTCGGGAAACCGACCGCGCTTTCGCGTCTCTCGTGGTTCGGCTTCGCCGACTGCGGGGCAGAGATCTCCCAGCCCCCCGATGGCCTGGGGCGGCTGGTCTAGGTGCGTAGGCTTCGTTCGAACGCGTCGCTCACGAGCACCGAGGCTTCGCGGATCTCGACCGAGCCGTCGACGAGCACCGCGAGCGGGCGCAGGCGGACTCGGGTGACCTCGTTGCGCCAGTCGTGCAGGAATGCGGCGACGCGGAGGAGGGCGTCGCCGAGGGCGCTGATGCGGGCGCGGCGATCGGCGCTCGAGGGCAGCAGCAGCGACACGCCCGCGAGCGCGTCGAGGGCGCGTTCGAGGTTCGCGGGGGTGCAGGGGAGCGCGACGGAGGTGCGGTCGTCGCTCGCGAGGCCGTGGGGATCGGCGAACGTGAGCTCCGCGAGGACGACCTGGTCGGCGACGCGTCGGAGGTCCGCATGCAGCAGCGCGGACGCGGCGCTGGTGGCCGAGACGGTGACGCCGAGCAGGCGAGCTTCGGGGGCGCGCGCGCGGGCGAGGGACATGACTTGGCGAAACACGTCTCGCGCGCGGGCCGCGTTCTCGACCCCTTCGGCCACGAGATCGGGGTGATCCCAGAGCCGTAGGTCGGGTGACGCGAGCGCTACGCGGACGGGGAAGCCGATGCGACCGGCCTCGGACGCCGCACGGCTCGGGCTCGCACACACCTCTTCGAGGGGGAGCGGCACGTCGTACGCGGCGAGGGCGGCTTTGCTCGCCGGATCGGAGAGCTCGCGCGGGGGACCGAGGATCACGTCGAGGACGGCGCGCGGTTCGACGCCTTCGACGCGAGGCATGGCGGGGCGAGGCTCGGGAGCGAGGCGTCGGAGCGCGTGCAGAGCGCTCGCCAACGCGGGGGCGTGACCGAGTCGGATCGCGGTGCCGCCGCGGGTGAGCGCGAGGACTCCGTCGTCGTCGGGGACGAGCGCGTCCGATCCGCGCCGCGCGTCCAACGAGCCCTCGAGCCGTCGACGATCCAGCGCCTCGAGCGCGCGATCCGAGAGCGAGAACGGGGGTCGGAGCTCGAGCTCGAGGAGCGCGAGCGCGGCGAGCAGCGGGGCGAGGTCGTCGACCGCGACGAGGCCGAGGGCCGCGGCACGCTGCAGATCGCGGGGAGCGGCGCCGCACGTCGCGATCGCCATGGGGATGGGCGCGCGCACCAGCGAGAGCTCGGCGAGGAGCTCGTCGGTCGGCACGTCGAGGGTGACCCAAGCCACCTTCTCTCCACGCTCGCGCCGGACCCGCGCCTCCGTGAGATCGAAGGGGCGGAGCTCGATCGCGCGCCCGAGCGCGGCGGCCAGCCGAGAGAGCTCGACGATCGCGCTCGGCACGTCGCAGAAGACGATCCACCCGCTCATGCGCGGCCGATGGTAGTCGCGGGGTCGGACGCCGCCCAACTTCCTCGACGTGCCGGGCTCGTGCGGCGCGCGCTCGGGCAGGGTCCATGAGACGCCGAGTTGGCCGCGGGCGGCGTGACGCGGGATCTCGGGCGCGCGCTCGCACGTGCTCTCGGCGTGGTATAGGACGGCGCCATGCGCGTCCTGCTCGTCGTCCTCGCGCTCGCGGCTTGTGGGCCCCGCGGCTCCGGCCCGGAGGACACCCTGCGCGCGTTCGCGGAGGCGTTGCGAGCCGGCCGGTACGAGGAGGCGCACGCCTACCTCGACGAGGGGTACCGGCGGCGCGCGAGCGCGGACGAGCTGGCGCGGCACCTTCGCGCACACCCCGAGGAAGTGCGCCGACTCGTCGGGCTCTTGTCGAATGCGGTCGAGACGGAGGAGATCACCGCCACCGTGCCGGTCGCGGGCGGGGAGGCGCTGACCCTGCAGCGCGACGACGGAGATTGGCGCGTCGAAGGGCGCGCGATCGACTTCTACGATCAGTCGACGCCCCGCGGCGCGGTGCGCGCGTTCGTGCGCGCGATGGAGCGGCGTCGCTACGACGTGGTGATGCGGCTGGTGCCCGACGCGGACCGCGAGGGCATGACCGAGGAGCGCATGCGCGAGGCCTTCGAAGGCGAAGGGCGGGAAGAGGTGGAGCGATTGGTCGCGACGCTGCGCGAGAACCTCGAGGCGCCGATCGAGGTGGTCGGAGATCGCGCGACGATGGCCTACGGCGAGGGCGCGACCCTGCAGCTCGTGCGCGAAGGCGAGCTCTGGAAGATCGAAGATCCGGATTGAGACCCGTGGGATCGTCGAAACAACGGCCACCGTCGCGAGGGCGCGATCGTCGAGGAGCGGCCGAGGGTCGCGGCGGTGACGCGCGCACGAACCGCGGCGCGGCGGCGCGGACCTCCGAAGCTCGTCCACGTGGCGCAGAAGCGTCTGCGCCGCGCTCGTCGAAGGATGGCCGCACGACGCGAGAGCCTTCCGTGCCTCGCTCGAAGGACTCCGCGCGTACGCCCGTTGGCTCGAGCAAGGTGGCGACCTCGAGCGGCACAGCACGCGCTCTGCCGACACGCCCCGTCCCAACGGGCGCGCTGCGGCTCACGAAGGCGCTCGAGCGGGTCGTGCACGAGGGGCACCCCTGGGTGTTCGCGGACGCGCTCGAAGGCGACGCGGCGCCCGGCGTGGTGACGACGCTGCTCGACCGCGGTGACGCGTTCCTCGCGCGGGGCATCGCGGAGGAGGGCGCGATCGGGCTGCGCGTCTGGACGACCGATCGACGCGAGGCGCTCGACGCGACGTCGGTGCGCGCGCGGCTCGAGCTGGCGGCGCGACTTCGCGAGCGCGTGATCGACGGTGACACGAGCGCGTATCGTCTGGTGCACGGCGAGGGCGATCGACTGCCGGGGGTCGTGGTGGACGTCTACGGCGTGGCTCCGACCGCCGCGTCGTCGAGCTCGGCGCGTCGGTACGCGGTGATGCGGTTCGACGGCGCGGTGAGCGAGGCCTCGTTCGTACGCGACGCGCTGATGGCTTGGCTGCGCGAGCGCGGGATCGACACCCTGCTGCACAAGCACGGGCGCAAGGGCGAGACTCGCGTCGACGCGGTCTTCGGGGATGCGCCGCGCGAGATCCTGGCGGTGCGCGAGCGTGGGATGACGCTGCTCGCCGATCTGATGCACGGGCAGAAGACGGGCCTCTTCCTCGATCACCGCGAATCGCGCTTTCGCGTGCGCCACCTCGCGCGTGGGCTCCGCGTGTTGAACCTCTACGCGTACACGGGCGGCTTCTCGATCGCGGCCGGGCTCGGGGGCGCCGACCACGTCACGACGGTGGACGTGGCGCCGAACGCGATCGCGCTCGCCGACGAAGGTTGGCGTCGCAACGGCCTCGATCCGGCGCGGCACCGCGCGGTCGCGGCGGACGTGCCGACCTTTTTGGCGGACGACGACGCACGTTTCGATCTGATCGTCGCCGACCCGCCGAGCTTCGCGCCCAGCGAGCGCGCGAAGCCGGCTGCGCTGGAGGCCTACACGAAGCTGCACGCGAGCTGCCTCGCCCGCCTCGAGCTCGGGGGCTTCTACCTCGCGGCGTCGTGCTCCAGTCACGTGCGCGGGAGCGACTTCGAGGCGACCCTGCGCGAGGGGGCTCGCAAGGCCCGCAAGCGCCTTCAGGTCCTCGACCGTTGGGGAGGCGCGCCGGATCATCCGCGTTTGATCGCGTTCCCCGAGGGCGACTACCTCGATTGTGTGCTGACGCGCGTGGTGGGATGAGACGCGCGTCGTAGGATGAGCGCACCGGCGCAGGCCGAGTGCGCGCACGGAGGAGCGTTCGTGCGCAGTTGGCTCGGCGGTCAGCGGGCCCAGAGGGGCGGCAGCTCGCCAGTGAGCGCGTCTCCGCCCGCGTCGCGCACGGCGGCCACGATGCGCGCGCTCGCGTCGAGGGCGCGTCGGAGGTGAGGTGCCCAGGGCGGGGTGTCCACGCGGGCGAGCGCTTCCTTCGCGAGCGGGATCGAGGCGTCGTCCGGCGGACCTTCGAGCGGATCGTCGGGGAGGGCGTCGTACCAAACGCGGAAGTCGGTGGTGGGCGCGAAGGCGACGCGCAGATCGAGTGGCGCGAGCAGCGCCGCTTGGACGCGCAGGCAGGCGTGCTCGCGCACGACGTCGCGCTCCGTCTCGTTGTCGAGGCCCCAGTCGACCTCCGCGAAGGACGCAGGTCCTTGCACGAGCGCGTGGCAGAGCTCGTGGAAGATCATCTGTGCGAGGCAGTCGTCCGCGTCGAGGGTCTCCGGCGTCCCGAGGAGGAGCTGGCCCTGGCCGTCGGTGGACGCGAACGCGTCGGGAGCTCGCACGACGTGCAGGCCGACGTCGGTGGCCGCGCGGAGCCAGACCGCATCGAGGGGATCGACGTAGCGGCGTCGGACCGTGCGCACGCGCGGAAGCTACGAGAGCGTTCGGCGGGGCGCCACTCGGTCGACGATCGCGAGACCCGCGGACCAACGCGCCTTCCGTGAGCGTGCGCTTTTCGTGAGCGTGCCGGGCGCCAGAACATTCGAGCGCAGCTCTCGTGTTTGCGACGCTGCACTCGGCAGTCGCCGCTCAGAAGGGCACGGACCAGTCGATCGTGGCTTCGTCGACCACGGCGTCGCTCACCTGCGTCGAAGGTGGCACGCGACGCAGCGCCTCGATCGCCGCGAACGCTTCGCGACGGATGCGCTCGGCCTCGGGGTCGGTGCGGGCGCGGCGGGGCTCGACACGGGGCGGTGTCGGAGGTGGCGCGGCGGGGGGCGCTTCGGGTCGCATCGGCTCGCGCGACGGCTGGATCGGCGCGTTCGCGTTCGCGCTGGCGGTGCTCGGCGCTTCGACGCGGAGCTGACCGAGCGCCGCGTCGACCTGTGCGAGCACCTCGCGCCCGTGGGCATCGGATTCGTCCTCCGTCGGAGTCCACGGGCCGTAGTCCGGGCGCTCGCCGGGGCCGCTGCGATCGACCCAATAGACGGAGGTCTCGCGCACGTCGACGTGCGTGAAGGTGCTGTTCGGGTAGTAGCCGACGCCGGTGCTCGCGAGGGTCTGCGCGAAGGCAGCGACCTCGGCGCGCTCGACGCCGTCGACCTGGAGATCGAGCGCGCGGCCGAAGCGGTGGCGGCTGGTGCGTCGGGCGGTCGGGCGGTGCCCGCTCACGATCACGAGGTCGCGGGTCGGCCAGCGATCCGCGATGGCTTGCAGCCGCACGAGCAGGCCGGGGTGCAGCCAACGGTTACGCTCGGTCGCCCACTCGCCGGCCCGCTCGGGGTGCGCCGCGCGGTACGCGGCGAGCTCGGCTTCGGTCGGACGCGGGGTCTGCCACGCGCGCGCCACGAAGCTCAGCTCGGTGAGCGCGTCCAGGTTCGCGGTGCCGTCGCAGTGGGTGAGCGAGAGGCGCGCAACCTCGCGTGGGCGACGAAGGTGTCGAAGCACGACGGGGTCGCGCAGACACGTGCTCGTGGGGCTCGGGCTGCGCGCGAATCGGTCGGAGTCGCCCTCGGGATCCGGGTCCGGGAGTGCGTCGGTCCGTTCGGCCGACTCGTCGGCGTCCGCGATGGGGGCGTCGGCGGCGGGCTCCGATTCGAGCGCGCGCGCGGAGCCGCCAAAGAGGGCGCAGAGCACCCCGCAGACGAGGAGAGACCGCATCGTCCGCTGGGGTACGATCGTGTCCTACATTGGGTCAAAAAACTGCGTGGACCACACGACCACCGCGTCGCGGACTGTCGCCGACCACGTTCACGAACGCGTCGCGGACCAAGTCGCCGACCCGTTCACGACCACGTTCACGACCACGTTCACGACCACGTTCACGACCAGGTTCACGAACGCGTCGCGTACGCGTTGCCGGACATGTCGCGCCGGACATGTCGCTCGCGTGGAGTCGGCCCTCGGATCAGGGGTTGCTGATCTGCACCTGCAAGCTGAACGAGCCGACGCTGCCCGTGCGGAAGCCGTCCACGACCACGAAGTAGGTGCCGGGATCGAGGGTGGCTTCGATGCGCGAGTGACGGTTGTCCTCGTGGTCGTCGTTGCACGCGAGCTCGGTGCCGGGATCGGTGCAATCGCGGCGGAGGTGAAGCGCGCCGTCGTAGTCGCTCGACATGTCGACGCGGACCACGCTGCGTCGCGTGACGCGGAGTTGGTAGACTTGGTCGCCGCTCTGCGCGTTGCCGGCGCACGTTGCCTGGAACTCGTCCGGGCGCCCGTTGGTGGTGCCGTTGACGGTGCGACCGGGCTGCAGCCTCGGAGCGCCACGGCACGCGCGCTCCAGCGCCGCGAGGTCGGTGAGGCGCACGTCGGCCTCCGCCGCTCCGAACGCGTCGGGGCGCGCGCCGTCGAACACGAGCGAGTAGCGACCTGGCGCGAGCACGGTGCTCAGCGTCGCTTCGGTGGTGCGCGGATCGGAGCTCGCGACCGCGGTGCACGCGACCTCGGTGCTCGCGTCGCCGCAGGTGCGTTGCACGTAAATCACGGAGTCGCTCTCCGCGTTGCGCACGATCGCGTCGAGGCGCGAGCGGCTCTGCACGTCGATCGCGTAGACGACGTCGGGGCTGCCCGCGCCGCCGCAGCTCCCGCGGGTGTCGTCGGAGGCCTCGAAGGTGTCGAGCGTGAAGGCACCGGACGGGAGCGGCGCGGCCTGCGCGCAGGTGTCGCCCGTGGCGCTGCCCTGCGGCGACGCGAGCTCGGCCGTCACGCTGAAGTTGCCCTGCGCGATGCCTTGGCCCTGGCCCGCGTAGCCGTCGGAGTAGACGAAGTAGCGGCCGGGGTCGACGGTGGTGACCACGCGCGAGCGCCGCGTGTCGACGAAGTCGTCGTTGCACGCGAGCTCGGTCGTCGCGTCGTCGCAGGCGCTGCGCACGTAGAGGGCGCCGTCGTGATCGCTGTTCTGTCGCACACGAAGCCGCGAGCGCTGCGGCACGTCGAGGCGGAAGACCCGATCGGGCGAGGCCGCGCCGCCCGCGCACGTCGCCTGGAAGTAGTCCGCTTGTCCTTCGGTGGTGCCGCTCTGCGCGCGACCCGGCGCGAGCACGGGAGCGTCTTGGCAGACCTCCGCGATCGATCGCAGCGGCGCCGAGCTCACCATCAGCTCGAACGCGCCCGCCGCGTCGCCGTAACCGTCGACGACCACGAAGTACGTGCCGGGCTCGAGCGTGGTGTCGAGCCGCGAGTGCGAGGTGTCGCCCGCGTCGTCGTTGCAGTCGACGACCGAGGCGACGTCGCCGCATGCGCGCAGGATGTAGAGCGCGCCGTCGAACGCCGACTGGAGCTGCACGCTCACCTGCGAGCGCTGCGTGACCTCGAGGCGGTACACGCGTTCGGGCGCGTTGCCTTGCGCGCAAGGACCCTGCATCGAGCGCGCGCCGTTCGTGGTGTCGCCGGTGACCGGCTGGCCGAGCGTGATCGCGATCGGATCCTCGCAGGAGCCGGGGCCGCTCGCGCCGCCGCCGACTTGGCCGCCGCGCGCGATCGCGGAGCCCATCTGCGGCATGCCGCTCCACGACGACACGAGGTAGCCGCCGCTGCCTTCACGCATCGTCACGACGACTTGGTACTCGCCCTCGCGATCCGCGCAGACCTGCGCCGCCGCTTGGCGATCGTGCGTGACATCGCGCCCGAGCTCGCGATCGCCTTCGCCGACCACGCGGACGTCGAGGTCCTGCACACCGGAGGATCCGAGCGCGACGAAGGTGGTGCACGAGCCGGCGCCGAGCCGCACCGTCAGTCGTGCTTCCGCGCCTTCGGGCAGCGAGCCCTCGCTGATGGCACCCGTCTGGGCGAGACCCATCGCGCTCATCGCGTTGTGGACCGCGACGTAGCGCGGCTCGAGCTGACTGCTTCCCCCGCCGCAGGCGGTGAGCGCGAAGAGGACGGGCAGGAGTCGCTTCATTGCGGGTCGGTCTCCGAGTCGAGCGCGAGGGCTCGATGACCTGGGGGTGGGGGCGACGCGGGACGCAGTCGATGGGTCGACCGTTCGACGCCGCGGCGCCTTGGGTCTGGCGCATCTTACGGGAGGAGCACGAGAACCTCACCGTCCTCGTTCACGATGCTCGAGGTGTGGTGTGGACGTCGGGGGGTCCACGGTTGTTCCTGCCGTCGAGCGTCGCCGCTCCATCGGCTCGGCCAGCGCCGAGCTTCTGCGGTATGTTGGCGCGATGACCCAAGCGCGCTGTCCGATCTGCGAAGCCGCCGTGGTGGCGGAGCACAAGCCGTTCTGCTCCAAGCGCTGCAAGACGATCGACCTCGGGAGTTGGCTCGACGGGGCGTACACGATCCCGGCGGTCGAGCCGCCGTCGCCCGAGGAGCTCAGCCCCGAGGAGCTCGAGGCGCTCTTCGGAAAGGCGGAAGCGTGATGCGTGCGGCGGTCTTCGGGTTGGCGCTCGGGCTGGTCGGATCGGTCGCGCACGCTCAAGCGCCGGGGGACCCGGACGCGGGGGTCGACGGTGGGGCGTCGTCGAGCACGGGCACGGGCGCGTCGAGCCCGTCGAGCGCGGGTACGTCGAGTGAGCCCAGCACGAGCACGCAGCCGACTGGCACGTCGAGCGCGGGCACGTCCAGCACGAGCGCGAGCTCCGGCACGAGCACTCGCGCGCCGTCATCGACGCGACGGACCACCGGCACGAGCCAGCCGCGCGAGCAGGTCCTCGCCGACGACTCGGATCCCGACGAGGAAGAAGAAGACGAAGACTCCTGGGGTGTCTTCTACCTGCAAGCGTTGGGTGGCTACTCCTTCGCCAACGTCGTGCAGTTCTCCCAAGAAAACTTCGTGCCCGAAGCCACCGAGCTCTCGGGCAGCGGCCTCTTCGGCGGAGTCGGCGCGGGCTTCCGCATCTACTGGATCACGCTCGGCGCGCAGGCGACGCTGGCAAGCTACTTCGGCTTCGAGCTCGGCACCGTCGGCCTCGACGTCGGCCTTCATTTGCCGATTCCCGTCGTGCAGCCCTACCTCCGCGTGGGTATCGGTTATGCCTGGATGGGTGACGCCGACTATTCGGATCCGATGCTCAGTCGGACGGATGTGTACGGCTACGCGATCGACGCGGGGCTCGGGCTCGACATCAAGCTCGCGCGATTCTTGAGTCTCGGCGCGGGTTTCGACGCCGCCTTCCTGAACATGACGCGCCAAGCGCTCACGGACGGCAACGTCACCGGCGTCGACATTCAGGAAGACGGCGACGCGGTGGGTTTGCAGATTCGCCTGCACGCGCAGCTCACTTTCCACATTTGATCGTGATGTCGAGCCCGTCGGATTCGCTCTCGCGTCTCGAGGTCTCGAAGCTCGCGCGCGCGGCGTTCGATCGCCTCGGCGTGAGCACCGTCGCGCAGCTCTGCGCCAAGACGCAACGCGAGCTGCTCGAGGCCACGTACGCGTGCGCGTCCGACGACCAGCGTGTGGCGCCGGTGCTGGTGGAGGTACTCACGCTCTTGGCCGAGCGCGGCGCGACGCTGCCGCCGGGTGACGCACCTCCGACGACGACGCTCCCGCGGGACGGCGCCCCGCGTGAAGGATGGACCTACGTCGGGACGCTCCGCTGTGACCGGGTCTTGGTGATGGGGGAGCGTCGCTTCGTGGGGCGCGAGGGCGAAGGAGGGCGTGTGCGGGTGCCGTGTTCGGGCCTCGCCGACGTCTACGAGCGCGGCGGCTATCGCGCGAGCGAGCTCGAGCTGCGGGTCCGAGGTGCGGAGGAGCACTCGGTGGTGCACACGGAGCGCCTCGTGCTCCCCGATCCCTTGCTCGCGATCGTCGACGCCACCGCAGAGCGCACGATCGCGCCCTGGGTGCGCGCGACGGTGAAGCAGGTCGCGGAGCGTGGGCTCGTCGCGGTGCTCGCGTTCGCTTCGCGCTACGAGCTGTCGGTTCACGCACCGAGCGCGGACGCTCCCGCGACGCGCCTCGTGGTGCGCGCGGCTTGAGCGACCCGACGTGGCCGCTGATCGACGTGGCCGCTTGATCGACGTGGCCGCTTGATCGACGTGGCCGCTTGATCGACGTGGCCGCGCATCCGTGTCGTGCCGATCACGGCTCGGCGTTCACGAAGACCCGCTCGACGTCGACGCCGTCGTCGAAGCGCCCGCTCCAGACCCGCCAGAGCGCCGCGCGACGCGCTTCGTCGAAGAGCGGGCCGCGCGTCACGAGCCGCACGTCACGCCAGGCGTCGCAGAGCGCGGGCTCCATCGTGCACTCGTTGGTGCGCACGCTCTCTTCGTAGCCGGCGGGCAACGCGCGGCGGATGTGACCCACGCGCCACGAGGGATCGTGCGCGGCGGGGAAACGCGCCAAGAAGGGATCGGCGAGCGCGATCGGATCGATCACGGTCGCTCGATCGGCCGCGCCGTAGCCGAGGAAACCGATCGCGCGCGCCACGATCACGTCGCCTTCCCGGAGCTGGGTCCCCGAGCGGTAGTTCACGTGCCGGGGAGGGTGCGCGCCGTGGAAGAGCCCCGTCGCGAGCAGGTAGTAGCGCTGTTCGTCCGCCACGCCGACGCCGTTGACGCTCTGGTCGGCGCCGAAGCGCGCGTTCGGCAGGAGCACGTCGAAGGGCGGACGCTCGGCCGCCACGGTGCCGAGCAGGATCAGCGCGATCACGGTCGGGGCCAGCACGCGCGGGCCGGGCAACGTCGAGCGCGCGAGCACGAGCAGCGAGACTGCGAAGGGCACGAGGTAGAAGCGACCGTTCATGAAGTCGCCTCCGATCCACGTGACGTACGCGAGGTGGAGCGCGATGCCGAGCGTCCACGCGCGGTGCGCGCGCCCGATCACGAGCGCGAGCACGATCACCACGACCACCACCGGATCCCATGCGACCACGCTCGCGAGGTAAGCCATGCCTTGCCGAAGTAGCTCGGCGCGCGGGACGCCGTGGCCGAGCTTGGCGAGCGCGGTGTTCGGGAGCGGGTGCCCGTAGACGAACGCTGCGACCAGCGCGAGCACGACGAGCAGCGCGAACGCGGGCGCGAGCGCGCGGAGCTGGTGGCGCAGACCGAGCGCGCGCGTGCGACGAAACGCGAGCACACACGCGGGCAACACCAGCAGCGGCGCGTCGGGGCGGGTGAGCGCGAGCGCGGCGACGAGGAGCGCGAGGTGTCGAAGCTCGCGCGCGGTCGAGACCCGCTCGGCTCGCACCAGCACGATCAACGTGAGGAAGACGAGCAGCGCGGTCTCGAGCCCCGAGGTCGCGAAGTGCAGGGTCGTCTTCGCGAGCGCGAACGCGCCGAGCACGAGCGCGGCTTTTGCGGGGTCGGCGGGGTCAACCGCCGACGAGCTCCACGAATCGTTCACGAGCTCACGCGCGTAGAGGCGCAGCGAGCCGGCGGTGAACGCGAGCCCGAGCCCCACGCTCGCCCACCACACCCCGACGACCGCGCTCGCAGGGACGAGCAGCGCGAGCCAGAGCGGGTGCGTGTAGACCATCACGCGCTCGCCGGGGTTCCAGACGAGCCCGTCGCCACGCAGCACGTTCTCGACCACGCGAAACGTGATGTAGGCGTCGTCCGAGACCCACGCGTTGACGACGCAGAGCGCGAACGCGAGCAACGCGAGCGAGGGGGCGACCCAACGCGAGCGAGCGGACGTGGACGGCGATGGAGACGTGGTCGTGGACGCGGACGTCGACGTGGACGGCGACGTGGTCGCGCTCGTAGACGCACCCGAATCCATCGCCTCCGACGACGCGTTCGCTTCTTCGTCCTTCGACGACGCGCTCACGCGAGCAGTCGCTCCGCGGCGGACTCCGCGTTCGCGATCGAGTCCGGGATCCCGACCCCACGGTACGAGCTGCCCGCGAGCGCGATCTTCCCGTGCCGCGCGAGCAACGCGTCCACGCGGTCCTGCCGCCGAAGGTGCCCGACCTCGTAACGCGGCATCGCGTCCACGTACCGATCGACGCGGTGAAAGAGCGGTGGCGCCGTGATGCCCATCAGCTCCGCGAGCCCGCGGCGACCTTCCACGAGCAGCTCCTCGTCCGAGAAGCGCACACACTCGTCGCGGTCGTTCCCGCCGAGGAACGTGCGGATCAGCACCTTGCCCTCGGGTGCACGTCCCGGCCACTTCACGCTCGCCCACGTCGCGGCGAGCAAGAGCCGCCCTTCGATCGCCGGCACCACGAAGCCGCTCGCGTCGAGCGGGTGCGGCACGTCCTCGCGACGCCACGCGAACGTGGCGGTCGCGGCGGAGCCGAAGGGGATCGCGCGAAGGTGTGCTTCGAGCTCACGATCGATCGGCGCCAGCAGCGGCGCCGCGACGCGCGCGGGGATGGCGAGGATCAGCGCGTCGGCCTCGAAGCGTTCGTCGTCGGTGCGCACGATCCAGCGCCGGCCGTCTCGCTCGATCGTGCGTGCGGCGGTCTGCAGTCGCACGCGATCACCGAGCTTCTCCGCGAGCGTCTCCGGCAGCACCGCGACGCCGCGATCGAAGCTGACGAAGAGCCCGTAGCGCGCGCCCGTCGCTTTCTCCGCGCCTTCCTTCACCTGCTTCATCAGCCCGAGCGTGACGCTCCGCGACGCCTGCTCGACGTCGAGGAAGCGCGGCATCGTCGCGCGCAGGCTGAGGCGTCGCGGCGGCGCGCCGTAGATGCCGCCCGCCATCGGCTGCGCGAGCCGCTCCAGCAGCTCGGGACCGAAACGCCGCGTCACGAAGCTCGCGAGGCTCTCGTCGTCCTTCGGCGCACCCTTCGGCAACACGAGCTCGAGCCCCGCGCGCGCTTTGCCGGGCCAGCTCAGGATCGGCGAGCGAAGGAGCCCCCACACGTCGCTCGGCGCGACCACGTTGAAGCCCTCGGGGGCGCGCTGCAGGCGACCGCGATGCACGACGTACGCACCGCGCGTCGCTTCGTTCGTGCGCACGACGCGCGACTCGATCCCGAGGCGCTTCGCGAGCGCGAGCGCAGCGGGTTTGCTCGTGAGGATCGAGTCCGGGCCGCGTTCGATCACGAAGCCGTCGTCCGTGCGCTCGCTGACGAGCATCCCGCACGGCTGGCTCGACGCTTCGAGCACCGTGACGTCCGCGCTCGGATCGAGCTCGAGGATTCGATGCGCGGCCGAGAGCCCCGCCACACCTGCGCCGACGACCACGACCTTCATGAGTTGCCTCTGTCTCTCCGTTTCCCCTCAGCCCACGCCCGCTGCTCCGTGTTCGCCGGCACGCTGGACGTAGGCTCGGTGCGTCACCGCGCTGAAGCTTCGTCGGCCGCTGACCCGGCCGAGCGAGAAGCTTCGTGCACGTGATCGACGAGCGCCTTCGCGCCGTCGACCGTGGCCTCCGGCATGATGCCGTGCCCGAGGTTGAACACGTGGCCGGGCGCCCCGCCGTTCTCCGCCAGGATGCGATCGCACTCCGCGAAGAGCGCCGCGCGCGGCCCGAGGAGGAACGCCGGATCGAGGTTGCCTTGAATGCCCACGTCGGCGCCGAGGCGAGCGCGCGCGGTGTCGATGCCGAGGCGCCAGTCGATGCCGATCACGTCACCACCCGCCTCCTTCATGAGCGGGTAGAGCTCCGGGTTGCCAGTGCCGAAGTGGATCACCGGCACGCGCCCCTTCACGGCGTCGATCGCGGCCTTCGAGTGCGGCATCACGAACTTGCGGTACGCAGCGGGCGAAAGGATGCCGACCCACGAGTCGAAGAGCTGCACCGCCTGCGCGCCTGCGTCGATCTGCGCGTTCAGGTACGCGCCGGTCGCGCGCGCGATCTTGCTCATCAGCGCGTGCCACACGCCTTCGTCCTTCACCATGAAGGCCTTCGTCTCGTTCCAGCTCTTGCTGCCGCCGCCCTCGACCGCGTAGCTCGCGAGCGTGAAGGGCGCCGCGGCGAAGCCGATGAGCGGCACCGAGAGCGCGCGGCGCGCGAGCCGGATCGCGTCCATCACGTAGCCGAGCGAGCTCGCGGCGTCGATGTCGGTCGGCATCGCGTCCACCGTGGCGGCGTCGCGCACCGGCGCGTGGATCTTCGGGCCGTGATCTTTCTCGAACGAGAAGCCGACGTTCAGCGGCTCGAGCAAGAGCAGGATGTCCGCGAAGATGATCGCGGCGTCGACGCCGAGCTGATCGACCGCGTCGACGGTCACCTGACACGCGAGCTCGGGCGTCTTGCAGAGCTCGAGGAAGCTGACCTTCGCGCGGATCGCGCGGTACGAGGGTTGGTAGCGCCCCGCTTGGCGCATCAGCCAGATCGGGGTGTAGGGCGTGGGCTTGCGCGCGAGCGCGTCGAGGAAGACCGCCATGGTGCGCGCGAGCATAGCCCGAGCGGCGGACGCGTCCGTGTGGAAGTTCGATTCGTCGGGGCTGCGCCACGAGCTCAGAACGCTTCCCCGATGCTCAAATGGAACGCCCCGGGGAAGCGCGCGCGCGGCCCGAAGGACACCACGGTGTCGTCGCTCGTGCGACGCACACGTTCGTCGTCACCCTTCACCGAAAGCTGCCGCACCTGCCACGCGAGATCGAGGCGGATCGGCCCGACGATGGTGAAGTAGCGGAGCCCGAGGCCGACGCTGGTCTGCGGGTGATCGAAGCGGAGCTCCGTCGCTCGGCTCACGTCGCCGAAGTCGCCGAAGAGCACGCCGCCGAGATCCGCAGCGATCGGGAAGCGCAGCTCGACGGCGGCCTCCCAGCGTCGCGTTCCGCCTTCGCGGCCGTCTCCGAGCCGCCCCGGCAAGAAGCCGCGGTTTCCATTCGCGCCGCCGCCGCGCAGGCGTTCGTCGCGCGGCCCGAGCTCGGCGCTGAGCGGGTCGAGATCCGCGTCGGCGCCGCGGATGAAGTACATGCCGAGCGCGGCGCGCATCGCGATCGTGATGCGTTTGGGCAAGGGGATGTACGCGCGCACGTCAGGCGCGAGGTAGACGTAGTTCCACGACGACGGCAGCCAGAAGCCCGCTTCGCGCGCGACGATCTGCGCGAAGAAGCCGCCGTGCGGTCGGGTCGGATCGTCGCGCAGATCGAGGCGCAGCACCTGCTCGACCTCGAGCACGTGGTAGTCGGCCGGCACGGGCGTGTCGTCGTTGCGTCGATCGCGCCGCGTCTGTTCGTCGCGACGCTCGCCCGGCGGCACGCGGTAGTACGTGCCGCGAAAGCCGACGCTCGCGAAGAGCCGATGGCGCGCGAAGAAGCGTTCGAGCGAGAGGCCGGCGTCGACGCGGTGGCGGAAGAACACCGCGTACGGATCGGGGCCGACGTCGTGCGCCCCGCGGACCACGAAGGTCGTGCGGGGCTCGAGGAAGGCCGGCTGACGGAGCTCGATGCGCTGCTCGTTGCCGGCGCGTGGCGACTCGAAGCTCGGGAAGGGCTCGAGGAGCACGAGGCGCGGACGCTGGATCGTCTCCAGCCGCCGCATGCCGCCGAGCGCGTTGCGGTTCGTGTAGCGCGCGAGGATGTGCAGATCCCAGATCGGCACGCTCTGCACCTCGAACTGACTGCGCTCGAGGATGCCGGATTGAACGCCCACGCCGAGCCCGAAGCGGTGTTGCTGCGCGCGCGTCACCTTCACCCGCACGTCGATCGTCCGCGCTTCGAGGCTCGTTCCGTCGTCACCCTCGGCGAGCGGAGGGACGATCGGCTCCACCACCACCGACGCGAAGGCGCCGAGATCGAAGACCGCGCGTTGGGCCTCGCGCAGCTCCTCGCTCGAATACGCGTCGCCGCGCGCGATGCGGGTCGCGTCCGCGATCGCTTCGATCGGGAGACCCTCTGCGCCCTCGACCCGCACCTCACCGAACACGCAGGGCGGCCCGGCGTCGATCTCGTACTCGACGCGCGCCTCGCGTGCCGGACGGTCGATCCGCACGTGCCCGCGGATCCGCGCGCGTGCGTGCGAGGCCTCCGCGAGGACGACCGCGAGCGCTTCTTTCGTCGCGTCGTGGCGCGCCTCGTCGAACCGCTCACCCTCCTCGAGCACGATCGCGTCCGCGAGCGCTTCGCGAAGGTCGCGCGGCAACGCCTCGTGCCCTCGCAGCCCGACGCTCTTCACCGACGTCGGCTCACCTTCGTCGACCACGATCGTGAGCTCGACCGAGCACCCTTCGTCCGAGCCTTCGCGCTCGCAGCCCGGCTCCTCGAGCTCGCGTTCGATCGTGTCGTCGGTCGTCGCTTGCTCGGGCTCGACGCGCACCTCCACGACCCGCGCCGCGTGGTGACCGCGCGCCTCGTACCAACGCTCGATGCGCCGCAGATCGCGCTCCAGCGCGACGCGATCGTAGAGCGGCCACTCCGTCCACGGCCACGCCCAGAGATCGACGCGGGTGTGGCCGACGTCGAAGGGCTCCTCGCCGCACGCGCCCGCCGGCATCACGCCGAGGGTCACGCCCGCGCGAGGTCGCGCCGCGGTGGACAGGCATCCACGCAGGGCTTCTTCGTCCATCGCGTCCACGCCCTCGAAGCGAAGCCGCGCGACGCCGTAGCGGTCCGCGGGCACCGACGCGCACGCGCCGAGCGCGACGAGGCAGAGTCCGACGAGCGCCGAGCCTCTCATCGCGGCTCCCACGAGATGTCGAGGCTCCAGTTGTTGCCTTGCTCCCACTTGCCCGAGCCGACGAGGTCGTGAGGGAAGAGCAGCTCGAGCAAGAAGCCGCCGGCGGCGCGTGCTTGTCCGCTCTGCTCCTCCGCGCCGAGGAACCCTTCGACGTAGATCCCGCGCACGACACCCTCGAGCCAGCTCGGGATCAGCCGATCGGCTTGGAAACCCGCGCGCACGCGAGCGCTCCGCGCGTCCTCCGCCTCGATGCGGAACACCGGCAGGAAGGCGCCGAGCTCGCGTCGCGTCATCGAGCTCAAGAAGCCCGCGAGCATGCCCGCGAGCACCGAGGTCGCCTGATCGCGCGCTGCCACCTCCGCCTCGCGCTGCGCGCCGCCGCGCACCAAGAGATCGATCACCGCGCGCTCGTCGCCGCCTTCGACGTCCGGCGATCGGAAGGCGAGGGTGGGGGCGGAGAGGTAGCCGCCGATGTCGACGTACACCTTCTCGCCGGTGCGGAGCTGATGCAGCGCGGTGAGATCGAGCCGTGGATCGACGCTGCTCCCACCCGAGAACCGTATCTCTCCCGGCTGCAGCTCGAAGCGTTTGCCGAGCAGCTCGATGTAGCCACGACGGATCGTGAGCGGCCCCTCGAGGCGCGTGCCCTCCGCGTCGGTCGTCGATCGCACGTTCGCGTCGAGCTGGAACGCGAAGTCGTCGCGCCGCACCCAGAAGGGCGTCGAACGCACGCGCACCTCGATCGGCACCGAGGGCTCGCTCGTCTCGGCGGCTTCGTCTTCCGTCGTCGCCACCTGCGCGAGCGCGCCGAGGCCCCCCGGCAGCGCGTCGACGTACGTCACGTCCGGATGCCGCTCGAGGCTCTGCACGCTCCGCCCGCTCTCTTCGGGCACCCGCACCGCGAGCTCTTCGAGGCTCACGTCGAGCACTCGCCGATCGCGCGCCGCGAGGTCGCCTTCGACCCGCACGTCCGCGCTCACGTACGCGAAGATCACGCCCTCCACGCGCGCCGGCAGGTTTCGCGCGCGAACGCGGACGTCCAGCGTGCTCGGAGAGAGCCCCGCGGTAACGCAGACCGTCGATCACGACCGCGCCGTCGCGCAAGGCGATCCCACCCTGCACGCGCGACACACGCACGAAGGGATCGCGCAGCGTGAGCCCGACGTCGCGCAGCGTGACGCTGCCCGAGACGTCGGGTGTGCTCTCGAAGCCCCGCCCGGACGCGCGAAGGGTTCCGTCGATCGCGCCGCTCGGCTCCGCGAGCTGCGGCACCATCGCGACCAAGGGCGCGATCGCGGCGTCGTCGAAGCGCGCGCTCGCGTGCCAGGCGGCGTCGTCGAGGTTGGGCGCGTCGATCCCCGACCACGTCCAGTCCCACGCGCCGTCGATCGCCACGCTCGTGCGCCGCGTCGCGCGATCGATCATCGCGACGTCCACGCGACCGCTGCGCGCGTCGACCTCCGCCGCGATCCGCGCGTCCACCACGGGGCTCTCCCGCGTGCGGAGCTCGCGCAGGTCCACGTTCGCGCGAACGTTCGGTGCGTCGCCGAGGATCCCGGTCGCGCTCACGTCGACCCGCGCGATCCCGGAGAGCGATTCGCACGCGTAGGGCAGACGCGCGAGCGCGAGCGCCTCCGAGCGCAGCGTCGCGTCCACCGTCGGCACCACGAAGCCGTCGCGCAGCCACGTGCGCCACGGGATCGACGCGCTCGCTTCGAGCCGCGCCTCCCCGCCCGCGTCGCGCAGCGTGGACGTCACGTTCGCGCGAGTGCCGTCGAACGCCAGCTCCGCCCCGAAGCTCGGCCGCGCGTCGCCGCACGTTCCGACGCGCGAGACTTCGAGCCAGCGTCCCGCGAGGCGCGCGTCCACGCGAGGCGACGCGCCACCGCGCGCTTCGAGGTGCACGCCGAGCTCGATCGGCAGCGCCTGCGCCAGCGGTCGCGGGAGGCTCGGCAACGCGCGCGTGGGCACGTCCACGTCGAGCGCGATCGGTCGCGCGAGCCACGTCTCGAGATCGGTCGGCAGCGTCGCGAGCTCGGCCTGCGCGAGCGGCGCGCGAAGCCGCGCGTCCACGAACGGACCCGACGCGTCGCGTGCGCCGAGCGTCGTCTCCAGCGCGTCGTCGCTCCACCGCGCGGCGAGCGAAACGTCGATCGGATCGCCGCCGTCGAACGCGACGTCGTCCCCTTCGAGCGCGAGCGTGACCACCGGCGCCTCGCGCGTTCCCTGGACGCGCGAGTCGACGCTCACCGTGCCCGCGAGCGGCGGCGCGTCGGGCAGCACCAGCTCCAAGAGCGCGAGCGAGAGCGCGTCCGCCTTCACACGCGCATCGAGCGTGCCTTCGTCGAGCGCCGCGAGCGCACGCGCCTCGGATCGCAGCGTCGCGTCGATCTCGAGCGCGCCCGCGCCGCGCAGCTCGGCGGAGACCGTCGCGCCCACGCCGGGCGTCAGGGTCGCCTCGATCCGCGCGGTCGAGCTCGGCAGGTCGCGCACCGCGAGGTCCGTCGCCGTCGCGCTGAGCAGCACCTCGGGCGACGCGAGCGCGCCCTGCAGCGCTCCTTCGACGTGCACGCGCCCGCGCAGGCCCTCCGCGAGCCCGTACGCCTGCTCCACCGCGGCGAGCTCCACGTCGACCAGCGCGTGGACGTTCGAGCGCCCGCGCGGCGCCACGGTGCCGCCGAGCTCCACGAGCATCGCGCCTCCGCGGTCCGCGACGTGCGCGGCGCCGATCGCGATCGAGTCACCCCTCGCGCGCACGTTCGTGAGCCGCGCCCGCAGCGGCGAGGGCCAGAGCCCTTCCGCGTCGACGGTGCCCGAGAGCTCGACGTCCGGCGCGCTCACGTCGCGCACGAGGGCGTCCAGATCACCCCGCACGCGCCGAGAGCCGCTGCGCGCGTCGACTTCGAGCGCGTAACGCGCGGCGTCGCCGCTCGGTCCCCCGACCACCCGCGCCTCGACGCGATCGATCGTCTCGCCCGCGACACGCACCTCCGAGCCGCCGATCGTCAGCCGCGCGCGGGGACGATCGAGCTCGCCCCGCGCGTCGCCGCGCACCGAGAGCTCGCGCGCACGGATCCCGAACCCGCTGGCGTCGCGCGCGGTCACGTCGAGCTCCACGTCGAGCCGGTCGTCACGCAGCGCGAACCGACCGCGACCGACCACGCGCGCATCGGCCCCGGGCGCGAGCGCGCGCACGTTCGCGTCGCGTGCGATCGACGGCACGTCGACGTCGAAGCGGACCTCGATCGCCTCGCCGAAGGTACCCGTCACGTCGAGGCGTCCGTCGTGCGTGAGGTGCGGCAGCGCGAGCCGCTCGAGCTCCAACACGTCGTCGCGAAGCGTCGCGTCGGCCTCTATGCGCGGGACCGTCCATCGATCGTACGCGAGCCGCTCGCCACGCAGCGTGAGGCGCCGTGCTTCCCCCGCGGGCTCGAGCGTGACCTCGACGTCGCCCGCGAAGATCGCATCGGGCAAGGTGCCCACGAGCGCGCTCAGCGCGACGCCCTCGGTCGAGACGCGGGCCCGCGCCCGCTCGCCCTCGTCGGTGGCCGCGAACGATCCTTCGACCCGCACGGACGAAGAATCGCCCGCGTGCAGCGTGCCTTCGGCTTCGAGCGCGTCCAGCCAGCCCGCGACGTGGAGCTCGAGCCGCAGCGGTCCTCCCAAGAGCCCCGCGACCTCCGGCACACCCAGCGCGCGTGCGTCGTCCGGCTCGATCGCGAGCTCGGTCCGCGCGTCGACGTGGGCCGGACCGTCCTCGAGCGCCGCGCCCCACCGCACCTCGCCCTCCACGTTCGCGATCGTCTCCGCCACGCGTTCCGTTCGCGCGAGCTCCACGCGCACCGTGCTGGTCGCGTCCGCGCCGAGGTCCGCGTCCGCGTCGACCGCGAGCGAGAGCGGTGCGCCTTCGCCACGCCGGAGCGCGCCCGTCAACGTCACGTCGCGCGCACGCACCGAAGGCCCGAGCGACGCGGCGCCTTCGAGCGCGAGATCGGTGAGGGTGAGGGCCTCCGGCAAGTCGAGGCGCGCGAGCCGCACGCGCACACGTTCGATCTCGATCCGCGGCAGGATCGTCGGGCCGATCGAAGGCGCCGACGGAACCTTCGCCGCGAAGGCCTCCGCGATCGCGCTCGGCTCGCGCAGGTCGAGGGTGTTTCCCTCCACCACGACCTCGCGCACCGTCGGCACGCCCGCGATCGACGCGCGCACGTCGGGCACCACCACCGCGGAGCGCACGTCGAGCACCCGCGTTCCATCCGGCGCGTGCACGCGGAACCCCTCGACGCGCACCTCGCGCCACGAGAGCGAGACGCAGCGATCGATCGCGAAGTCACCCGCGAGCGCCGCGTCGAGCTGACGTTCGAGCTCCTCACACGTCGCGCGACGAGCCACCGGCGAGTCGAGGTGTGCGAGCGCGCTCACGACGAGCGCGACGACGCCGATCAAGAACCAGAGCACCGCGGCCGATGCGCGACGCAGGAGCGGTCTCCTCGCTGCTCGATCCGCCACCTGGAGACCCTGTCCCGATCCGAGCGAGGGTCAATCGGGGTAGACGATCTCGAGCGCCTCGAGCCCGAGTCGGAGCGCGAGCGCGCGCAGCTCGTCCGCGTCGCGCACGCGACCTTCGGCCACGAGCCGCGGGAGCAGACGCTGGAGCTGCGCTTCGAGCGCGGCCGGACGGCGACTCTCGCGCAGCGCGGAGAGCGTCGTGTCCGAGGGCGCGAGATCGACGCGCGTGTCCTCGGGCACGAAGGGAGTCGGGGCGAACGTCGGCACCCGCGGGGCTGGAGGCAGACCGCTGCGTGCGCTCGCCGCGACCGCAGGCGGTCTCACGGAGGCAGGTCGCACTTCGGACGGAGGTCGCACCGACGCGGGGCGTGCGGCGTCCGTGCGGGCGATTTCGGCGCGAATCGCTTCGGGACGCACCGCCGGGAACCCACCCGGTGAGGTCGGCACGATCGAGGGAGGGCGACCACGTGGCGCCACGGACGGGGGCCGCGTCGGAGCTGCTTTCGCTGCTGGCGTCGCGACGGGTGCTGGTCGCGGTGGAAGCGCGGGGGCCGCAGGCCGCGCGATCGGCACCGCGGAAGGCGGTCGAGCCGCGGCCATCGGGGCGGGGATCGCGGAGGGCGGCCTCGGCGCCACGACCGGCTTGGGCGGCACCGCGGAGGCCGGCTTGGGTGGCAGGGCCGACGCAGGCTTCGGGAGCGGCGGAGGGGGCTTGGGCGCGGGCGGAGGCTCCACCACCTGGGTCGCCGCCGCGAGCCGCGTGATGTCGATCTCGCCCGTCTGGCGCCCCCCGTGCTCGAGGTCGTCACGCGCCATGACGATGCGTTCGAACAGGAGCTCGCCCGCGGTGTCGAGCTGGAGATCGTCCAGGCGCACGCGATGTCCCGCCATGGCGCGCTCGCTCCCGATGCAGCGGCCCATGCCCTCCAAGAACGCTTGGCCGTCGCGGAGCAACACCTCGAACGCGACCCACGCGCCGAGCTCGACCGCGTGATCGGCGGGCAAAACGAGGTGCCCGTCGTCGAGGTCTCTCGCGAGGGCTCCGACGGCCTCGCCGTTGTCGCGACACTCCGTGCGAAGGACGATGCGGTCTCCCACGACGCGTAGCCTACACCGGGTCCGAAATCCCCTTCACGCATTCCGCACGAGGGCTTCTCGGGGACCGAGGTACGGCGAGCTGCCCCTCGGAGAAGCGGACTGGCCACCGCATTGGCCAGTGGGGCTCGGGGTCGCCACCTCCGAAGCCGTCCGCCATCAGTGCAACCATCCGTTCGTAAGGAAAATCGCGGATGGCCAGCGAGGCACGAAACTTGTTTTCATGTCGCTCGATGCAGGTTCACGTCTTCGCGACCCAGAACACCGAGTACCACCTCCGCGGCGCCCTCTGCGTCGCGATGCGCGACCGACGCTCCGGGGAGTGGATCACCGAGCACGACGCGCTCGGCGCGGAGGTGACGTGCATGCTCGCCCGCATCGGGGGTCAGTGGCGGCGCCACGTGCTCAGCGTGCGCATCGGCAGCGTGTTGTGGTTCGAGCGCGTGCAGGTGACGACGAGCAGCATCCGCGTGATCCGCGCGGCGACCGAGCACGAGACGGCGCAGTACCCGCTGCTGGGCTCGGTCACGATGGTCGATCCGCCGCGGCTTCCGCCCGCCCGCGAGGATCAGACGGGGCGCCAGTCGGTCGAGTCCGCGTTCACCACCGTCGATCCTGCGTGGCTCGAGACGGTGCAGTGAACGCGCGTCCGTGCATTCCTTGCACGACGCACGTTCGACCCACGGAAGGCTCGTGGGAGGGGTTCGGGGCTTCCTGGGGGAGGGTCTGGCGACAGACCCTCGAAGAAGCTGACGCCCCTCACGACGTCGACCACGCAGCGCTTGGCGTGCACCCCGCGACCTGCTAGATCGCGCGCCCCGACCGACGGCGCACGGTGCTCCTACGGTCGCGGCGGCGAGGAAGCTCGCCGAAATCACACACACTTCCCGGCTCGAACGGCCTCCTGGTGCTCACGGTCTCCGTGGGTCGGCGGTCGCGGGAAGTGGCGGACCCAACCAAGGAAATCGAGCCATGACCGAAACGATCCACGAATCCCCCGAGCTCGCCGCCCTCGGTACCGCCGACGTCGCCAGCGGTGACCTCCCCATCGGCCTCCGCGCGCTCATCGACGCCGGCGTCCACTTCGGGCACCAGACCAAGCGCTGGAACCCGCAGATGCGCTCGTACATCTACGGCGCACGCAACGGCATCCACATCATCGACCTCGACCAGACCGCGCAGCTCTTCAAGCGCGCGTTCCACTTCGTGAGCGACGCGGTCGCGCGCGGCGGCCACGTGCTCTTCGTGGGCACCAAGCGCCAGGCGGCGGACGTGATCCACGAGGAGGCGGTCCGCGCGGGTCAGTTCTTCATCACCGGTCGCTGGCTCGGCGGCACGCTCACGAACTTCCGCACCGTCAAGGTCGGCATCGAGCGCCTCCGCGAGCTCGAGCGCATGGACGAGGACGGCACGCTCGACGCGCTCCCGAAGAAGGAAGCGCTCTCGCTCCGCCGCGAGATGGAGAAGCTCGACAAGTACCACGGCGGCATCAAGCTCATGAACGCGCTGCCGTCGGCGATCTTCGTGGTCGACCCGAACCACGAGCACATCGCGGTCAGCGAGGGGCGCAAGCTCCACATCCCGATCGTCGCGCTCACGGACACGAACTGCGACCCGAACCTCGTGGACTTCATCATCCCGGGCAACGACGACGCGATCCGCTCCATCAAGCTCATCACGTCGCGCATCGCCGACGCCTGCATCGACGGCCTCCAGCGTCGTCGCGGCGAGGGCGGCGGTGGTCACGCTCCGGTGGCGAACGCCGACGGAGTTCAGGTCGAGGTCCAGCGCGGCAAGCGCCGCCCGCCCCGCCGCTGACTCACCTTCGTCCGAACCCAGCGAAGGCGGGCCTCACGGTCCGCCTTCCGCGTACAAGCTTTCCCAGTTCCCAGGAGAGATTCCGATGACGCAGATCAGCGCAGCTCAGGTGAAGACGCTCCGTGACCGCACCGGCGCGGGCATGATGGATTGCAAGAAGGCCCTCGAAGAGGCCGAAGGCAACGAAGAGAAGGCCGTCGAGATCATTCAGAAGAAGGGTCTCGCGAAGGTTGCCAAGAAGGCGGGCGCGATCGCGGCCGACGGCCTGATTCACGCGTACATCCACGCGGGCAGCCGCGTCGGCGTGATGGTCGAGGTCAACTGCCAGACCGACTTCGTCGCGCGCAACGAAGAGTTCAAGGTGTTCGTCTCCGAGGTCGCGATGCACATCGCGTCGGAGAAGCCGGAGTTCGTGCGCGCGGAGGAGATCTCCGAGGCCGCGATCGCCAAGCAGACCGAGATCTTCTTCGGTCAGCTCGACGAGGAAGCGAAGCAGACCGGCAAGGAGAAGCCGCGCGCCGCGCTCGAGAAGATCGTCGAGGGCAAGCTCGCGAAGTGGAAGAAGGACGTCGTCCTCCTCGACCAAGAGTTCATCATGAGCGAGGACAAGAAGACGGTCGGCGTCATCCTCGACGAGCTCTCGGCGAAGATCGGCGAGAAGCTCTCGATCCGTCGCTTCGTGCGCTACGAGCTCGGCGAAGGCATCGAGAAGAAGGTCGCGGACCTCGCGGCCGACGTCGCGGCGACCATCGCCGGCACGAACTGAAGCCAGGCGAGCCGAACGTGGGAGAGCCGAAGATCGCGAGGTCTTCGGCTCTTCACGTTCCGTCGTGCCGTCGTGTGGTCGTGGTCGGCGACGTGGCCGGTGGTCGGCGACGTCGTCGGCGTGGTCAGCGACCGGCGACGATGTGTCCGATGCAGCGACGTCGGCAGGACGGCGTGCTCCGCGAGATCTCCCACACCCACGCGCGCGCCCCGAAAGTCCACCCGCTCGATCGAACCGAACGTGAGGTAGAGTCCCGCGCCATGTCGCGCCTCCGCTTCGCCTTCGCCCTCCTCCTCGCGCTCGGATCCGTCGCTTGTGGCGACGACACCGAGGCCGGCGAGGCCGCCTCGACCGAGCCCACGGTCGGCCTCCTCGAGCTCTCGATCTCGAACCGCCACGACTCCGAGCCGACCAACGCGGCGGCGATCGAGATCTCGGGCTCCGCGATCCGGCTCGACGGACGCGACGTGGTCCCGCTCGAACGCGGTCGGGTCCCGGACGCCGCACGCGACGGCGTGCGCATCCCCGCGCTCGCTCAGGCGATCGCGGCCGCCCCCGCGCGTCGCGCCGCCGTGCTCCGCATCTACGCCAGCACGCCGTACCAGACGACCGCGCTCGTGCTCGGCACGTTGAAGGCGGCGAACGTCCCCGAGGTCGCGTTCGCGGTGCGCCGCGGCGCCACCACGGAGCTCGGCTACTTGAAGCTCGAGGGCTACGACGTCCGTGCCGAGGTCGCGAACGAGCCCATCACGATCCCGGCCACCCACCAGCGCGCTTGGAACGAGCTCGCGCCGGCCTGGGAGGCGATGACCGAGGCCTGCCGCGGCGGGGAGCACTTCGTCGATTGTGCGTACAAGCCGACCGAGATCGCCGAAGGCGGCGACTTGCAGATCACCTTCTTCGCGCGGGGCAGCGCGGTGAAGCTCGAGCTCGACCGCGTGCGTGGCGTGGACGCTCCGGCCCCGACGCAGCCCGCGTTGCTCGAAGGCATCGCCCCCGAGGCGGCCGCGGAGGTCGTGGAGCCCGCGAAGACCGCGGCGTTCACGTGGCGCTTCCAGGCCGCCACGATGGCGGAGTCGCCCATCGCCGCGGTGATGCGCCCGCTGTGCGGCGCGCAGTCCTGCGGCGGCATGGTGACGGCGGAGGGCCAGACCCAGACGATGAACGTGCTCAGCTTCCTCGGCGCGACCTTCCCGAACGGCACGCCCGCGCCCTACGTGGTCTTCCAGGTCCCGCCGCGCTGAGCCAGGGATCGACGTTCGCACCGACGAAACGCCCGCCTCGCGCGGGCGTTTCGGGTTTCGTCGACCGGGCGTTCACGGGCGGGTGAACCTGCGTGGTCGTCGTCGGTCGTGAGTTTCCGTTATCGTTCCCTCCGGATCGGGGATCGGAACATGCGCATTCACGTCGTCGCGCTCGTCGGCTTCACGTTTCTCTCCGTCGGCTGTGGTCGCTCGCGCCTCGTGAGCCCACCACCACCCTCCGACGCAGGACCCGTGAGCGACGGAGCGCCGATCGAAGACTCCACCGTCCTCGACGGCTCCACCTGCACGTGTGTCCGCGACGCCGACTGCGGCGAAGGGCTCGTCTGCGACGGATGTCGCTGCGTCTCGGACGCGGAGTGCGTCTCCGATCTGGACTGCCGCGCGGGCGAACGCTGCGAGGCAGGGGAGTGTCGAGCGGTCGTCGCGTGCGGCGACGATCGTGACTGCGACCCGGATGAGCGCTGCGTGGCGGGCACGTGCGAGCGCGTCACCGAGTGTGCGTCGCGCGCCGACTGCGATCCCGGCTTCGATTGCGTCGACGGCACCTGCGCGCCGCTTCCGGAGTGCACCCGCGACGCCGAGTGTGATGCTGGCTTCGTGTGCCGGTCGGAGCGCTGCGTCTTCGTCGGCGAGTGCCGGAGCGACGCGGACTGCACGCGTGGGTTCGAGTGCGAGGCCGGGAGCTGCGAGTTCGTCGGCGAGTGCGTCGCGGACGCGGACTGCAGCGCGGGCTTCCGCTGCGACGCCGCCCGCTGCGTGCCCACCGGCTGCATCCGCGACTCCGAGTGTGGGGCAGGTCAGGTCTGCGACGCGCTGAGCCGCCGCTGCGTGCCTGCGTCCACCTGCGAGACCGACGCCGAATGCGCGCCCGGCGAGCTCTGCTTCTTCGGGCGCTGCTCGCCGCTGCGTCGGTGCCGCGACAACGCGGATTGTCCGCCCGACGAACGTTGTGACGGATTCCGATGTGTGGGCGATGACGGGTGTCGCGACGACTCCGATTGTCCGAGCGGGTTCCGGTGCGACTTCGCGTATTGTCAGCCCGGTCGTTGCGAGGTCGACGGAGATTGTACGGCCGGGTGGACCTGCGAGGCGAATCGCTGCTGGCCGGGGTCGTTCTGCAGCACCGACGCCGATTGCCCGTTCCCGGGGCAACGCTGCAACGGCCGAACCTGCGAGGGCGACGCGTGCGAGGTCGACGCGGACTGTCCGTTCATCCCCGGCTCCGGCCGCGGCACCTGCATCGACGGCGCGTGCGTGCCGCTTCCGCCCCCCGAGTGCGGGGTGGACGCGGACTGTGGGCCCGGTCGGATCTGCGACTTCGGCTTCTGCGGGGATGCGCCGCCGACGTGCCCCGAGGTCCCGTGCGAGGACGGGAACGTGTGCGAGGACGGGGTGTGCGTGCCGCCCCCGGAGTGTCGCGCGGACGCCGACTGCATGGGCAGCGGCCTGCGCTGTCAGAGCGGAAGGTGTGTGTTCTCCGGCGAGTGCACGGCGGACGCTCAATGCCCGAACCGCTACCGATGTCTCTCGAACGTCTGCGCCTTCGTCGGCGATTGTGTGCGCGACGACGAGTGCGGTGACGGCTTCTCTTGTGTCCTCGGGAGCTGTCGCTTCGACGGGGAGTGCCGCACCAGCGCGGACTGCGCGGCCGGCGAGCGCTGCACCTCGAACGTCTGCACCGCAGAGCCCTGCCGCGCGAACGACGACTGCCCGGCCGGCACGACGTGCAACCTCTTCTCGCGCGCCTGCATCCCGGAGATCGACTGCGCGACCACCGCGGATTGTCCGCTCGGCTGGACCTGCCTCGGCGACACCTGCGCGGAGTTCCTGCTCTGCGCGCCGCCCTTCGGCTCCGAGTGCCCGCCCGGCACGAGCTGCTCCGACTTCGGAGCGTGCTTCGTCGCGACCGACTGTCGCCGCGACGCGGACTGCCCGAGCGGAGAGGTCTGCGAGCTCGAGTACTGCCAGCCCACGACGTGCGCGGGCGACGCGGACTGCAACTACGGTTGGTCGTGCGCGGGCTCGCGCTGCATCCCTTGGCTGCTCTGCGGGAGCGACATGGACTGCGACTCCGGCCGCGAGTGCATCAACAACGTCTGCATCGCGCCGGGCGGCTGCGAGCGCGACGCGGAGTGCCCCGGCGGACAGATCTGCCTCGTGGGCGTCTGCACGTTCCTCCCGCCGGACGAGTGCACGCGCGACGAGGACTGCCCCGAGGGCGAGGCGTGCACCTTCCGCTTCTGCGAGCCCGCCACGCGTTGCCGCATCACGCGCGACTGTGGCGCGGGCGAGGTCTGCGTCGACGGCTTCTGCCGCATCCCCATCGACTGTCGGATGGACAGCGACTGCGCGGCGGGAGAGATCTGCGACGACCGCAACCGCTGCGTCGCGGGGTGAGCCGTCGCTGAGCACGGCGGAGCGAACGAACGTCCGCCGTGCTCGCGCGACGTTCAGGCCTCCGACCAGACGTTCTTCTCGAAGAAGCTGCGTCGGATCGCGGGCTCGAGATCGCTCAGATCGAGGATCACGAAGAAGTCGACGACCTTGAACGCGAGATCGAGGGCGGGTCGGCTGCAGATCTTCGCGCCGAAGCCGAGGTAGCTCTCGACGAGCGGCGGGATCGCGACGAGCTCGGTGGACGTCTCGCTCACGCGATCGTCGCAGCGCAGCGCGGGCAGCGGCTGCAGGCGCAGGGTGGGGTGCACTTTGCCCTGCGCGAGCAGGCGATCCTCGACGAGATGGCCGATCGCTGGATCGGTCCCCGGCACCGAAGCGCAGCCGAAGAGGTAGCGCTTGTCGTTCCACGCCAGGTAGCGCGCGAGACCCTTCCACAGAAGATGGATCACGCGGCCGTTGCGGTGCTCGGCGGCCACGCACGCGCGACCGATCTCCGCGCCGCGCTCGACCACGTCGCGCGGGAGCGCGCGGAAGTCGAACTCGGTCGCGGAGTAGAACCCACCGCGCGCGTCGGCCTGCGGCTTCGTCATGAAGCGGTAGGTGCCGACGATCGCGCCCGTCGCGCGCTCTTCGACCACGAGGTGGTGCGCGTAGGCGTCGAACTCGTCCTCGTCGCGCCCGAGCAGGAACGCGCTGTCGAGGCCCTCGTCGAGCTCGAGGTTGAAGACCTCGAAGCGAAGGCGCTGCACGTCGAGCAGATCCTTCTCGGAGCGCGCGAAGCGCAGCTTGTAGCGGCCCGCGACGAGCTCGCCGGCGGGGACGCCGGAGGGGTGAACGGGATAGGAAGGCGCGAAGCGGCGCTCGCTCGCGAGGGGAAGCTCGAACGTCTGCGTCATGCTCGTCTCCGTCGTGCGTGCGCTCTCGGCGCGTGGACGACGGGAGATTCGGAGCGGTTTTCCTCGGCGAAGTGCCCCGTTCGTGACGGAGCCGTGGAGTCGTCGGCTCGTCACCAGACCGCGATGTGGAGGTCGCGTGAGTCACCAGAACGGCACGCAGCTCGGCCCTCGCGCGACGGCGAGCGTGATCGGCGCGAGGCGCGAGCGTGCACTCGGAGTCCGCTCGGGCCACCGCGAGGTGTCGTGCGTGGAACCTTCGGCGGTGAACGCGTCAGCGCGCGACCGCGGTGAGCTCGCGCCGGCGTTCGGTGTCCCCGGTGCCGAGCTGGCCCTCTTCGTTCGCGCCGGTGCAGAAGACGCGGCCGTCACGCTTGCGCGCGCAGGTGAAGAAGCGTCCCGTCGCGACGTGGCTCCAGTCCGCGTCGGTGCCGATGCGCGTCGGAACGAGCCGGTCCTCCGTGTCCCCGGTGCCGAGCTGACCTTCGACGTTTCGACCCCAACAGAAGAGCTCGCCGGAAACGAGCGCACAGCCGTGGAAGGTGTTCGTCGCGATCGCGTCGACGCCTTCGAGCGCGAGTGGCGTCGGTACGGCGCGGTCGCCGAGATCCCCGAGCCCGAGCTGCGCGCTGCCGTTCGATCCGAAGCACGCTGCGCGACGATCGGCGCGGAGCGCGCACGAGTGGCTCTGACCCGCGGCGGTCTCGATCCAGGCGTCGTCGCCGATCTGCGTCGGAGTCCGGCGCTGGATCGGAGCTTCGGTTCCGAGCCCGAGCTCGTCGTCGGAGTTGCGACCCCAGCCGAGGAGGACGCCCTGACGCGTCACCGCGAGCGTGTGACCTTGACCGGCGCTCACGGCGCTCCATTCGGCGTTCGTCGCCACCTCGACCGGGAGCGGTTGGTCGTCGAAATCGAGCGGCTCGATGCCGAGCTGGCCTTCGTCGTTGCGGCCCCAGCAGTACATCCGATCGTCGATCAGGATCGCGCAGACGTGCGCCGCGCCCGCGGAGAGCGCGCGGGCGGCGGAGACGAGCGCGACCGGCGAGAGGACGCTGCGGTCGTCGGCGTCTCCGAGACCGAGCTGGCCACGCGTGTTCGCGCCGACACAGCGCACTTCACCCGCAGCGTCGAGCACACACGTGGAGCGTGCTCCGAGCGAGATCGCGACCGGCGTGGTCGCGAGCGCGAGCGGCGTCGGAGCGAGCCTCCGCGCGTCGACGTGGGCGAGCTGGCCTCGATCGTTGGCGCCCCAACACGCGAGCTCCTCGCCGAAGATCGCGCACGTGTGCTGATCGCTCGCGGCAAGTGGCGCGTGCACCGTCACCTCCGCGCCGCCGTCACCCCCATCACGGAGATCCGTCGTCGCGTCGATCGTTCCCGCGTCTTGCGCAGCGTCCCGTCGACCCGCATCGCCGGTCGTCGCGAGGACGTCGAGCTCGCGGAGCTCGCAGCCGCCGAGGACGCACAGGAGCGCGACGATGCGGCATCCCACGGGAGGAGGCCGGCTCGTTTTCGGAGCCCGAGCCCCCGCGAAACGAACCTCGACCCGGCCCCCGTAGCGGCGCGCGCGCGTCACAGCTTCACTCCGAACGCGAGGATGGCTTGGACGAGCGCGCCGTGGCTGCCCGTGACGCGTTCGCCGTCGGCGGTGGAGACGACCCCGAGCACGGCGCTGCCGACCGCGAGCTCGAGGCCGAGCCGCACTGCGCCGAAGCCATAGCGCGCGAAGAGCGTGCCTCGTGGCGCCACGACCGCGCCGGACTCGCGCGCGGTGCTCACGTCGAGTCCGTCGAGCGCGCGCCCGTGGTAGCTGGCCCACGCGGTCCACACCCCCGCCGCGACGCCGAGGTGGAGCCCGCGCTCGGGCTCCCCGAACACGCCCACCAGCACGTCCAGCTCCGCCACGAGCGCGCGCGCGAGCACGTCTCCGAGCGCGCTGCCGCGAGACGGCGCGCCGCGCCCGCCGAGGCCGACGCGAAGGGCCACTCGCTCCGCCCACCAGCGCTCGGCGCGCAGCGAGCCGCCCAGCCAGAGATCCCCACCCCCGAAGCGCTCGAGGGGCAAGACGAGATCGAGCCACGCCAACGAGGGCTCGACCGCGACGCTCGGCACGGATCGCGCGACCGCCGCGCGCACCTCGCGCGGAGGCTCGATCGCAGGCGGCGGCGCGTCGACGAGCAGCAGCTCCGCCCAGCTCGCACGAAGCAGCTCGTCCGCCGCGATGGCGACCGCCAACGAACGCGTCTCCGGCGGGAAGCTCGAGACGTCGAGCGCGCGCTCGACGCGTTTGTCGGTGACAGCGTCGCCGATCGCGATGAGCACGCGTCGGTCGTCGGTCCGTTCGAGTCGCACCCGCGCGACCGCACGCTCGGCGGTCAGACAGAGCTCCAGCTCTTGGGCCTCGAGCGCGGCGCGGAGCTCGACCGTCACCGCCCCGCGCTCACCGTCGGGCCAGTCACCCGCGAGCTCGAGCACGACGTGCGGACGCGCGCTGCGGCAGGTCTGGGCGCTCGCCTGGCTCGCCAGCGACGCGTGAATCACGAGCAGCGTGACGCTCGCCACCGCGAGCCCCACGACCGACGTTCTTCGAGCCGGCCGCCAGTCCGAGCGACCCGATGTCACGCGAGCGTCGCCGTCAGGCCACCGAGCCCGGCCGAATCGACGGATGCTTCGCGTGCGCATCACCGGCTCATCGTGCCGAGCAGGACGCCGCGCTGTAAACGGAGACGTCGCACGATCGAGCGAGGCGGATCCCCTAGAGCCTGATCCAGGATCGGTGCTGCGATCACTCGCACGAGCGACGCATCGCCTCGACGTGGCGGCCCTCGGGGTGAAGCGCGAGGTAGCGCGCGCGTGCGCGTTCGCACGCGGCGTCGTCGCCCGCGCGAGCGTGGGCGTCGACGAGGCGAGCCCGCGCGTCCTCCGCGAACGGCGAGCGTGGCGCGAGCTCGAGCGCGCGCCCGAACGCCTGCGCAGCGCCCCGCGGATCGGAGAGGGAGTCCATCCGCAGGCGCCCGAGCTCGAACGCCGCGAGCCCCGCGCGATCGTCGCGGGGGAAGTCTCGCAGGAAACGTTCGTAGAGCTCGGCGGCCTCGCGGGCCGAGCCGTCGCGCCGTGCGGTGCGCGCGGCGTCGAACGCCTCGCGTGGCTCGTCGCGTGACTCCGCGCGGTCACGTCGTGCCGGGGTCGGGCGTCGCGTCCTGGTGGGCGTGAGCTCCTCGGGCGGTGGCGCCTCGACGCTCGCTTCGACCAGTGGCTCGACGCGACGCGACTCCCCGGCACGGAGCCGATGCACCTCACCACGCACGACCACGTCCACCGCGCCACGCTCGACGCGCACCTCGACGACCCCGCCGAGCTCGCGGCGCACGACGAAGCGGGTCCCCACCACGCGCACCTCGACGTCGTCCGTCTCGACGACGAAGGTTCGCGCCGGGTTCCGTGCGACCTCGAAGGTGGCGCTTCCGTCGCGCAGCGCGACGCGCATCTCTTCGGGCGACGTCGACACACGCTCGAGGCGCGCGCCCGGCGCGGCCACGATCTCGGAGCCGTCTTCCAGCGCGACCGCCGCGCTGGTGCCACCCGCGACGAGCGTGGTGCCCGACCACGCCGGAGGGCCCTCCTCGCGACCGAACGCGACGAAGACGAGCAGCACCGCCGCCGCGACGGCCACGAGCCCGGTCGGCGCGACCCAGCGGGGGCGCTTCGGTCCCGCGAGCCGCGCGTCGATCGCGAGCCAGTTGTCGTCGTCGCGTCGTGCGTCTTCGAGGGGCGCGACGAGCGCGCGTCGATCGAGGCGTTCGCTCTCGTTCATGACTGCCTCCCCAGGCGTGCCGCGAGCAGGACTTCCCCGTCTTGCAAGCGGCGTTTGATCGTGGCGGGTGAGAGGCCCATCGCTTCGGCGATCTCGGGCACGGTCATGCCCTCCACGCGTCGGAGCACGAGGGCCACGCGGACGTCCGTCGGTAGCGACTCGAGCAGCGCGTACAGCGCGCGAAGCTCGACCGCGACGTCCGGCGGGGCGTCGTTGGAGATGCGGACCTCGATCGCACGCTCGGGGCTGCGCTCGAGGAAGAATCGACGTTTGAGCCGGCGTCGTCGGATGCGCTTTCGCGCGGTGTGCACGACGATCATGCCGATCCACTTCGCGAAGGCCTGCGGGTTGCGCAGATCCGCGAGGCGCTCGAAGGCGGCGACGAACGCGTCCTGCACGAGATCGTCGACCTCGTTGCCGCCGAGGAGCCGGTGGGCGAGGCCAGTCACGAGCCGAACGTGGCGGCGGTACAACGCCTCCTTCGCACGCGCGTCGCCGCCGAGCGCTCGTTCGACGAGCTCGGCGTCGGTCACCTCCGGTGACGGCACGCGACGAAGGGGGACGACGACACCCATGGCGCGAACGTACCCCGAGGGGGCACGAGCGGCTCAGCGCGGGGGGCGGCGCCGCAACAGGGGGTGAGCCGGGAAGTCGGCCAAGAAGTCGCGAAGGATGTCGAGGGCTTGAGGGTCGCGCCGCGTCGGCCCGAACGCCGCGCCTCACGGTGCGTCAGGGGCTCACTGACGTGAGGGGCCCGCTCACGCGAGGGCGACGTGCACTCCGAGCGCCTCACCGTCCACGTCCGACCGCTCCGCGTCCGGATTCGTTCCGCGCTCGAAGCGCACCGCGAGCACCTCGGCCGCGATCGACGGCCCGTGCTCGACGAGCGCCTCCGCGAGCTCGCCCTCTGCGTCCCACGTCACGACGATGCGCGCGTCGTAGGCCAGGTCGCGATCCTTGCGGACGCGCTGGATCTTCGAGGTCACCTCACGCGCGAGGCCCATCTTGCGCAGCTCGGGCGTGACTTGGGTGTCGAGCACCACCACGCGCCCCGCCTCGCTCGCGGCCGCGAAGCCTTCTTTGGCCTGAAGGCGCACTTGCAGCTCCTCGGGACCGAGCGCGACGGCGCCGCTCGGGAGCGTCACCGTGATCGAGCCCGACGCGGAGAGCTCCGCGTGCAGCTTCGATCCGTCCGCTTCGCCGAGGAGCTTCTTGCAGAGCGGCAGCTCCTTGCCGAGCCGCGGTCCGAGCTTCGGGAAGTTCGGCAGGAGCTGGAAGTCGACGTACTTCGCGGGCTCGGTGGTGAACGAGAGGCTCACCACGTTGAGCTCCTCGCGGATCGCGTCCGAGAAACGTTCGATCGCCGCGCGTTCCTCGTCGCTCGCGACCACGACGATCGCCTCGCCGAGCGGCTGCCGGACCTTGAGCTTGGCTTCGTTGCGGACGCGGTTGCCCGCGGTGACGAGCTGGCGTGCGAGGGCCACGGATTCGCGGAGCGCGTCGTCGCGGCGCGCGTCGTCGCCGGTGGGGAAGGGCGCGAGATGGACGCTCGCGTGGGCGGTCGCCTCCGCAAGCCGCCCTGCCGGACGGCGCGCAGCGAGCGACGCGAGCGAAGGCTCGCGGGCGGGAGGCTCCATC
>CALJLK010000143.1 GCA_937982655.1 uncultured Sandaracinus sp.
CCGACAGCCCGACCGAGCAGATGCTCAAGGACTGGCCGTTCCTGCTGAACCTGGTGTTCTGGGCGGGCGCGGTGGTGGCCGTCATCTACTTCACGTGACGGATCCGTCGGCGGCTGACCCCGCCGACTCGACAGATCCGTGTCGGCGGGTGGGTCCGTGACGCGAAGCGACCGGGCGTTCAGCCGCATCGCGGGACCCCGTCGCGGCGCACACGCCGGCGCAAACTCTGCGCGAGATCTGCACGACCAACGCGGGGATTGCATCCATGTTCATCGGTTCCGCGCTCACGCGCGGCCCGATAGTTTCGCGGAATCGTGCGGCTACGCGGACTTACGTCCGCTTCGCTTCGCACGATGTCCGCTTCAAACTCACCCGCGTGAAGCGAAGGAAAATAAACGCGGCAGGCGTTGATCCTGCATTGCGATCCCAGGCATGTTCAGTCGCGTGGAACATCGGGGGAACGACGGCGACGTCGGCGAGGTCCACGTCCTCTCGTTCGAGGGGCCGGACTCGTACGCACGTGCAGGTGGGATCGCGACGCGGATCGTCGGACTGACGGACGCGCTCGCGAACGATCATGGGCTCGACACGCATCTGTGGTTCGTCGGCGATCCGAACGCCGAAGGACACGAGAAGCGAGGTCATCTCCACCTGCACCGCTGGTGTCAGTGGATCAGCCGCTACCATCCGGCCGGCGTCTACGACGGCGAGGAAGGGAAGATCGCGGACTACGCGCGCTCGTTGCCGCCGTGGATGCTCGCGCGTCTGGCGCCGAACCTGCTGGGGGGCGGGCGGGCGCTGGTGATCGCGGAAGAACATCAGACGGTGCCCGCGGTGCTGCACCTCGATCACCTCTTGCGCGAGGCCGGCCTGCGCGATCGCGTGCGCATCCTCTGGAACGCGAACAACACCTTCGGCTTTCACACGATCCCGTGGCCCGCGCTCACGCGCGCCGCGACGATCACGACCGTGAGCCGCTACATGCGGCAATGGATGCTCGACCACGTCGGGGTCGAGCCGCTGGTGATCCCGAACGGGCTCGGTGACGAAGCGTTCGCGGCGATCACCGGCGATCAGCTCCGCGAGCTCAAGCGACACACGCACGGCCGCACCCTGCTCACGAAGGTCGCGCGTTTCGATCCCGACAAACGTTGGATGACCGCGATCTCCGCGGTGGCGGCGTTGAAGCAGCGTGGGGCCAAGCCGCTCCTGCTCGCGCGCGGTGGGCTCGAGGCGCACGGCGTCGAGGTGATCGAACGCGCGCGCGCGCTCGGGCTGCGGGTCTCCGAGCGCACCACCAGCGGTCCGGGCGGCGCGGGCCTCGCGGGCGCGCTCCACGACGCGCGCGAGCACGACGTGGTGGTGATGCGCTCGCACCTCGACGACGAAGCCAAACGGGTGCTCTACCGTGGGAGCGCGGCGGTGCTCGCCAACAGCGGCCACGAGCCCTTCGGCTTGGTCGGCCTCGAGGCGATGGCCGCGGGCGGCGTCGCCTGCACGGGCGTGAGCGGCGAGGACTACGCGGTCTCGGGGAGCAACGCGCTCGTGGTGCAGACGGCGGATCCGCGCGAGCTGGTCGAAGACGTGGAGCTCCTGCGGCGATCGCCGGGGATCGCGAAGTCGATCCGCCGCGAAGGCCAGCGCACCGCGAAGCAGTTCGCGTGGTCGCAGGTGGTGGAGCGGAGCTTGTTCCCGCAGATCCGCACGGCGTGAGGCGCTCTCACGCCGAAGGATCCACGGATCGCGGCGCGTTCAAAGGTTGCGGATGCGCAGCAGGATGAACTTGTTGTTCAGCCGTTTGTCCGTGACTTCTTCGATCTCTCGGCCGGAGACGACGCTGCGGAAGCTGCCGACGCGGGAGTGCTCCATCACGAAATAGGCGGTCTTTCCGCGGTTTCGGCCGAGCCAATCGCGGAGCTTGGCGTTGTCGAGATCGACGAAGGCGAAGACCCGGTTGCCGGTGTAGAAGTTCTCGCCCTTCCAGTTCATCTGCCACGCGATCACGGGCTCTTCGGGGCCGGTGCGCTCGTCGTAGTAGGTCTCGAAGAGCTCGCGCATGCCCCAATGCGGCGAGAGATCGACCATGTAGACGTTGAGGGTCCAGCCGCAGAAGAGCACCGAGAGGCCGACCATCGCGCGGGCGGCGGCGGCGCGGGTCCAGCGGAAGATCATCGCGAGGAAGACGAGGCCACTGACGATCGCGAAACCGCTCAGGATCGGGCGGTAGTCGAAGTGATCGGGCCAGGGGCGGCCGTAGTTGTAGACGAAGAGGTGGATGAGGCGCTCGTAGCCGTAGGGGTGCGCGCTCGTGGCCCATGCGAGGTCGCGACCGACGAACGCGACGAGGACCGCGCCCGCGCCGACCGCGACGGAGAGCGAGAGGTCCTCGGCCTTCGCGAGCGCGCTCGGCGGGGTGTCGGCGCCGAGGCGGTGTTGCCAGAGCCAGCGCGCGCTCCACGCGAGCACCGCCGCGCCCACGAAGATCGTCGCGGACGCCCCCGCGGTCGGCCAGCCGTGCGCGAGGACCCAGTCTTGGCGCTCCGCGAGCGGGACCTCTTCGGGGATCACGCCGCGCACGTCGCCGTAGAGACCCGCGACGCCGAGCACGAGCGCGAGGGGTGCGAGCAGCGCGCCGATCGTGGCCAAGCGGCGGAGGCGGGGGCTCCCTTCCCCATCCTCGCCGAAGAGGCGATCGAGGAAGACGCCCGCGAGCAGCGCGGCAGGCGGCACGGCGGGGAAGATGTAGTGGTGGAACTTCGTGATCATCGCGCTGAAGAGCACGAACGAGCCGACGAACCAGAGGCCGAAGAGGGTGAGCGTCTCGCGGCGATGCCAGGCCGCGCGGCTCTCGGGATCGGTGGGGAGCTCACGCCAACGATACGGACCCACCTTCGGACGCGACGGATCGCTCGCGTCGCGATCGCGCATCCAGAGCCAGCCGAGGACGGCCGCGGGGACCAAGCCGACCCAGGGGAAGAGCGCGTAGCCGAGCTGCCAGAGGAAGTACTGCACGCTGCCGGTGTCGCCGTGCACGCCCGCCGCGAGGCGGTTGAAGTTGTCGTGCACCAGCAGGCGGTCCGTGAAGCCGGTGCCGTGGCGGACGTACATCGCGACGAACCAGGGCATGCCGATCACGAGCGCGATGAGCACGCCGGGCGCGATGCGGAGGCGGCCTTCGAAGAGCAGATCCCAGCGGCGTGACGCGACGAGGTAGAAGAGCGCGACCATGCCGGGGATGGCGAGGCCGGGGATCGTCTTGCCCATGAAGGCGAGGCCACAAAAGACGTAGAAGCCGACCATGAGCAGCGCTTGTTTCCGCTGCTCGCGGCGGATCCACCAGATCACGATCGCGAGGCCGACGAGCCAGAAGAGGCCTTGGAGGAAGGGCTCGCCGAGGATGCCTTCGACGGCGGGCCGGGTGTCACGAAACTCGGGGTTGCCGGGGACTTGGCCTTCGCCGAGGCCGCCCGGGTTGTCGCCCGATCCGTAGAGGAAGACGTCTTCGACGAACGCGAACCCTTCGCTCGGGTAGAAGCGGACGTTGCGCGAAATCAGGTAGAGCGCCTGCGGGAGACCGACGAGCAGCAGCAGGAACGCGACCAGGGCTTGGCCGCTCCAGCAGCTCCCGAGCACCCGGATGCGGCGGGCGATCGCGTCGGGCTCGGTCGCGATGGCGAGCGCGAGCAGGCACATCGCGATCACCAGGTTCGCGACCAGGTACATGTCCGTGATGGCCTGGTGCGAGAGGAAGAAGAAGTGGGGCGCGGTGGCGAGCGCAATCGCGGAGATCGCGCCCGCGCGGCCGCCGAAGAAACGGCGGATCGTCGCGTAGGCGACCATCACGGCCGCGATGGAGAACATCACGACCGGCAGGCGGATCGCCCACTCCGGCGCGGCGGGGTTCGCGTCGGGGCTGCAGTCGACACCGAGCGCGGAGAGCGTGAGGGCCTCCGACCAGAAGATCAGGATCGGTTTGGACCAGAACCAATTTTCTTGGGCCCACCAGAGGCTGATCCAGTCGTCGCGGGCGATCATCTCTCGGGCGACTTCGCCGTAATGGGTCTCCCAGGGATCCCAGAGCGAGAAGGTGCCGAGGAGCGGCAGGTAGAGGAAGCCGACCACCACGAAGACGAGCAGACCCATGCGGCGCAGCGACGCCGGGATCAGCGCGGCGAGGGCGAGCGCGATCGCGTAGGGGAGCGCGTCGTAGCCGAGGAAGGCGCCGACCAGCACGGTGGCGATCGCGAGGCCGCCGCCGACGAGCGGTTGCTGCCAGACCGCTTCTCCGTCGAGGCGACCGAGCGCGGAGTCGCGCCAGGTGCGGGCGTCGGGGTCGTCGCGGAGGAGGCCGGTGAGGTCGAGGAGGCCACGGACGCCGAGGAGCATCGTGACGAGGCCGAAGAGCGCGCCGTGCGGGAGCTGCTCGGCGTGGGCCATGAGGAGGAAGGTGCCGAAGAGGCCGACGACGGCGAGGAGGGCGCCGCGGATGCGCTGCGCGCGCGGGATCGGCGGGAGCGCGGCGGCGGGCGGCGGAAGCGGGCGATCCTTCAACGGGGTCTTGGTGTCGGCGGCGTCCTTCGAGCTCGCGTCCTTCACGCTCGCGTCGTTGGCGTCCGCGTCCTTCGCGTCGTTCGCGGCCGCGCTCTTCGAGCTCGCGTCCTTCGCGTGCTTAACGCCCGGCTCGCTCGACGCAGAGGCGCTCGCGTCGCTCGCACCCTTCTCTTTCGCGCGCGCCTTCTTCGCCTTCTTTCCCTTCTTCTTGGGCGGGCCGTCCTCGGTCGCGGGGCCGTCCTCGGTCGCGGGATCGGCGCCGCTCGCCTCGGCAGGCTCGCTCGCGGGGGGCGGTTCGGACGCGGCCGAGGCCACGGGCTCGGACTCCTCGGAGGGAGCCTTCTTCTCGTCGTCGCTCATGGTGAAGCCAGGCTGTTCTTGCTCGGGTCGGCGGGTCGACCGCCGACTTCTCGACCGAGTCGGCGGGGTCAGCCGCCGAATTCTCGCGGACGCGACGCGCGCGCGGGCCGCGGAGCATAGTACCGCTCGCGAACGCGTCGAAGAGACGTGTCTCTTCCGCGGGTTGTGCGCGGCGACGACGTCCCGCGAGACGGAACCGCCATGAGTCGCGCAGCGGGTCGAGCGGGTCGGGGTCGAGAGGGTCGAGCGGATCGTGGAGTCCACGGATCGAGCCGTCCGCGGATCCACCCGTCCGCGAACGAGGAGGACCGGTCGACGTGCGTCGGGGGCGTGCGCCCACGAGGCGTTGCGCGATCGCGAAAGGTCTGCGCACCTCGGTTCACGTCGCCGCCGGCTCCGGGGCGAGTCCCGATCGATTTCTCGTGTGTTTCCGAGTCAGGAATTTCCGGGGCAATCGAGGCACGTGCGTTGCTGAACCGACCGACGTTCGATGCTTCGTCGCGTGGCCGTCTTCGTGCTCGCCACTTGTGCGCCGATCCCGTTCGCGGAGGCGCCCGCGAAGCTCTTGCCGCGCGACGCCCACGCGGCGGCCGTCCCGCCGAGGGTCGCGGAGGCGCTCGAGGACTCGGAGACAGGCTCGGCGGAGCAGGTCACGCCGCCGCGGCCTCGCGCGCTCGGTGATCTCCGAGGTCGGCGGCTGGTGGTCGCGTGGACGCCCGGGGCCTCCGATCACGCGTCGGTCTTCGGTCCGCTGTTGGCGCTCGGCACCCTCGAGGCGCGCCCGCCACTGGTGTTGCTCGCGCCCGACGTCGCGCCGAGCACGGTGCGCGCACACATCCGCGAGCACGGCGGGGATCCGACGAACGTCGAGCTCATGCCGACGCCGCTCGACACGTTCTGGATTCGCGACTTCGGGCCCCAGGTGGTCGCGGTCGGAGGGGCTCACTACTTGGTCGACTTCCCGTACGACACCGAGCGGCCGGAGGACGACGTGGTTCCGGAGCGGCTCGGGGCGCGCTTTGGGATCGCGACGCGGCGGACCGCGATGGACATCGAGGGCGGTCATCTGGTGGTCGAGGGCGGGGTCTGCATCACGAACGACGACGTGGTGCGGCGCGGGAAGCTGCTGGGCTGGACCAAGGTGGAGGTCGCGGCGGAGCTCGAAGGGCTCTTCGGGTGCCGGAGCGTGGTGTACGTCCCGGCGCTCGAAGGGGAGCCGACGGGGCACGTCGATCTCTACGTCGCCGCGACGGGGCACGGGCGCGTGGTGGTGGGTCGCTACACGCGCGAGCAGGACGCGACGAACGCGCGGCGGCTCGATCGCGCAGCGCGGCAGCTCACCGAGGCGGGACTGCGCGTGACGCGGGTGCCGATGCCGTCGAACGCGGAGCGCTCGTTGTTCCGCAGCTACACGAACCTGGTGGTGCTGCCCTCGGCGGCGCTCGTGCCGCGTTATCTGGAAGACCGCGAGCACGAAGAAGAGGCCTACGCGATCCTGCGCGAGGAGCTGCGCGGCAAGACGCTGCAGCCGCTCGTGGCCGACGAGCTGATGGAGCTCGAAGGCGCCCTGCACTGCGTCGCCCTGACGCTGCCTTTTTAGTGTTCGCTTCCCGAGGGTCTGTCCCCCCACGAGCCTTCGCTTACTTCGTGAGCTCTGATTGCGTGAAGACGAGGGTTCCAAGGGGGGAACCCCCTTGGCCCGCGGAGCGTCCGAGGGCCGCTCCCGTAGCGAAGCCGAAGCGCAGCGAAGGCGCAGCGGAGGGTGCGGACCGAGGAGGGGGTCGCGGGGATCTCCCCGCGCTCCGTGAGCGAAGGCCGAAGGCCGCAGTGAACACAAAGCGCCCCTGCTTGACCCGCGGGGCGGAGTCGCCTTCGATGCGCGGCCATGGCGCATCCGCTCGCTGGCAAGCTCGCTCCGAAGTCGATCCTCCCCGACGTGCCCGCGCTCCTCGCGGCGTATTACACGCTCACTCCGGACGTGTCGGATCCCACGCAGCGTGTGGCGTTCGGAACGAGCGGGCACCGCGGCTCGTCGAACAAGGGGTCGTTCAACGAGGCACACATCGCGGCGATCGCGCAGGCGATCTGCGAGCACCGCGCGGCAGAGGGCATCACGGGGCCGCTCTTCGTGGGCAAGGACACCCACGCGCTCTCGACGCCCGCCGAGATCACCGCGATCGAGGTCTTCGTGGCCAACGGGGTCACGGTGCTGCGCACCGACGGCTACGCGCCGACTCCCGCGGTCTCGTACGCGATCCTCGCGCACAACCGGAACGCGGATCGGAAGGCGGACGGGGTGGTGATCACGCCTTCGCACAACCCGCCCGAGGATGGCGGCTTCAAGTACGACCCGCCGCACGGCGGACCCGCGGGGGGCGAGATCACCTCGGTGATCGAGAAGCGCGCGAACGAGCTGCTGGCGAACGGGCTGCAGGGCGTGCGCCGAGTGTCGTGGGCCGCGGCGCGGGCGAAGACGGAGCGCTTCGACTTCGTGACGCCCTACGTGGAGGCGCTCGGGACGATCGTGGATCTGCCGGCGATCGCGGCCGCGAAGGTGCGCATCGGCGTGGACCCGATGGGGGGCTCGGGGATCGGCTATTGGGCGCCGATCGCGGAGCGATGGAAACTCGATTTGACGGTCGTCAACGACGACGTGGATCCACGTTTCGCGTTCATGCACGTCGACCACGACGGGAAGATCCGCATGGATTGTTCGTCGCCGCACGCGATGGCGGGGCTGGTGGCGATGAAGGATCGTTTCCAGATCGCGGTGGGCAACGACACCGACTTCGATCGGCACGGGATCGTGTGCCCGAGCGTCGGGCTCCTCGGGCCGAACGCGTACCTCGCGGTGTGTGTCGATCACCTCTTCCGCACGCGCGAGTGGAAGGGCGCGAAGGTCGGCAAAACGCTGGTGAGCAGCTCGATGATCGATCGTGTGGCGGCGGAGCTCGGGCGCGAGCTCGTCGAGGTGCCGGTCGGCTTCAAGTACTTCGTCGACGGTCTGCTCGACGGATCGTTCGGTTTCGGTGGGGAAGAGAGTGCAGGCGCGAGCTTCCTGCGCTTCGACGGAAGCTGCTGGACGACCGACAAGGACGGGATCTTGCTCGACCTGCTCGCGGCCGAGATCGTGGCGCGCACGGGCGAAGATCCGGGGCAGCGCTATGCGGCGCTCACCGCACGCTTCGGCGAACCGGCGTACGCGCGCGTCGACGCGCCGGCGACGAGCGCGCAGAAGAACGTGCTCAAGAAGCTCGCGCCGGAGGACGTGAAGGGCGACGTGCTCGCGGGGGAGAAGATCACCGCGAAGCTCACGCGCGCGCCCGGCAACGGCGAGGCGATCGGTGGGCTGAAGGTGACGACCGAGAGCGGCTGGTTCGCGGCGCGCCCGAGCGGGACCGAAGACGTCTACAAGATCTACGCGGAGAGCTTCCGAGGACCCGCGCACCTCGCCCAGCTCCAGGCGGAAGCGCGCGAGCTCGTGGCAGCCTGCTTCCAAGCGGCGGGAGCGGTTTAGTGTTCGCTGCGCGCTTCGCGCTTCGCTCACGGGTTCGCTTCGCGAACGGCGCGGGGAGAACCCCGCGACCCCCTCCTCGGTCCGCACCCTTCGCTACACCTGCGGCTTCGCTGCGGGAGCGGCCCTCGGACGCTCCGCGGGCCAAGGGGCTTCGCCCCTTGGGACCCTGTCGTTCGCGCGCTTGGCTCGTTTGCTACGGGCTTCGTGAGCCTCGCTCGGGTCTCCCGTTCGCGAAGCGAACACGTGAGCGAAGCGCGAAGCGCGAAGCGAACCAACGAAACGCGCGAACACTATCGAATCGCGCGTGCGAAGAGGCGTAGGCGGCGTGCGTCTTCTTCGTTGGACGTCGCGATGCGTGCGGCGACCTCGGCGCGCATGCGGGCGCTCTTGGCGCGGCGCGCGAGCGGAACGGCTTTGCGGTTCGTGGCGCTCGACGCGACGAGGGTCACGAGATCCGCGACCGCCCAGGGATCGTTGCCCACCGCGCGGGCGTCACGCTTCACCGCTTCTTCGATCGGCTCGAGCGCGGCGGTGAAGGAGCGCGCGCGGACGTACTCGTGCGCGAGCAAGATCGCGGGGCGCGGATCGTCGGGCTGTCGACGGATGAGCACCGCGAGGCGTTGTTCTTGATGGCGCGCGAGGGCGCCTCCGCTCGCGAGGCGTTCGTACATCGGCACGAGCTCGGCCGGCACGGGCGACCAGAGCGCGCCTCGCTCCGTCGCGGACGATTCGTCCGTCGTGCTCGGGGTGTCGGTCGTGTCGCCGGTTTCGTCGGGCCCGCGGTCCGTCGCGTCGCGGTCGGCCGTGCCGTGCGCCGTCGCGTTGCGCTTCGTCGGCGCGCGCTTCGTCGGCGTCGTCGCACGTTTCGTCGGCTCGTTCGACTCGGCGGTGCCGCTCGATTCGCGCGATTCGCTCGGTCCGCCCGCGACTTGGGTCGGCGCGTCGCCCTCGTCGCCGCCCGAGAACACCGCCACGCCGAGCGCGATCAGCGCGAGCGCGGCGACCGCGAGGACCCGCTCCTTCGTGCGCGACGGCTTCGTCACGGCGGGCATCGGCGGCGGGCGCTCGGTCGTCGCGTGCGCGAGCGGCACGTCGTGCAGACGCACCTCGCCGCTGCCGCCGCTGCCTCCCGGATCGCCAGTTCGGGCGCTCGTTCGCGCGCTCGTTCGTGCGCCGTCGGGGTGGCTCGCGCGCGGCTCGATCGCGTCGCTGCCCGTCGCGCCGGAACGCGGACGCGCCGGCATCGTGCGGCGTGGGTCGACGCCATCGAGCACTTGAGCGCCGGTGCGAGGACGCGGCACCGGCGTAGTGTCGATCGCGGCGAGCATCGCGGCCGCGTCGGGGTAGCGATCGCGCGCTTCTTTCGCGAGGGCACGCGCGACGAGCGCGTCGAGCTCGGGCGGCACGTCGAGGTCGTGGCAGGTCTCGCGGAGCGAAGGAGGCGGCGTGAGCAGGTGCGCGCGCAAGAGCTCGTGCGCCTCCGAGAACGGAAACGGCCGCCGCCCCGCGAGCAGCTCGAAGAGCACGTTGCCGAGCGCGTACACGTCCGCGCGTGCGTCCGCGGAGCCACCGCCCGCTTGCTCGGGGGCCATGTACGCGGGCGTGCCGACGACGATGCCGGAGCGCGTGAGGGTCCCGCTGCCGCCCGCGGTGTCGCGCGCGAGTCCGAAGTCGAGCACCGTGACGTGATCGCTGCCGTCCTCGAGCACCTCGACCATCACGTTGTGCGGCTTGAGATCGCGGTGCACGAGGCCACGCGCGTGGGCGTGCGCGACGCCGCGGAGGATCTGACGCACGATCCCGATCGCGCGCTCAGGCGCGACGCGACCTTCTTTGATCAAGCTCGCGAGATCGCGACCCGAGAGCAGATCCATCACGAGGAAGGGTTTGCCGTCGTCGATGCCGAAGTCGGTGATGGTCACGACGTTCGGGTGGCGGAGCTGCGAGAGCATGCGTGCCTCGCGCTCGAAGCGCGTGCGCAGATCGATCGAGGTCGCGTGCTGTTCGTGCAGGAGCTTGATCGCGACGCGACGCCCGAGCTGCACGTGCTCGGCCTCGTAGACGCTGCCCATGCCGCCTTCGCCGAGGCGCCGGATCACGCGGTAGCGGCCGGCGAGCAGGCGACCGATCGTGGAGTCCTCGATGCTCATGGTCGGTGGAGGCGCCTCGGCCGTGATCCGTCGCGCGGTGCACGCTGCGGGACGCGAAGGATCACCGAGTCCGGGGCCTGCGGACAAGTCGATCGTCCTCGTTCGTGTACTCTCGCACCCTCATGGAACCTCGCGTGATCGGCGGACGCTACCGGATCGAACGCCCGCTCGGGGAAGGCGCGTCGGCGCGGGTGTTCGCGGCGCGTACGCCCGAAGGTGCGCTGGTGGCGCTCAAGCTCCTGCACGAGCACGCCGATTCGACGGACGCGGAGCGACGTCGGCTCGAACGCGAGGCGCGCGCGCTCAACGGCATCGAGCATCCCGCCGTCGTGCGCGTGCTCGACTTCGGGGTCGACGAGCGCACGCCGTATCTGGTGGTCGAGCACTTGATGGGCGAGCCGCTCGACGTGGTGATCGCGCGGGGGCTGCCGCCGCACGATGGGCTCGTGCTCGGACGCCACGTGATCGACGGGCTCGCGGCGGTACACGCGGCCGGCGTGCTCCACCGCGACGTGAAGCCGGGCAACGTGTTCGTGTTGCCGGGTGGGCGCGTGAAGCTGCTCGACTTCGGGCTCGCGAAGTTCACCGACGAGGAGCGCTGGGGCGAGCATTCGCAGCTCACGCGCATGGGCGCGCAGCTCGGGACGCCCGCCTACATGCCGCCGGAGCTCTGGTTCGGAGAGGCGGCGGACGCGGCGAGCGACGTGTACTCGGCGGGCGTGTTGCTCTTCGAGTGTGTGGCGGGCGTGACGCCCTTCGACGCCGACAGTCGGCTCGCGTGGGTGCGCGCGCACGCGAGCGCGCCGGTGCCACGGCTCTCCGATCGACGCGCGGGCCTGCGGGGCTTCGAAGGGCTCGATCCGATCCTCGCGCGTGCGCTCGCGAAGGAGCGCCGCGAACGCTTCGCGAACGCGGGCGAGCTGTCGCGAGCGCTCGCGTGAGCGTCGAAGCTCGCGGCCATGGTGCGTCTCGCGGGCGCTCTCGATACGATCGACACATGCGGGTCGCGTGGCTCTTCGCGCTCTTCGTGGTCGGCTGTGGCGATTCCATGGCCGCGCCCGTCGACGCCGCGCCGCCGCTCGAGCTGCGTTGCGACGTGCCGCGCTCGGTGATGCTGGTCGCGTCGGAAGAGCCGCCGAACGCGGGGGTTCCGGTGGCGGCGATCGGTTGGTCCGAAGGCGAGTGCACGCTGCGGAGCGAGACCGGACACCCCGACGATCTGTTCGCGATCGCCGATCTCACGGGGTTCTTGTCCGGCAGTCTCTCGCTCGTGAGCCTCGACGGATGGAACATCGAGCGCTCGAGCCTCTCGACGCGGCCTACGACCATGCTCGTCGGCCTGCCGCGCGACACCGATCTGGAGCTCGTGCTCGAACGCGACGACGTGTACGTCCGCATCGTCTTCCGCGTCGAGGGCGACGTCGTGATCGTGCTCGCGATGTCGCTCGCGTGAGCGCGGCGTCTCGAAACGACGAACGGCCCGTCGCGATCTGCAACGGGCCGTTCGTGCTCGCGTCGTGCGCTCAGTGCTTCTTCGCCTTCGCTTCTTCTTCGGCGATCTGTCGGTGCACGTCCGCCATGTCGAGGGCCTTCGCTTGGCCGACGAGATCTTCGAGCGCGGGCTCGGGGAGCGCGCCCGCGTCGCGGAAGAGGAGCACGCCGTCGCGGAACACCATCAGCGTGGGGATCGACTGGATGCCGAGGCCCATCGAGATGCCCTGCTCGACGTCGGTGTTCACCTTGAGGAACTTCGCGTCCGGGTGCTTGCCCGCCACGCGCTCGAAGATCGGCCCGAACATGCGGCAGGGACCGCACCACGGCGCCCAGAAGTCGACGAGCACGAGGCCGCCTCCTTCGATCGCGTCCTTGAGGGATTGTTCGTTCGCTTCGATCGCGTGACCCATGGTGGTCCTCTCGTTTCGGTGCCCGCGCGTCGCGGGGAAGAACGTCGGTGATGGTTCGGGAAGGAGGCCGTGCGCGCTCGGCGCGGGAAGCCGCCGCTCTATCACGAGACGAGCGGCGTGGCGCGCACGTTACGCGAGCGGAACCGCGAGCACCGGGCAGGGCGCGGCGTGGAAGACCCGTTCGGTGTGGGTGCCGACGAGCGCGTCGAAGAACGAGTCCTGACCGCGCGTGGCCATCACCACGAGATCGACGTCCTGCGCGGCCTCGGTGATCGCCTCTGCGACCGGGCCTTGGACACGCTTGACCTGGCAGAGCCAGCCGTCCGGCAGCGGGAGCTCGGGGAGCTCGGGCGCTCCGTCGCCGACCTTGAGCAACACGACCTCGCCGGGCGGCAACGACGAACGCGCGAGCAGACGCGAGAGCGCGTCGCAGGCCGCCTTCGCGCTCTTCGGATCGCCCGCGGGCACGAGCACGCGACGAAGACGCAGCTTGCCGCGCTCGACGAAGGGGCGCGCTCCGATCGGGACCACGAGGGTGGGCGAAGGCAGGTTCTCCGCGAGCGCCTCCGCGCGGCTCGCCATCATCCAGCGCGCGATGCCGGTGCGCGCGTGGGTGCCGACGACGAGGAGGTCGGGCTGCAAGCGGCGCAGCGCATCGAGAGTGGTGTCGACCGGATCGTCGCAGCAGGTGTGGATCACCTTCTCGTGCGCGATCTGTCCGGCGTGGCTCCACGCGCGGAGGACCTCGTCGGCGCCGAGGAGGCGCGCTTCCACGTCCGGCTCGTTGCCAGCGTGTACGGACACGAGGCGCGCCTGGCTCGCGAGGGCGAGGGCGAGCGCGTGCTCGAAGGGGACTCGGTCTTCGTCGCGATGCGCGGCGGCGGCGTGGGCGATCGTGGTCATCGAGGTGACACAATCCAAATCCCGTGCCGTGTCTGGACGGGCCTCGCGCCACCCGTCGAGCCGACCCCGACGAGGGTCGACGTGAGGACCTGCCTTCGGGACGGACGCGCCGATCTACCCACGTGCTCCGGCCGATCCTCACCTCGTGGGTCGTCGGAGGAGCGGGAGCGCGCGACGCCGACCCGTGAATCGAGGCGAGCCCCACGTGTCACGACGCATGCGCGTGCCTTCGTGGGACCGTCGCACGGCGCGTCGCAGAATGTCGCACGTGTCGCGGAGCTCGTGCGTCGCACGCAGAGTTTGCGAGCACGGACGCGGTTTCGTCGCGAAGCGGTCAGCGCTCGCCGCGCACTACGGCGTCGACGAAGGTGCGGACACCTTGCCGCCCGAACGACGCGGTCGACACGAAACCGATGGGGCCGCGTCGGGGGCGGAGCGGAGGCGGCCTCGTCCGAACCGCGTCCGCCGCTCCGCCGAGAAGACGACGCGAACCCTGGGTGGTCACCCCTCGTGGTCGTGGTCGTCGTGCGCGTGCTCGATCCCGTCGAACGGGCACTCGCCTTCGCCTTGGAAGTGCCCCTGCGTCTTCAGCTGCGCGCGCACGTAGGTCCACATGTCCGTCAGCGGCAGATCCTCGAAGGGCGAGCTCAGGTCGTAGCGGTCGTCGAGCTCCGCCAGGTCCGAGGGCTCGATCGACTCCAGCTCCGCGCGCGTCACCGTTCCGTCGAGGTTCAGGTCCGCGTCCGCGAGCCACTGCGCGAGCCGCACCACGCCGCCCTCTTCGCCCTCCGGGAAGCCGTTGAAGAAGAGGTGATCGCCGTGGATGGTGAGCGACGCGCTGCTCCCGCCTTCGGTCACCGCCACACCGCTCGGGCCGTCCTCCGCCTGGCACGGCCCGAAGACCGTCTCCGCGTCCACGCAGAACGAGAACGCCACCGAGGTCGCCGGGTAGCAGCCCTCTTCGTCGGCCGTCACGCCTTCGGGCGGGGTCGCGAGCGCGCTCGGCGGGCAGCTCCGACCGTCGGCCTTCTGCATCGTGCCTTCGATCAGGTAGGTGCACTCCTCGTCGACCATTCGCTGGAACGCGGCCTCGGGGACGCTCTCGTGCCGCGTGCCTTCGCCGGCGTGCGCCGTCACGTAGCTCACCTCCCAGCGGCCCGTGCGAAGCCCTTCCACCGTCCAGAGCGAGAGCCCCGACGGCGGAAGCGACGCCAGATCCACCACGTAGATATCGTCCGCGCTCGCGCTCCGGGTCGCGTCGGTCGCGAACCCGAGCTGGATCTCGCCGATCGCCACCGCGTAGCGATCGAACGACACCGACCAACCGTCGGTGATGTTCTCGTCGCCGTCCCCTGCGGCGAGCCCCTCGGTGATCGTGTCCTCCGCCTGAATCAGGAAGGTCACGTCGCCGGTGGACGCGTCGTCGCCACAACCGAGCCCGAGCGCGAGCAGAATGGACCACTTCTTCATGCAACTACCCTCGTCGTTCTGTGTGTCTTCCGCCCGATCTCCGGACGGACGCGTGCCCTCACGGAGTGTTCACTCCGCTTCATTTCACGGTTCATTCGAGTGTCGAACCGAACCAGATTCTCGCCGTCGACGTCGCGTCTCGTTGCGACTGACGTCGAAGCTCAATCGCGAGACCAGGCGATCCCCGGTCGCGACTGAGCGGTCATTCCCGCCACGATCGCACGCCACGCCTGGGAACCTTCTTCGATGTTCCCGTCGGCGCCGAGCTCCTCGAAGCGCACCCCGCCGAGCCACGCGCGGGGGTCGACCGAGAGCGTGAGGGCCTGCGCGCCCTCGAGATCCGTCACCTCGCCTGCGCTCAGGGTCCGTCGCACCACCAGCGAGCCCGCGCGGATGGGGGTGACCGCGATCGCGCCCTGAAAACGCACGCGCTCTTCGCCGCGCTCCGCGACGCCCTCCACCACGAACGAGCGCCCCTGCATCGACGCGTCGTCCACGTGGCTCTCCGGGGCCATGCCCGTGAGCTCCCAGGTCACGCCGTAGTCGTGCATCACGCTGCGCACGACGCCGCCGAGCCCGACCAGGCGCCCGACCTCGTGCGGCTCCGGATCGAGCAGATCGAGCACCACCCCGTCGAGCATCTCTGCCTGCGCGGTCTCGCAGAGGTCGCCCGCGTTCGCGGCGGTGCAGAGGTAGAGTGGACCGAACGCGAGGTCCGCGCGCTCGAGCGTCACCACCCAACCGTCACGCGCCTCGAAGGGCTCCGCGGAGACGCCCGCCGCCAGCACGGGAAGCTCGACCGGCTCGACGCCGGTGTCGACGCAGCCCGTGGAGCCGAGCACGAGGAACGTCGCGAGGAGCGTCGTGGTGAAGCGGCGGGTCGAAGAAGCGTGGTTCATGGGGAGACTCGGGAGCGACGAAAGCGGAAAGAAGCGTGCGAATCGGAGGTCGACTTCGAACGCCTTCAGAAGTGGACCTCGAGGGTGCCGAAGAAAGTGCGCGGGGCGCCGGCCGCGAAGTGTCGGGCCGGAACGCGGCTGCGCGTGCCCTCGGGATCCCAGTTGGAGGCGTAGCTGAGCTCGACCGCGGCGTAGCGCGCGTCGAAGAGGTTGAAGACGTCGAGCGAGAGCTCCACCGGGCCCCAGCCGAGGCCGGCGGAGACGTCGAGGAGCGTGAAGGGGTCGGCCTCCACCGCGTACGGAAGCGGGCGCGGCGAGAGGTACGTGAGGCCCGCGCCGACGCGACCACGCCGCGGATGTCGGCCGAGCCCGTTCGAGCCGATGCTCGGCGAGAGCACGTGCTGCGCGCCCACGTCCGCGCGCACCACCCAGGGCGGCACGTAGGGGAGGTTCTGTCCCTTCGTGAACGCGGGGCGCGGATCTTCCGCGGAGGGCGGCGGTGGCTCGAGCAGCTCGGCGTCCACGAAGGTCACGCTGAGCGCACCGACGAGCCAATCGAAGGGGCGCGTGACGACGTGGAGCACGCCACCCGCGCGGCGCGTGGCGCCCACACGCTCGAGGCGACCTTCCGCGGGCTCGAAGGCCACGTCGTCCGACAGGCGCGTCCAATAGCCGACCAGGCGCGCTTCGAAGGCCTCGTCGAAACGTACGCGCACGCCCGCGTCCGCGCTGCGAACCTTCGTGAAGGGCGCCGTCTCGCCGTCTTCCAAGGTGCGCGCCTGGGGCGAACGGAAACCTTCGCCGTACGCGCCGAGGATCGCGATCGCGCGCGTGGGCTTGATCTCGATCGACGCGCGCGGGCTCGCCGCGACGCCGAACGCGCTGCGTCGGTAGCCGAGCAGGTACGCGTCCTCGCGGAAGTCCGGGATGAAGTTCCCGAGGCGGTCGTCGATCTCGTACACGAGCACGTCCGCGCGCACGCCGCCGCGCAGGCTCACGTAGTCGGTGATCGCGAGGTCCGCGTCGACGTACACGCCGACGTCCGCGCCCTGGATCGTCGCGTCGACGCGCTCGTCCCAGGTGGTGTTCTGCGGCGACTGCACGAGGCGCTGCGCTTGATCGATTCCGTCGAAGCGCGCGGAGAGGCCGGTCTCCACCGTGGCGTGCAGGAACGACGCGGGCTCGTACACGCGCGAGCGCCAACGCGCGTGCGCGCCGATCGAGGTCGTGCGGTTCTGCTGCTCGACGAGGTCGCCGCGGCCCACCCAGTCGGGGTTCGTGCGGCTGCGCTCGACGAAGCCGGTGTAGTTCGCTTGCAGACGAAACACGTCGCGCCCGAGCCAGAGCCCGACCTGCGCGTTGCCGCCGTCGCTCTGGCGGTGCGTGGCCTCGTAGGCGAGCACGCCGCGCATCGCGAGCGCGTTCTGCGATTGCGCGGTGGGGTACGGGTACGCGTCGTAGAAGCCGAGCGTTCCGGCCATCACGTCGTCGCGTCGCACGAAGCCCGCCATGCGCGCGCGGCTCCCGTAGCCGAGCAGGAACACGCGGTGTCGCCAGGCGCCGTCGCCGAAGACCTGCTGCACGATCGCGCTGCCGGAGAGCGCGTTGCGGTTCTGCCCGAAGCCGTCGGTGCGGCGGAGCTGGAAGGCCGCGAAGCTCCCGTCGCGCTGCTCTTCGGGCGCCCAGAGCACGAGCTGTCGGAAGCCGCCGAAGGAGCCGAGGCTCGAGCGCGAGGTGAGCCCGCGCCGACGCACGCCGAGCTCGAGCTCCACCGTGCCCGCGACCGCGAAGTCGCCTTGGCGCGGATCGGACACGCCTTCGATCACGCGCAGCGAGTCGACGACCTCGGGGATGAGGAAGCCGAGATCCAAATAGCCCTGACCGTGCAGGTGCGAGGGCAGGTTCAGGGGCACGCCCGCGACGCGGAGCTCGACGTCTTGGCCGTGCTCGGCGTCGAAGCCGCGCAGGAAGATGCGGTGTCCGACCGCTTCGCCTTCCGCACGCGCGACGTAGACACCGGGCGCGCGACGAAGCACGTCGGCGCCTTCGCTCATCGGCGCCGCTTCGAGCACGTCGCGCGCGATCGTGAGGTCGCTGGCGCCTCGATCGTGCGCGCGCAGCGCCGCCGCTTCGACCTGCGCTTCGGCGCCGAAGCCTTCGTCCTGCGCGTCGAGCTCGGGCTCGTCGGAGAGCGGCGCCGCGGTGTGCGCATTGCCCGCGTTCGGGCTCGCCGCGTTCGTGTTCGGATCGTTCGATGCGTTCGCGTCGTTCGATGCGTTCGCGTTCGCGTCGTTCGATGCATTCGCCTCGCGCTCGTTCGTCGCGCTCGACTCCGCGGCGCCCGCATCGCTCGGCACACCCGCATCGCTTGCGCCCGCACCGCTCGGCGCGCCCGCATCGCTCGCGCCCGCATCGCTCGGCGCACCCGCATCGCTTCGCGCGCGAGCCACGAGCTCCACCTGCACCGTGATCCGCGCCGCGATCGGTCGGCCCTCGCGCTCCGCTGGCGCGAACACGAAGCGGCGCACGACCTCGAGCACGCGGGCGTCGAGCGTGGTGTCACCCGTCGACGCGACGAGCTCCGCCGCCGTCACCGCGCCGCGCTCGTCGATCGTGACGAGCACCGCGACGGGCGCGCGCGCTTCGTCGACCTCGATCGGCTCCCCACGCAGCAAGCGCGGCGGCGTGGGCGCGCTCGGAGGTGTGCTGCTCGGCGGTGTGCTGGGCTGCGCGTACGCGACGCTCGCGGTCATCGCGAGCGCGAACGAACAGCAGAAGGCACAGAGCGGAGCGCGCATCCCATCGTCTCGAGCGGAGCCCCGCGCAGAGTCCGGACCGAAGCCGGCCTCTCGGGGAGACGACGTGATACCAAGTCGGCCGCCAAACGCAACCGTGATGCAATTACATCCGCACAGTTGATGAATCGTTGAACTCTGCGAGTGGACGACCGAGACGGCAGCCCCCGGACGATCGGCTCGCGGACTCGCAAACCTCTCGTTCTCTCGATGCGCAGAGCCGCTGGAACCGCACGCCACGGCCCGAATCTGCCGCACCCACACTGCTGCTGCAAATTGATTGTGTTTGCATCGACAGCCGCCCGCGGGCACGAAACGGAGCCGTCGGGCGTAGTAGGGTCCGCGACCAGACTGCGTGGCCGGACTCCGTGGCGGGTCGCGACCAGCGCTCCGCGATCACGACCGCGGGGTATTCGATGGAGACCGTCCGCTCGTCGGGCGCGTCGGAGGTGGGCATGGCGATACAGATCCGTGGGCTGGAGGTCCGATTCCGCGACACGCGCGGCAAGGACGTCCCCGTGCTCGACGTGAAGCAGCTCGACCTCGAGGACGGGCGCCGGGTGTGCCTCGTCGGCGGCTCGGGCAGCGGCAAGACCACCCTCCTCCACGTGCTCGCGGGCATCGTGACCCCGACCAAGGGCGAGGTCCGCTACGGCGACGTCGACATCACGAAGCTGCCCGAAGCGGAGCGCGATCGGTTCCGCGCGAAGAACGTCGGCTACGTGTTCCAGAGCTTCAACCTGCTGCAGGGGTTGAGCGCGCTGGAGAACGTCGCGATCGCGGGCACCTTCGGCGGCCAGGGCAGCCACGAGGCGCGGGATCGCGCGACGAAGCTGCTCGATCGCGTCGGCCTCTCGCACCGCAAGGACGCGCGCCCCGGCACGATGAGCGTGGGCGAGCAGCAGCGCGTGGGCATCGCGCGCGCGCTCGTGAACCGCCCGAAGGTCGTGCTCGCAGACGAGCCGACCGCGAGCCTCGACGACGAGCGCGCGGACGAGGTGCTCGCGCTGCTCGAAGAGGTCGTGAAGGAAGAGAAAGCGACGCTGGTGCTCGTCACGCACGAGCAGCGGGTGCGCGAGCGTTTCAGCGACGTTCTCGATTTGAAGGAGCTCGGACGATGAGCCTCTGGCAATTGATCCTCCGCCAGCTCCGGCAGCGGAGCCTCTCGTCCGTGCTCACCGCGCTGAGCGTCGCGCTGGGCGTGATGCTCGTGAGCGCGATCCTGCTCCTGCAGCACCAGATGGAGCGGCACTTCCTCGAGCCCGGTCGCGGCTACTCGATCGTGGTGGGCGCGCCGGGCTCCGCGCTGCAGCTCGTGCTCAACGGCGTCTACCACATGGACAAGAGCCCCGGCCTGATGCCGATGCGCACGTGGCTGGAGCTCGAAGAGGACGAGAGCGTCGCGCTCGCGGTGCCCTACGCGGTGGGCGACTCGTTCCACGGCTACCGCGTGGTCGCGACGACGGATGCGATCTTCGACGAACGTTTCCCGCACCCGGCGGGCGAGGGCGAGGACAAGCTCGCGGAGGGACGTCCCTTCGACTTCTCGCGCGAGCGGCTCTTCGAGACGTTGGAGCGCCTCGGGGCTGCTCAGCTCGAAGGAGGCGAAGCGCACGAAGACGAGCCCGCACACGTCGAACCGAAGGACGTCGAGGTCACCGCGGCGGGCACGTACGTGATCGACGACGCGGCGGGTGCTTCGCAGACGGTGGAGATCGCCGCAGCCGTGACCGCGCTCGCGGGAAGTCCGGTGCACGTGATCGCGGGGCCCGACGCGCCGCAGGCCGCGGTGGTCGCGCTGCTCGACGCGCTGCGCGCGGGCGGGGTGCGGGACGTGAGGATCGTCGCCGAAGCCGAGCACCACGAGCACCACGGCGAGGCGCACGAAGAAGAAGACCACGACGCGAAGGACGTCGAGGTGACGCCGCGAGGCGAGTACGAGGTCGAAGGCGCGACGCGGGCGCTCGCGGACGCGGTGGCGGCCGTGCGAGGCGACGTGGTGCACGTCGTGACGCACGACGAGACGCCGCAGGCGGCGGTGATCGCGCTGCTGGACGCGCTGCGGACCGCGGGCGTGACGCAGATTCGGATCGTCGACGAGCACGCGCACGAGCACGAGCACGACGAGCACGCGCACGAAGGCGAAGAGCACGCGCACGAAGGCGAGGACGCTCACGAAGGCGAGGACGCTCACGAGCACGAAGAGCACGACGAGCACGCGCACGAAGGCGAAGAGCACGCGCACGAAGGCGAAGCGCACGAAGGCGAAGCGCACGCGCACGAGGCGGCGCCCAGCGCGATGACCGAACCGGAAGGCGAGCACGCACACGACGATCACGCGCACGACGAGCCGGCGACCGCGATGGCGGAGCCGCACGACGACCACGGGCACGACGACCACGACGACCACGGGCACGACGACCACGGTCACGACGAGCCGGCCACCGCGATGGCGGCCCCCCACGACGATCACGCGCACGACGACCACGACGAGCACGGCCACGACGACCACGACGAGCACGGCCACGACGACCACGGCCACGACGACCACGGCCACGAAGGCCACGATCACGGCGCGGTGATGGAGGCGGTGCTCGGCGCGGAGGTCGCGGCCGCGATGCACATCCAGGTCGGCGACGAGATCGAGCCGACCCACGGCGTCGGCGACGGCACCGCGCACGAGCACGAGCACCTCTGGAAGGTCGTCGGGATCCTGAAGCCCACCGGCACGCCGGTGGACCGCGTGGTCTTCATCAACCTCGACAGCTTCTTCGCCATCGACGAGCACGCGGCGGGCGCGCTCATCCCCGGCACCTCGGAGGCGGGCCTGAGCACCGTGCTGCTCTTCCCGCGCCCCGGCGTGCACAAGGCGATGCTGCTCTCGAAGCTCAACCGCCGACCCGACGTTCAGGTCGCGGACGTGAACGAGCAGATCCGCAACCTCTTCACC
>CALJLK010000144.1 GCA_937982655.1 uncultured Sandaracinus sp.
CGACACGGATCGATCGACGACACGGATCGATCGACGACACGGATCGATCGACGACACGGATCGATCGACGACGAAGTGCGACGGCGACGAAGTGCGACGGCTCAACGGCACGAAGCCGGAACACACCACGGCGTGACGCCCACGCTGCCGCCCTCCGGCAACACCACCAGCAGGATCCGCCGTGACGCGACCAGGATTCCGTCGCTGCGCTTGACCGTGTAGCGAAACGGATAGGCCCGCGCGCAGGGCGCCCGTTCGCCCGCGAAGTCGAAGCGCAGCTCGAAGCCGAGCAACGTGCGACCGACCACCGCGCGAAAGGCTTCGCCGTCGGTGTCGACGAACGCGACGTTGTCGTTCGGGGCCGCGAAGGTCGCGATCGCGTCGAGGAAGTAGCTGGCCGCGGTCTGCCCGAGCGGATCCTGGATCGCCTCCGCCTCGAACGCGCCCGAGTAGTCCTCACCCGCCGCGCTCACCTCGACCTCGACCGGCACCACGAGATCCGCGACCGCGTTCTCGCGCAACGTCGCCACGAACGCACGATCGGGCCGCGTCGCGTCGAGCGGATCGGTCGCGGCGAGGATCTCCCAGAGATCGCTCCACCCGTCGCCGTCGGTGTCCGCGACGTCGGGGTTCGTCATGCGCGCGCCTTCGGTCTCGTTGCAGAGCCCGTCGCCGTCGCGATCGGTGGTGTCGACGTCCCCGTCGCGCATGCCCGGCGGTGGCGTGGTCGAGTCTCCGCACGCGAGCGCCAGCGACACGAGCGCGAACGATGCGAGCCGCATCGAGGCACGCGTCGCGCACACGAACGACCCGAGCACGGTCGAAGCCGAAGGCATCGGGGCAAGAGTTGCGAGCGGGAGCGTGGGCGTCAATGCCGAGCATGATTCGCAGGTGCGATCGCGCTCGAAGCGCGAACGCTCCGACGCTTGCTCGGTGCGAGCCCTCGCGCTCTGCATCGACTGGTCCTACGGTCCGGCCTCGTGAAAGCGCTCTACGACAGCGGCTGGCACCACCCCTTCGCGGCCTACCTCGGGCTCGCCGTGCTCGTCGTGCTGCTCGCGCGCGCGCCGCGCGGAACCTTCCTCTTCCGCTGGGCCGCGCTCTTCGGCCTCGTGCTCGCAGCCGACGCCACCATCACGGGCGCGTGGTCGCCGCTCCCTTCGAGCTCGCCGCTCTTCACGCCGCTCTCGATCGCCTTCGTGATCCTCGGCGACGCGCGCTTCTTCTTCCTGCAAGAGCGCTTCGCACGCCCCGACGCGTCGAGGCTGCAGGTCACGATCGTCGCCGCGCTCACGAGCCTCGTGGTCCCCGTCACGAGCACCCTGCTGCGCGAAGTGTTCCCGCTCCTCTCGGAGGGCCGCTGGCTCTTCCTCGGCTACGAGCTGCTCGCGCTCGCCTTCGTGCTCGGCACGTGGCTCGTGCGCTACCGACCCGCGCTCGAAGCCGAGTCGCGCCGCTGGCTCGGCCGCGTCACCGCGATCTTTGCCACGCTCTACGCGCTCTGGGCCACCGCGGACGTGTTGATCTTGTGGGGCGTCGAGCTCGGACACCTTCTGCGCATCGTGCCGAACGTCCTCTACTACGCAGTGTTCCTGGTCGCGACGGTCGCGCTCGCGCCCCGCGCGCACGGAGGGTCCCGATGATCGCGCGCGCGACGTCGCGCGGCCTCGTAGCGCTGCTCCTCGGCGCGCTCGCGTGCGGATCCGAGCCGAGCACCGTGCACACCAACACGCAGGATCCGTCGTCTCCGACGGGCGATCTGACGTTTCTCCGCCACGGCGAGCTCGTCACCACCCTCTCCCTCACCGAGCTCGCGCGGGTCTTCGAGCCCACGATCGTCACCACCGACGATCCCTACTACGAGCGCCGCAAACGTTTCCGCGCGATGCCGATCGAGCCGATCCTCGAGCGCGCGTTCGGCGCCTCGATCGACGCGCTGCGGCGCGAGTCGTTCGTGCTTGAGGCGCGCGACGGCTACGCGGTGCCGATGTCGGGCGAGCGCCTGCTCGAAGGCGGCGCGCACGTCGCGATCGACGACGCCGACGTGCCGGGCTTCGAGCCGATCGGCCCCCAACGCGTCTCGCCCGCGCCCGCGTACCTCGTGTGGAGCCGCGTGGGCCAAGCCAGCCTCGAGACGCATCCGCGCCCGTGGCAGCTCGCGTCGATCGAGATCGCGAGCTTCGAGGCGCTCTACCCGCACACGGTGCCGACCGGCGAGCCCGAAGGATCTCCCGCGATGCGCGGTTTCGAGCTCTTCCGCGGCGAGTGCATCCGCTGCCACGCCATCAACCGCGAAGGCGGCCGCGTCGGCCCCGAGCTCAACGTGCCGCAGAGCATCGTCGAGTACCGCGACCCCGACTTCCTCCGCGCGTACATCCGCGATCCGCTGCGCTTCCGCTACGGCGCGATGCCTCCGCATCCCGGGCTCGACGACCGCGACCTCGACGATCTGATCGCCTACTTCCGCGCGATGTCGACCCGCAAGCACGACCCCGACGCACGCTGAGCTCGCTCGTCGCTCGGTCGAATCGAGCTCGGTCGGTCACGCGGCGGACGTCACGCGGCGGACGTCGCTCGCGTCGCTCTGCGGGCGACGGCGCACTGGGCACACGCCGCCCACCACGTCGCGGTTGCCCGCGTGACGAGCCTCCGGCACGGTCGCGCGCATGTCGCGTCGCGGAACCTCGCTCGTGCTCCTCGTGCTCGTCGCGTTCGTCGCGAGCTGCGGAGGCAGCACCACGAACGTCAGCACCACCTCCGTCGGGGTCACGCAGATCACGCAGAACGTGACCGTCGCCTGGGGCGATGCGGGACCGAGCGACGAGGTCGACTTCCAAGATCCACGTTTGATTCGCGCGATGGACGAGACCGCCCAGATGATGGGTCGCGCGGTGGACTTCCGCTTCGACGTGCGGATGATGCCGCGCCCGCTCGGCGCGTTCTTCGACGGTCTCTTCGAGCGCCACGTGGGACGCATCCCGCGCGATCTGGAGGAGCTCGGGCGACGCGACGCCGACGTGCACTCGTACGCGCTGGTCCACCTGCAGGCGATCCACTTCGATTACGACGGCTCGGTCCGACAGCCCACCCTCGCCTTCGAGCCCGAGGGCGGCATCCTCCGGCTCCGCCTCAACGAAGCGCACGTGCCCGAAGGCGCCGCGAGCTACGCGCTCCGGCGCGCCTACCTCGACCACCTCCGCGCGACCTACACCGGCGTGCAGGTCTCGGCCCTCGAGCGCCCCGACTTCCCGCATTGGTTCCGCTTCGTGCGCGAGCTCGCCGATCGCGGCGATCGCGACGCGAAAGCCAAGGTGCTGCTCGATCTGCTCGCCTTCGAAGAGCGCCTCGGTCGCGAGGGCGAGCTCGAGCTGCGCGCCACCGTGCGGACTTACGTGCTCCGCAAGGCCTCACGCTTCCGCGAGGAATACCAGCGTCGGCTCGGAGAGGTGAACGCGCTCCCGCTCTCGTCGCCATGGCGCGCCTCGGAGACCGCGTTCGTCGCCTTCGTGCAGCGCGTGTGGCCGGAGCTCTCCGCGGAGCAACAGCGCCGCCTGCTCGACGACCTCTACGTGCGTCGCTTCAACGTGCAGCGCGAGGACGATCCCTACGTGCGCGAGGCGTTCCCGGGCCTCGATCTCTTCGCGTTGTTGCGCAGCGTCTTCGAGCGTTGGATCGCGGCCGGTCGACCGAACCCGTACCCGGTCTCGGAGAACGATCACACGCAGCGCCTCTTCGACGAGGTGGTCTGCGCGCCGCGGCGCCACGAGCACTACCGCTACCAACGCTCGCGTTGCGACTCGGACGCCTACCGCTTCGCGAGCTTCGATCCCACGCAGCGCGCGCGGCTCTTCGACTTCGTGCGCGCGCAGCGCGACCCCGCGCTGACCGAGGCGCTCTTCGCGAACCTGCGCTGGCTCGGCAGCCCCTTCCTCTTCGACGCGTGGCGGCACTTCGAGGACGACCCCGAGCACTGGGCGATCGCGACGCGCGTGATCGCGGACTTCGTCGACCACGGCGGGCCCGATCAGCGTGCCGCGCTCTACGACGAGTCGGTGCGGCTCTGGCGCGCACACCCCGAGCGTCGCGGCGCGCTCCTCTACTTGCTCGCGCACCTCGAGCCGACGCGAAGCCACCGCGTGGTCGCGTGGGGCGAGTTCCGACGGATCTTCGGATCGCTCGCCACGCGCGAGGATCTCGACGCCTACCTCGAGCACGGCGACGACGCGCTCGTGCGCATCGCGAAGGTGGTGCCCGCCCTCGCACCGAACGTGAACGTGGGCGACGCGCTCGGCCCGCGCCTCGATCCGCGCATGGCCGACGAGGACCTGCGCCGACGCGTGGCGTTCTTCCCGCACCAGATGCTGCGCGAGCTCGTGGAGGCGCTGCGCGATCGACGCGACACCGCGAGCCTCGCTTCGGTGCGACGCTTCTTGGAGCGGCGCGCGGCCGCCCATCCGTCCGAAGAGCGAGGCCTCTCGACGCTGATCCAGATGACCTCGCGCTGACCGCACGACGAGCTCCACGACGATCGAGCGCCTCGAGCGTTCGGTTCGCGAGCCGCTCGGCGCCCGGTCGCGCGCACGGATCGCTCGGCGCGCACGGGGCGCTCGGCGCCCATGGAAACCCGCGCGGGTCAGGGCGACGAAGGCACATGCGCAAAGGCTCGACCGGGCGCGCAGCCTGGCTCCTCGTGCTCGCCCTCGCCTGCTCCGCGTCGGGCTGTCCGTCCTCGTACGAGCTCGACGCCGACGTCGTCCTCGACGGATCGGTGGAGCCCCCACCCGACGGCTTCGTGCCCCCGATCGAGCCCCCGATCTGCATGGACGCGCTCGACCTGCTGGTCGTGATCGACGACACCGTCGACGCGTCCGCGGTGCAGCGCCGGCTCGCCGAGGCCTTGCCCGACTTCGTGCGCTCGCTCGTGCGGGGCGACGACCCGCTCTTCCGCTCCGTGCACGTCGGCGTCGTCTCGCCCGATCTCGGCACCGCCGGCTTCGAGGTCGGCTCGTGCCGCACCTCGCGCTACGGCGACGACGGGCTGCTCGACCCGCTCCGCACCGCAGGATGCGTCGACGCCCCGCCCTTCGTCGCGCTCCGGCCCGGCGCGGTCGACGGACCGCTCGAGTGTCTGCTCGACCGCGGCACCGCCGGCTGCGGGTGGGAGCAACCACTCGAAGCCGCGCTGAAGGCCGTCACCTCGAGCGAGTCCTCGCTCCGCTTCCTCGACGGAACCCTCGGACACGCCGACCGAAACAACGCCGGCTTCCTCCGCGACGGCGCGATGCTCGCCGTGATCGTCGCGAGCAACGAGGACGACTGCTCGACCCGCGATCCGAGCGCGCTCGATCCCTTCTCCCCGCGCTACCCGGAGTCGCTGCCGACGCGCTGCTGGCTGCGCGAGGACGCGCTCCATCCGACCCGGCGCTACGTCGACGGTCTGCTCGAAGGGCGCGACCCGAACGACGTCGCGTTCCTCGCGCTCGGCGGCCTGCCACGCAGCGCGGAGTCGATGTCCCCCACCGACGTGCTCACCCGCCCGGAGATGCAGCTCCGCGTGAACGACGTCACGCCCGATCGCCCACAGCCCGCGTGCACCGACGAGGAGGTGGAGGCGTACCCCGCGCGACGTCTGGCTTTCGTGACGGACGGACTCGCGCGGCGCGGCGCGCCCGCCTTGCTGCGCTCGGTGTGCCGCCCGCGCTACGACGAGCCGCTCGACGAGCTGCGTACGGCGATCGCGCGCCGCATGAGCGCGTGCCGCTGACGACGACCGGCCCGTTGAAGAACCTCGTTCTTCAACGGGCCCGCGTGTTTGGGGGGAGGCTCCGGTGGGCTTTGCCCACTGGAGGGGGTCTTTTTGAAAGACCCCA
>CALJLK010000145.1 GCA_937982655.1 uncultured Sandaracinus sp.
GAGCGACCCGACGTCACGTGAGCGTCGCCGTCAGGCGACCGAACCATCGAATCGAGCCCGCTTCGGCGGGCTCTTTTCGTTGGTTTCAAGCTCGACTCGACCCGGTTTACTGGAAACGAGCGCGTCGGCTCAGGCCGTGCGTCGGGCGTCGAGCAACTCGAGGAAACGGGCTCCGAAGATTCCGTCCTTCGCCCGCGCGTCGACCGGCAGCCGCTCCACCCAGCCGCGAATCTCGCCGTAGTCGTAGGTGTGGGCGGCGTCCGGGAAGCCGTAAGGCGCGTCGGTCCCGTAGAGGCAACGTTCGGGGCCCATCGCCTTCACCGCGTCGCGCACGAGGGCTTCGTCGACGTAGGGGCTCGAGAGATCGACGAAGAGGTTCGGGCAGTCGCGGCGGCGTCTCCAGAGGTCGCCGAAGAAGGGGAAGCCGGCGTGCGCGGAGACGATCGGCAGCTTCGGATAGCGCGACGCCATCGCGTGGAAGTCGCCCCGCGCGCCGAAGCCGAGGTGGATGAGCACGGGCATGCGCCGCGCCTCGCACCACCGCAGGATCGGGTCGAGCACGTCGGTCCGGTAGTCGTGCCAGTGAGGGTGCAGCTTCACACCGACGAAACCGTCGATCGCCGCGTAGCGCTCCAGGGTCCCCATCACGTCCGGATCCGCGCGCGGATTCAAGAAGATCCACCCGAGAAAACGATCGCCGTGGGTGCGCAACACCTCGGCGATCTTCTCGTTGTCGGGGAGCGGATAAATCGGAATCGTCCGACCTCGCAGCTTCAGATCGCCGTTGTCCGTGAGGGTCGCGCGGTGGATCTGCTCCGCGAGAGCGCGCGTGGCGCGGTGGCGCATCAACCGACGTACCGTCGCCAGCAGGAGCTCGGGCGTCTCGGGGATCGGCTCGTTCAGCGCGGGAATCAGCACGACCTTCTGCACCCCCGCGCCGTCCATCTTCGCGAGCGCGTGTGGGAGATCGAGCATCCGCGGCTCGTAGTGGGCGTGCATGTCGACGATCATCGCGGGCGAGGATACCAGCGGCGTCGCGACCGCGGATCGTCGCGCTCACGCCCGCAGGCGCTCACCGAGCACGCGCATCGCGGAGCGCAGATCGAAGCGCGGCTTCCAGCCGAGGCGCTCTTGGCTCTCCTTCGTCGAATAGGTCGCGATGCGCGTCAGGTAGCGCACCGCGCCCTCCGTCATCGGCGCGGTCACGCCGAAGCGCTGCAGGGTCGTGCCCGCGCGCGCTGCCGCGAGCGCGACCGCGCGAGGCACCGAGACCTTCGGCTCCGGCGCGCCCGCCGCGTGCGCGAGCTCGGTCAGGTACGTGCGGTAGGTCGAGTGCTCTCCGTCGTGGAACGTGAACACGCCGCTCTTCGCTTCGGGTCGATCGAGGCAGAGCACGAGCCCTTCGACGAGATCGTCGATCCACGCGTGCGCCATCCGGCCGCGCCCGCCGCCGATCAGCACCGGCACCCGACGTCGCAAGAGATCGAGCGGCCGGTTCACCCACGGCTCCGAGCCCGGCCCGTAGACGTCGCCTGGGCGCGCGACCACGAGCTCCGGGCCCTCGCGCTTCATCGCGTCGCGCACGATGCGCTCCGAGAGCGCTTTGGTGTCGAAGTACGGGACGCCGGTGTCGTAGACGAGCGGCGTGCGCGCGTCGGCATCGGGCCCCGGATCGAGGCCGAGGGCGGCGATCGACGAGACGTGCACGAGCCGCGTGACGCGGTGGCGACGCGCGGCGGCGAGCACGTTCTCGGTGCCGCTCACGTTCACCGCGAAGGTGAGCTCGCGCGCGACCCGGTCGTCGACGATGGCCGCCGCGTGCACGATCGCGTGCGGCCGGTGGTGCGAGATCAGCGCGTCGACGTCGCGCGCGTCGGTGACGTCGAGGTGCTCGATGCCGGGCGCCTCGCGCAGGTCGACCCCGACCACGCGACGGCCTTCCCCACCGAGGCGTTCGAGCAGCGCCGCGCCGACGAAGCCCGCGGCGCCCGTCACGAGCACGTCGGGGCGCGTCGTCACGGGAAGAGCTCTCCGTCGCGCAGCCACGCGCCGAAGCGCTCGCCGAGCATGATCGTGGGCAGGTTCGTGTTCGACGAAGGCACGGTCGGAAAGAGGCTCGCGTCCGCGACCACCAGCCCCTCGACGCCCCACACGCGGCCGCGCGAGTCGGTGGCGGCCCGTGCGTCGCGACCCATCGGCACGGTGCCGCACGGGTGGTAGCCGCTGCCGGTCTGACGAAGGATCCATTCGCGGATCGCAGCGCGGGATCGGAAGTCGCGCTCGGAGGGGAGCGCGAAGCGCGCGAGCTCCGAGAGCGCGGGCGAGCTGCCGAGCAACCAGAGCAGCTCGACCGCTTCGAGCGCGAGCTCGAGGTCGTCCGGATCGGCGAGCAGCCGCGAACGAATCTCGGGTGACGCGTGGGGATCGGCGTTCGCGAAACGCAGCGTGCCGTGGCCGCGCGTCTTTCCGACCTGGAACATCAGGCTGACCATCGGGACCTCGAGCCCCGAAGGAAAGGGCACGAGCGAGCCCGCTTGCACCTGGAGATCGTTGAGCTGGCCGTTCGCGCGCGAGGTGAAGCGGAGGGCGGTCTGGATGAGCGGATCGCGGACGTCGCAGACGCCCGGCCGCGGCGAGAAGAAGACCGCGCAGCCCGGGTGATCGAGCAGCTTGGCGCCCACCGCCGGCACGTCCGCCACGAGCTCCACGCCGAGGCGCGCGACCTCGTCCCGCGGGCCCACGCCGCTGCGCAGGAGGATGCCCGGCGTCGCGATCGCGCCCGCGCTCAGCACCACACGCGAGGTCGCCACGACGGAGACCTCTCCGCCGCGATCGTCACCGGTCCGACGTTCGATCTCCACGCCGACGACCCGCTTGTCGCGGAAGAGCACCCGCCGCACGTGCGCGCCCGTCGTCACGCGCAGGCTCGGTCGACGTCGCGCGACGTCGAGGTAGCCGCGCGCGACGTTCTGCCGCACGCCGTCGATCTTGTTCATCGCGTGCGGGCCGTAGCCCGTGCTGCCAGGCCGGTTGTGATCCTCGGTGCGCGCAAAGCCGAGGCTCGCGCAGGCTTCGAGGAACGCGGCCTGCCAGGTCGTGAGCTCGTGCGGCGGATGGCGACGCAGCGCGATCGGTCCGTCGTCGCCGTGCCAAGGCTCGTGGCCGAAGTCGAGATCGCGCTCGAGCCGACGAAACGCGGGCAGACAGCGATCGAAGCGCCAGTCGTCGAGCTCCCACTCGTCGAAGTCGTACGCCTCGCCGCGGATCGCGATGCAGGTGTTCACTGCGGTCGAGCCGCCGAGCACGCGGCCACGCGGGAAGAGATGTTCGATCGGGCGATCGACGGGGCGGTGTCGGTAGCGCCAGTCGTGCGCGCGGTAGGAGTTGCGCGTTCCGTCGCGCACGTCCGGCGGCAGCGGCGCCTCGGGTGGGAGATCGGGACCGGCTTCGAGCAAGAGCACGTCGCGCGACTCGTCCTCCGACGCGCGCGCGGCGATCACCGCGCCGGCCGCGCCGGATCCGACGACGACGACCTCGGCTCCGGATCGCATTCAGCGAGCGCGGCGACGCGCAGGAGCGGGCGCGGGCTCGGCCGGAGCGGCTTCGGCGGCGGGAGCGGGCTCGGGCTCGGGGGCAGCCTCGGGAGCCGGCGTCTCCTCGGGGGCGTCGTCCATGCCGTCGTCCCACTCTTCTTCGACGACCTCTTCCTCTTCACCCGCGGTGTCCTCGACGTACATCGCGAGGTCGGTCTCCTCGAGCGGCGGGCTCGCCGGGCACCGGCGTCTCGCTTCCGCAAGCGACGAGCGCGAAGAGCGCGAGGAGGACGAGCTTCTTCATCGGCGGGATGAAGCCACGGAGGTCGGCCCGCACGCAAGAGACGTCGCCGATCGGAGCGAGCGACGCGTGGTGGAAGGGCGTCTCGAGCCCGAAGGTGCGCTCCCGCAGCCTTCGATCACCCGCTACCGATACGACCACAACACCTGGTCGCTCCGCACCGCGCCGCGATCGACGACCAGGTGCTGATAGGCCCCCTGGAGCTGCACGTCCGACGCGTGCTGTCCGAACTGCGCGCGCAGGAAGTGGCTCAGCTCGCCGATCGTGAGCACACGATCGCGGGGCGGCATGTCGGCGTCGCCCGTGACCGCGAGGCGGAGGAAGTGGCTCAGGTAGCCACCCGCCTGGAACTGGCTCGCGACGGCCGAGAGCACGTCCTCCTCGGACGAGAAGTAGCCGACGCGCCCGGGCCGCGTGATCAGATCCTTCGCGAAGCCGCCGCTGAAGCACGCGTCGATGGCGATCATCGAGAGGCGTGCCCGCACGGGGTCGAAGAGACGCCCGAGCTCGTCGTCGAGCAGCGGACCGTCGTGCATCACGAGGTACTCGTCCGTGCCGTCGATCTCACGTTGATCGCTGCTGCCCTGGGTCTGACCGCCGTGGCCCGAGAAGAAGAAGACGAACACGTCGTCCGGCCCCATCTGGGTCGCGAAACGCTGCATGGCCGCGCGCATGTTGCCAGCCGTCGCCTGCGCGTCCGTGAGCACGACCTGGCGGCTCTCGTCGAGCAGACCGCGCTCGCGAAGCGCCTGCGCGAGCTTGATCGCGTCGTTCGCGCACTCGGGGAGATCGCCCACGCCCGCCGGGTAATCCGTGATGCCCGCGAAGAGCCCGAACACACGCCCGCCTTCGCCCGTGCCGCCCGCGTCGGCGGGACGCGGCACCGAGGTCCCTCGACCGAACGAGAGCTCGTAGGCACCGACCTCGCCGGGTCGGTAGCTCGTGACGGTCACGCGGTAGGTGCCCGCCTCCGCGGCGGGGAGATCGACACCGGAGTTGCGGGTCGAAGGATCGAGATCGTCGTTGTCGAGCTGCTGACCGCTCGGGGTACGCACGATGAGATACGGGTCGAACGCGGTCGACGCGAGGCGGATCTGCACCGATTGACCGGGCTCGAAGGATCGCTCGAAGACGTCGGAGAATTCCCCCGACTGCAGCGTCTGATCGCCGCTCGCGAGCGCGCCGCGCACCGCGTCACCGGTCACCGGCGTGGCAGGCGTCGTCGGCATCGTGGGGGTCGTGGGCGTCGTCGGAGTGGTGGGAGTCGTCGGCGTCGTCGGCGGCGCAGAGCCGTCGCGCGTGACCACGAGCTCGTACGCGCCCGTCTCGCCCGGTCGATAGCTCGTCACGAGCACGCGGTGCTCGCCGGCCTGGCGCGCGACGAAGTCGACCACCGCGTTGGTGCTACCGCCGCCGGGCGGATCGTCGTTGTCGTGCTGCTCGCCGCCCGGCTCGCGCACGATCAGGTAGGAGTCGAACGCGGAGCTGCGCGCCTCGATGCGCACTCGCTCGCCCGCCGCGAACGTCAGCGTGTGCGCGTCCACGAGCTCGCCGCTCTGCAGCGTCTCGTCGCCTTGCGCGAGCGCTCCCGCCACCGACTGCGCAGCTCCGGTCGGAGCGGTCGGTGTCGTCGGCGTGACCGCGACCTGCGCGCCCGTCGCTGCACCCATCGGCGCGACCGAGAGCTCGTAGTCGCCCGTCTCGCCCGGGCGATAGCTCGTGACGAGCACCTCGTAGCGACCCGCGGCGGTCGTCGTGTAGAGCAGCCGCGAGCTCGTGACGCCCGGGCTCTCGTCGTCGTTGTCCTGCTGCGATCCGTCGGGCGCCTTCACGATCAAATACGGATCGAACGCGCCCGAGCCGAGCCGGATCTCGAAGGTCGCACCGGCGGGCCAATCGAAAGGGAACGAGTCGACGAGCTCGCCGCTGCGCAACGTGCGATCACCGGAAGCCAGCGCACCGCGTTGGGTCTGCGCGGGCCCGCTCGGCGTCGAGGGCGTGGTGGGCGAGAGCGCGCTCGCGACCATCGCGGCGAGCCCCGTGCGCGCCGAACCGACCTTGAGCTCGTATTCGCCCGCGAGCCCCGCGCGGTACGCGGTCGCGACCACGCGATACGTGCCCGCGATCGGGAGCTGCACGTCGAGCATCGAGCTCGTGGTGCCGCCTGCGTCGTCGTTCTCCCAATGCCGTCCGTCGGGACCGATCACCATCAGGTACGCGTCGAACGCGTCGCTGCGATGTTCGACGTGGAGCGACTGACCGGCCGCGCCCTGGAAGACGTAGAGGTCCGCCGACTCTCCGGTCGGGAGGCGCACGTCGTCGGCGTCGCCGAGCCGTGCGCGCACCGGGGCGTCGATCTGCACCGTGCGACCCACCGTCTCTTGCGGGAGCTGGTGGTGGTTGCGCGCGAGGGTGGGCGTCGTCATGCGCGAAGCCGCGGTGAGCGAGACGCGGTAGCCGGCTTGCGCCGCGGGGCCCGGCGAGAGCATCTGCAAGCGGTGCGGACCGGGCTGGGTGATCGCGTAGATGCCGCTGGCCGACGCCGAGAGCGGGCGCCCCGCGGGATCGACCACGATCGCGAGCGGCACCACGTCACCGACCGCTTCGATGCGCAGCTCGAGCGGGCCTGCCTCGCCGCCCGCCACCACGAAACGATCGGAGAAGCGACCGTCCGGCAACGCTTCGTCACCGGGCGCGAGGCGCCCCTCCTGAGATGCGCCCGCCGCGAGCACTGGCGCCGCCGGCGTGGTCGCCGACGCGCCGCGACGCCGCACCACGACGCGGTACGCGCCCGCCGCGCTCGCGTTCGCGCTCGTCACCGTCACCTTGAGCACGCCCGCGCTCGCCACGAGCACCGACAGCCGGCTCTCGTTGCGCTGACCGGCGAAGTCGTCGTTCGTCAGCGCACCCGCGCCGGGCGGGGTCACTTCGAGGAGCGGATCGAACGCGTCGGAGGTGAGCACGATGTCGAGGGCGTCGCCCGCGCCCACCGGGACGTCGAAGGTCGCGCGACCGGCTGCGCCTTGCGCGGCCGTGAGGGTGCCCGCCTGATCGAGGATCGCCGGGCCTTCGGTCGACGTCGGCGGGGGCGGTGTGGTTCCGTCGTCTTCCCCGCCGCAGGTCGCGCAGCTCGAGATCAACGCCCACCCGAGCCACGCCACGATTTGCTTCCGCATTCGCGCCTCCACGGACGGAAAGCTACCGCGAGACCGTGCGCCCGCGCCGACGAAAGTGATGGTGGTTCTGCGAGCGGGCCGAGTGACTTCGTGAGGCTCGGTCTGCGGGTGGCCCCCGCGAAGGGGACGAGTGGGCGCAGCGCGACCCGCGCCGCACGACGCGTGATATCGTTTCACCCGTGCGAACCGCGCTCTTGATCGCGCTCCTCGGGCGCATCGGCTGCGAGCCGATCTCGGCGAGCCCCGACGCGTCGTTCGACGCCGCCGCAGAGCCCACGAGCGACGCGGGGAGCCCATCGTTCGACGCGGGTCGCGACGGCGGCACCGACGCCGGACCGCCGAGCGAGCTGGATCCCTTCGTCGAGCACCACATCTCCGCAGGCGGCATCCCCGGCCTCGCGGCCGCCGTCGTGCGCGATGGCGAGATCGTGTGGACGGGCACGTACGGCTACGCGGACGTCGAGAGCGCGCGCCCAGTCGACGCACACACGCTCTTCATCGTCGCGTCGATCTCCAAGACCGTGATCGCGGCGCTCGCGTTGCAGCTCGCGGAGGATGGCGCGCTCGATCTCGACGCGCCGCTCGACGAAGTGCTGCCGTACGCGGTGCGACATCCTGCGCACCCGACCACGCCGATCACGGCGCGCATGCTCTTCGCGCACACGAGCGGGCTGCGCGACAACTGGCTCGCGCTCGGGCGCGTCACGACGGAAGACCACGACCACCCCATGTCGCTCGCGGAGTTCGGCGAGCAATACGTGACCGAGGAGGGGTCGCTCCACGACGACACCAACTTCGGCGATCCGCCCGGCGCGCGTCGCGTGTACTGCAACGCCGGCTACGGCCTCCTCGGACATCTTCTGGAGGTCGCGAGCGACTCGCCGCTCGAAGCGCTCTCCGAGGCGCGTCTCTTCGGCCCGCTGCGCATGGACGGGCCGAGCTGGTTCTTGCGCGACACCGACCTCGCGCGCCTCGCGACACCATACTCGTGGAGCCGCCGCGACGGCTTCCTCCCGAACCCGCACTACGGCTTCGCGCATTACCCCGCGACCTCGTTGCGTGTCAGCGTGACCGGCCTCGCGCGCTTTTCGATCGCGATGCTGCGCGGCGAGCTCGACGGCGTGCGCGTGCTCTCCGACGCGAGCGTGGACGAGCTCGGACGCGCGCAGTTCCCGAGCGCGAGCGGCGGCCAGGGGCTCGCGTGGAGCTGGCGCACCGTCGGGTCGCGGCGGTGGTTGGGCCACTCCGGCAGCACCTACGGTGCGAGCGCGTTGCTCTTGATCCAGCCGGAGGAGCAGCTCGCGATCGTGCTGCTCACGAACTCCGACGCGTACCTGCGCAGCGAGTTCGGCTTCGAGGACGGTGCGAACGCGATCGCGACGATCGCAGAGCGGCTCGACGCCGAGGCGGCGACGGTCTCCGACGCGGCGCCGTGAAGCACGCCTCACGAGCGCGCGCTGCGTCCCACTCGATCGAAGTGGGCGCGATCGAAACGGCGCGATCGCGCGTGATCGAAACTGCCTCGAGCGGCTCGTGGCACGGACCTTGTGTACGCGCGCAGAACGCGCGGGGAGCGGCACACGCCGACACATCCCACCCGAAGCGCTTGGACGGCACCGATGCGAACGATCCGTTTTCCTCTCTCCTCCCACGCGCAGTGGGCTCCGTTGCTGCTCCTGCTCGCCTGCTCGGCGAGCCACACCCACGATCGTGACGCGTCGGCGCCACCGTTCCGGATCGACGGCGGCCTCGACGCGGGCCCCATCGCGCGCGACTCCGGCCCGATCGCGGACGACGCCGGCCCGCCCGCAGACGCGTGCGAGCGCGCCGCCGCTGGCGAGCCGAACGTCGCCTGCGATCCCGCGACCTTCGAGACGTGCGCACGCGAGGTCGCGGGCGTTCCCTGCTGCTCGATCTCGTTCGAGTGCGAAGCGGGACGCGTCGTCGCGCGCGACGGCTTCTGCACCGACGACTGCGCGCAAGGGTGCCCACTCATCACCGACTCGTTCGACTGCGCGGTGTCGGGCTGCGAGTGGTTCACCGGCGGCTGCGGTCCCGCCCCCGACGGAGTCGTCGAAGGCCCGCGTTGCATCTGGCCGCGCGGCGACGCGTGCACGAGCGACGCCGACTGCGACCCGAGCTCCGGAACGACGTGCGTCTCGTTCTGGGTCGATCCCTGCGCCGGCTCGACGTGCGACGCGTGTGGCGGCGAGGCGCGCTTCTGCTCGTCGTGGATCTCGCTCGACGGCGAATGAGCACGATCGTTCGCGCTCGACGGAACGTACGCGTGCTCGCGACGTAGAGTGCCGACGATGAGACGTCGCGAGCTCTGGAGCGGTACGTGGTGGGCCGGCGCGTTCGCGATCGTGGTCGGCTGCGGATCGCGCTCGGGCCTCGACGAAGGCGAGACACGACGCGATGCGGGCACTCTCGACGCCAGCTTCCGGGACGCCAGCGCCTTCGACGCTCCGCTCGACGCCCCCTCGCCGGATGCGGCCGCGACGCCGTGTCGCTGGGAGCCCGCACGCCGTGACGGTGAGCTCGTTCCGCCGCGGCGCGTCGACCTCCCTCGCGCGATCCTCGCGACGGATGTGCAGATCGTCGCGTACGACCGCGGCTTCTTCTTCCTCGTGCCCGGCGCGCCCGATCGCGACACGCTCGCGAGCCCCGTCGCGTACGGCCGCCTCGACGACGTCGTCGGCGCGGAGCCCGAGCTCTTCGAGGGCTCGCGCTTGATCGGCATCGTGGAGAGCGGGCTCGCGCGGCACGGATCGACCTCGAGCTTCGGCATCCTCTGCAACGCCGGATTGGTGCCGCGTCCCGACGACGGTCGACTCGGATTCGTGTTCTCGGATGCGTGCACCGGCTTCGTCAGCGGAGGCGATCGTGCGTTCGCGTGGCTCACGCGATCGGGCTCCGAATCGCAGATCGCGGAGCTCCGAATCGTCGAGCGCAGCGAGCTCGTGGAGACCTTCCACGACGTCGCGACCGTGTTCCCGCCCGAGCTGCTCGGTGCGACCTTCGATCCGCGCGAGCGGCGCGCGGTGTTCTTGGTCGGCGAGATCCGCGGCGCCGCGTCGATCGATCGGATCTACGTCGCCGAGCCCGGCGCGGCGAGGGTACGCGCGGTCTCGCTCCCCGCGGTGGAGGGCTTTCGGCGCTTGTTGGACCTCGTCGCGCTCCCGAGCGGCGAGCTCGCGTCGATCGATCTCGCGGACGTGCCGGTGCTGCACGTGTTCGACCTCGACGGAGTCGCGCGCGACGAGCGGCCCGCGAGCCTCGACTTCTTCGCGCGTGGCCGTCCGGACGACGCCGACCTCGCGGCGTACGAGGGCGGCGTGCTCGCGAACGTCGGCGGCGTGATCGTGGACTTCGCGAGCGACGGCGCGCGGCTCGTGGTCGACGAGCTCGCGACGAGCGATGCCTCCGCGCGCGGCTTCGACGTCGCGCTCCACGGACGACACGCGGTGACGGCCGCGGCGTTCGTCGACGGTGAGCGTTCGACGGTGGTGCTGCGGCACTACGAATGCCGTTGAGCGCGCCGCGCGGTGCCCAGGCGTGGTGCCCCGAATCGCTCGAGGACGACGCACGAGCGAGGCCACGACGATTCGCTCGAGAGCGAGCCCATGACGACGTGCGTCGCTGGCCCGCCGACCGCGACGCGCCCAAGCTCCGCGCGATGCCCGAGCTGCCCGAAGTGGAGCACACACGCGCCTTGATCGAACGTGCGATCGGGGGACGTCGCGTCGACGCGCTGACGCTCGCGGACGATCCGATCGTGATCGAGGATCCGACGCGCTTCTCGGAGCTGCGAGAGCGTTCGGTCGTCGCGGTGAGACGGCACGGGAAGGTCGGTTGGATCGAGCTCGATCGTGCGCCGCATCTCGTGTTCCACCTCGGCATGACGGGCGCGTGGCGCGTGCCGGGGGTCGAGCCGATCGCGCTCGAGTCGACGCCGAACGAGATCGATCGTTCTTGGCCACCACGCTTCACGAAGATCGAGCTCGTCGCGGGCGACATGCGGATCGCGATGACGGATCCGCGGCGCTTCGGGCGGCTCTGGGTGCGTGACGATCCGCGGCGCGAGGCGCCGATCGCCGAGCTCGGCTTCGACGCGCTGCACGAGCTGCCGTCGGTCGACGTGCTCGCGAGCGCGCTCACTCGACGTCGCGGCTCGATCAAGGGGCTCCTGCTCGACCAAGGCTTCGTGGCCGGGATCGGGAACTGGATCGCGGACGAGGTGCTCTTCCACGCGCGGCTCGATCCGCGGCGCTCTCCGGCCGCGCTCGATCGCGACGAGGTCCGCGCGCTGCGCGACGCGTTGGAGGTCGTCGTCCGCACTGCGGTCGCGGCGGACGCCCGAAAGGATCGATTCCCGCGCGACTGGCTCTTCCATCGACGCTGGGGAAAGGTCGCGGGGCAGACCACGGAGGACGGTCATCCGATCGAGCACGTCGTCGTCGCGGGTCGGACGACCGCGTGGGTGCCGACGCTCCAGCGCTGACGGATCGGACGCGGTCTACACTCCGAGCGGGCATGGCTGCGCCCGCCGACGCTCGTGGGGCTCGCGCTCGTTCGCGCGCGCTGGTAGACGTTCGCCATGGATCGCCCCGCTGCACTGCCCTTGCCGGTCGATGCGTTGCCCGAGGCGCTGCGTCGTTTCGCGTCTGCGGACGCGCCCGGCCCCGCGCGGATGATGGCGGCCAAGGGCGTGGTCCCCGTGAAGGGCGGAGACCTCGTCACCCTGCTCTGTCAGCTCTCCGCCGATCCCGACGAGAAGGTCGCCACCGCCGCACGAGGCACGCTCGAAGGGCTCCCACCCGCCGTCCTCTTGCCCGCGTGCGCGTCGCCGCTGCCCGAGTCGGTGCTCGATCACCTCGCGGAGGTCTTCGGCAGCCGCGACGACGTGCTCGACGCGATCGTGCAGAACGCCGCGACCTCGAGCGGCACCATCGCGATGGTCGCGCGCTTCTGCAGCGAATCGATGAGCGAGCTCATCGCCGTGAACCAGCAGCGCCTGCTCGCCGCGCCCGCGATCGTCGAGGCGCTCTACAAGAACAAACGCACCCGCATGTCGACCGCGGACCGCCTCATCGAGCTCTGCGCCCGCAACGGCGTCGAGCTCGACGGCATCCCCGCGTTCCAAGCCCACGTCGAGGCGATTCAAGGCCAGCTCATCCCCGAGCCGACCGACGAGCCGCTCCCGTCCGACCTCGCGTTCGCCGAGGTCCTCGCCGACACCGACGACGAGGATCCGATCGACGTCGACCCGGTCGAAGGCACCGAGACGCTCAAGGAGAAGTTCAAGCCGCTCTCGTTCCGCATCCGCGAGATGACGTCCTCGGAGAAGATCCGCCTCGCGCTCGTGGGCGACGCCGCTGCGCGCCTCTTGCTCGTGCGCGACGTGAACAAGCAGGTCGCTTACGCCGCCATCAGCTCGCCTTCGATGGGTGAGAGCGAAGCGGCGGCCATCGCGCACAGCCGCGAGGTGTCCGAGGACATCATCCGCTTCATCGGCAACCGCAAGGAGTGGACGAAGAGCTACGAAGTGAAGCGCGCGCTCGTGTTCAATCCGAAATGTCCGATCGGCACCTCGCTACGTTTCCTCGCGCACTTGCGACCGAACGATCTCAAGGCGCTCTCGCGCAGCCGAGGCGTCCCCAACCCCGTGAAGACCGCGGCCAAGCAGCGCCTCGACAAGAAGGCGACGTCCTGAGCGCGTCGCTTCGCCGACGTGCGCTCATCCGCAAAACCGATCCCCAGCAGGAGCTCCATGTCGTTCTTCAAACGTCTCTTCGGTGGAGGCGAAGACCCCGAGGTCCGCGCCGAGCGTCTCTTCGAGGAAGGACAGCTCGGCCCAGCGAAGCTCGCGTTCGAGGATGCGCTCGCGCGTGCCACCGACGCCGACAAGCGTGAGGCGCTCGCGCTTCGCATCGACGCCTGTCTCGACGGGCTCGCCGAAGCGCGGCTCGCGGAGGCCGAGCGCCTCGCCGCGACGGGGGAGCTCGTGCTCGCGCACGAGGAGCTGGGCCACGCGCTGGAGGTGGTCGCGAGCGAGGCGCTGCGCACGAAGATCCGTCAGGTGCGCGACGGGCTCGAGCGAGGACACGCGGTGGAGCAAGCGGCCTCCGAAGAGCTCACCGACGAGGAGCGCTGGGTGCTGCTCTCGGGCGCGTGGGAGGACGCGCAGGCCGACGAGTACGAGGACTACGGCGAGGCGTTCGTCGAAGCCGTGCTCACCTTGCACGCGGGCAAGGTGAAGGAAGCGCGCGCGAAGCTCGAGGCGGTGCTCGAGGACGCGGAGGCGCCGCGGTATCTGTGGCTCGAGGTCGGACGCGCGCGTCTGCTCGACGGAGATCGCGCGGGCGGACGCGAGGCGCTGGTCGAGCTCGTCGAGAGCATGGCGGAGGACGAGCGTGGGTTGCCGCTGCTCGCCGCGTACGTCGAGCTCGCGCGCATCGCCGAAGAAGAGGAGCAACACGAAGAGGCGGTCTCGTTCTACGAGCGCGCGATGGAGGAGTTCGACGAGGACCCGCGCCCCTACTTCGCGTTCGGTCGTTACCTGCGCGAGCAGGAGCTCTTCTCCGAAGCGGTCGACGTGCTCCAGGCAGGCGCGCAGCTCCTCGACGAGAACCGACCGGACCTGCTGTACCTGCAGGAGGTCGGGCTCGCGCTCGCGGACGCCGGACGCGACGACGACGCCATCGCAGCCTTCGAGGGCATCGTCGGCATCCTCACCTCGCGCAAACAAACCGACTTTCCGCCCGCCGGGACCGAACGTCTCGCGGAGCTCCACGAGAAGCACGGCAACCCGCAGCGGGCGGCGGATCTCTACGCGACGCTCGCGCGTGGGAGCGACCGCGACGGGCACTTCCGCTACCACCGCGAGGCGGGGCGTCTGCTGGCGGAGCTCGGCCTGAAGGACGAAGCGCGTCGCATGTGGACTCGCGCGCTCGCGCTCACGGAGGACGAGGCGGAGCGAGCGGCCCTGCAAGCCCGGCTCGACGCGTGAGCGGGGCCGTGACCGAGGTCGTGAGCGGGACCGCGATCGAGGCCGTGGAGGGCGACTGCGTGCATGCACGCGCCTGGTCGGCGGGGTGCCCATGAGGACCCCGCTCGTCCTCGGCGTCGCGACCACCAGCGGAGTCGGCGTCGGCCTCGCCCTCGGCCCCTTCTTGCTCGGCTGGGGGCTCGTCGTCGCGTCCGCCGTCGCCGCGTTCGTGTTCGCTTTCGGGCTGCGCCGCGATCCGGGCGAGCCCGTCCTGCGCGACGCGCTCTTCGCGCTCGGCCTCTTCGTCCTGGGCTTCGTCGCATCGAGCGTCCCCCTCACCCTCGACGCGCTCGCGCGCCTCGACCCACGCTTCGCGCTCGATCTGCTCGAGCCGCTCGAGGTCGAGACCGCCGACGCCGCGCGCGCGATCCTCGTGTGGCGATGGGGTGCGCTCGGGGCGGTCGGCGTGGTCGCCCTCGGCGCGGCGTGGTGGTGGCGCGCGCGTCCCGTTCGTTGAGTCACTTCGCCGAGACGCTCGACCCGCGTCGCTCCCACCCCGACCGACCCTCGCGAGCGCCCTCCGCGTCGGGCTGCTATCTTGCGAAGGCCTCGAGGCGTGGACCCGGAACACCGGGCCGCGACCGAAAGGAGAGGACGTCGAGATGAGCGAAAACAAGCCCGCGGGTGCGCCCGCGAGTCGCGTCACCGTGCCCCGCCTCCTCCGCATGAAGCAGAGCGGCGAGCGCATCGCGATGGTCACCGCCTACGACGCGACCTTCGCGCGCATGATCGACGAAGGCGGCGCCGACATCCTCTTGGTCGGCGACTCGCTCGGCATGGTCGTGCAAGGCCTCGACACCACGCTGCCGGTCACGGTCGACGAGATGGTCTACCACTGCCGCGCCGTCTCGCGCGGAGCCCGCCGCGCGCTCGTCGTGGGCGACATGCCCTTCCTCAGCGCGCAGATCACCCCCGAAGAAGCGCTCCGCAACGCGGGCCGCTTTCTCTCCGAAGGCGGCGCGCACGCGGTGAAGCTCGAAGGAGGACGCAGCGCCGCGCCGACCGTGCGACGGCTCGTCGACGCTGGCATCCCCGTGATGGGCCACGTCGGCCTGCTCCCGCAGTCGGTGCACGCGATGGGCGGCTTCCGCGTCCAGGGCAAGACCGAGGACGCCGCCGCGCGCATCCTCGACGACGCACACGCCATCGCCGAAGCGGGCGCGTTCAGCGTGGTCCTCGAAGGCGTCCCGAGCGATCTGGCGGCCCAGGTCACGCGCGAGCTCGGCGTGCCCACCATCGGCATCGGCGCGGGGCCCGAGTGCGACGGGCAAGTGCTCGTCTGCTACGACCTCCTCGGCCTCACCCCGGATCTCAAACCCAAATTCGTCAAGCGCTACGCCGAGCTCTATGCCGAAGGTCGCGACGCCGTCGCCCGTTACTGCGACGAAGTCCGCGCCGGAAGCTTCCCGAGCGACGAGCACGGCTTCGGCAAGGTGAAGCGCGAAGCGAGCGCAGATGCGGACGGGCCGGAGACGCCCGCGCGAACGGGCTACGGGCCGCAGGCTTGAGCGGCGTAACCTGAGGACGTTCGGCTCGGAGCCGCGCCGAGCCGACGTCGTTGCCATCGAGCCAACGGCGATCCGAGGAGCGAATCATGCAGGTCGTGCGGGATCCGAAGACGTTTCGAGAGGCGTGCGAGGCGGCGCGAGCACGCGGAGCGCGCGTGGGGCTGGTGCCGACGATGGGGGCCCTGCACGAGGGCCACCTCTCACTCGTCGACCGCGCGAAGCACGAAGGCGCGACGTTCGTGGCGCTCACCATCTTCGTGAACCCGCTGCAGTTCGCCGCGCACGAAGACCTCGGCCGGTACCCGCGCACGTTGGAGGCGGACCTGGAGGCGTGTCGTTCACGCGGGGTGGACCTCGTGTTCGCGCCCGAGGACGGCTCGATGTACCCGCCGGGCTTTCAGACCGAGGTCGCGGTCGGTGAGATCACGAAGCGTTGGGAAGGCGTACACCGGCCGTCGCACTTCGCCGGCGTGACGACCGTGGTCTGCAAGCTCTTCGCGCTCACCGGACCTTCGGTCGCGGTGTTCGGACGCAAGGACTACCAACAGTGGCGGGTGATCGAGCGGATGACGCTGGATCTCGATCTGCCGATCGACGTGGTCGGACATCCGATCGTACGCGAGGAGGACGGGCTCGCCCTCTCGTCGCGCAATCGGTACCTGTCGCCCGAGGAGCGCACGCGCGCGCTCGGCATCGCGCGTGGTCTGCATGCTGCGAACGAAGCGTGGCGCGCGGGCATGCGAGACGCGGACGCGCTCCGTGCGATCGTCCGCGGCCCCGTGGAGTCCGCGTTCGACTCGATCGACTACGTCGCGGTGGCGAGCCCACGCACGCTGGAGCCGCTCGAAGGGAGCGCGACCGAGGCGGTGATCCTCGTGGCTGCGCACGTCGGCCGCACGCGGCTCATCGACAACCTCGAGCTCGCCTGATCACGAAACGCAGCTCTCCAGCGCGCGTCCTCCAGCTCGTCGTCCAGCTCGCCTTTCAACTCGCATTCTCGGGGTGCTCGTCTGCGGCGTCCCAGCCCACGCGAACGACCACGGTTCACGCGCAGCCATCGACCGCTCGCCCCGCCCTCGCGCCCGCTCGCCGCTCGGGTGAGCGTTCGCCGCGGACCGGCGTGCGCGGGCCGCGCCTCTTGGGCTATGCGGTGTGCCCATGGGTGTCACGAGCTTGCTCGGGAGCGTGAAGTCGGCTCTGCCGTTCCGAGGGGAACGTGGCGAAGGGCGTCGCACCGACGAGAGCCCGCGCGGGACCGCGGTGCCTCGGCTCTCGGGCGCGCTGCCGCTCGCCGGCCACATGGTCGAGTTCCAGAAGAACCCCTTCGAGCTGCTGCAGCGCGCGTGGCGCGAGGGCGGCGAGCTCGTCGAGATCGAGCTGCTTCGGCAGCCGACCGTGCTCGTCACGGGGCCGCAAGCGAACGAGGCGTTCTTCCGCGCGCCCGACGATCAGCTCTGCCGCCGCGAGGCCTACAAGCTGATGACGCCGATCTTCGGACGCGGCGTGGTGTTCGACGCGCCGGGCTCGCGGCTCGAAGAGCAGATGCGCCTCGTGATGATGTCGCTGCGCGACGTGCCGATGCGCACGTACCCGCCGCTCGTCGAAGAAGAGACGATGAAGATGCTCGCGAAGCTCGGCGACGAGGGCGAGCTCGATCTGCTGCACTTCTGCAAGGAGCTCTTCCTCTACACCGCGACGCGCTGCCTGATGGGCGACGACGTTCGCGCGGGCGTGGATGCCGAGTTCGAGGACCTCTACGGGAACCTCGAAAAGGCGATCAACCCGATCGCGTACTTCTATCCGCACCTGCCGATCCCGACCTTCAAGCGACGCGACGCCGCGCGCGCGCGGCTGGTCGAGCGCGTGACGACGATCCTGGAGAAGCGCGCGCGATCGGGCGCGACGGTCGACGACGGACTGCAGCGGCTCGTCGACGGTCGCTACACGGGCGGCGAGAAGCTGAGCCCGCACGAGATCACGGGGATCCTCATCGCGATCATCTTCGCGGGTCACCACACGAGCGCGGGCACGCAGACGTGGTCGGTGATCGAGCTCTTGCGGAACCCCGCGGTGATGCGCCGCCTTCGCGAAGAGACCGACGCGCTGCACGCGCGCGGCGAGCAGCACGACCTGCGCGTGCTCCGCGATCATCGCCTCGGTCGCAACCACCTGCGCGAGGTGCTGCGTCTTCACCCGCCGCTGATCTTCCTCTTCCGCAAGGTGCTGCGCGACTGGCACTACCGCGGATACGTCGTGCCCGCCGGGCAGATGCTCTGCGCCTCGCCCGCGGTCAGCCATCGCGTGCCGGAGACCTATCCGGATCCGGAGCGCTTCGATCCGGATCGTTTCGAGCGCGGTGAGGCCGACAATCCGTTTTCCTACATCGCGTTCGGCGGCGGCAAACACAAATGTACGGGCAACGCGTTCGGACTCTTGCAGATTCAGGTCGTCACTCAGGTGCTCCTGCGCGAGCTGGAGCTCGAGCTCGTCGATCCGCCCGAGAGCTACGTGCACAACTACAAGACCGCGACCGTGATGCCGCAGGGCCCCGTGCGCGTGCGTTACCGGCGCCGCGCTCGACGTCCGCAGGTCGCGGTCGGCGCGGCGGTCTCCACGTCCCAGCCGAAGGCCGATGCGAAGCCGCTGCGTCGCCTCCAGCTCGTACCGAATCGCCCCGTGCGCGTGACGATCGACCGCCAGCTCTGCCAGGGCCACTCGGTCTGCGTCAGCGAGGCGCCCGGAATCTTCCGATTGAACGCGGACGGCGAAGGCGAGGTCTACACCGTCTCACCGTCGAGCGAAGCCTACGAGCGCCTCGCGCGCGCCTTCGAGCATTGCCCCAATCACGCCATCGTCGTGCACCAAGACGACGCGGCCGGAGAGCCCTCATGACCACCACCGTCGACGCGATCAACCCGAAGCCCACGAAGACCTACTCGCGCGCCGAGCTCCAGCAGACGATGGACGGCTGGCTCGAAGCGAACCGCCGCGCGGAGGCGGCGGGCGACTGGATCACCTACCTCGGCCCCTTCTACACGGACGACGCGGTCTACCGCTGGAACGTCGGCCCGAACGAGGAGTTCGTGGCGCGCGGCCGCAAGGAGATCGAAGAGGTCGCGATCGGCTACCAGATGAAGGGCTTCGACGGGTGGAGCTACCCGTACGAGAAGGTCCTCATCGACGAGAAGCTCGGTGAGATCGTCGCGTTCTGGAGGCAGGTCGCGCCGGTGAAGCGCGCGGACGGCAGCGACTACGAGGTCGCGGGCGCGGGCGGCTCGTGGTTCAAGTACGGCGGGGACGGGAAGTGGAGCGAGCAGCGCGACTTCTTCGATCTCGGCAACGTGATCGCGCTCTTCGGCGAGCTCGCGGCGGACGGCCACCTGAGCCCGGTGATCAAGCAGAAGATCCAGCAGAAGATCAGCAGCAAGACGCTGCTGCCCGGCCACCGTCACCTGCGTCCGCCTCCGTCGCTCGCGGACAAGGTCCGCCACGGCGCTGCGCTCGCGAAGCTCTTCCTGCTCGGGAAGTGATCGTGACGACGATCGTGCTCGCGAGGCGCCTCCCGTTCTGGAAGTGATCGCGACGGGCACGAACTGCGACGGACAGAAAGACGGCCGCGGCGTGAGCGCTGCGGCCCGTCAACCCGTCAGCCGTCAGCCCGTCAGTTGGTCAGGAAGCCGACCGCGATCGCGAAGGCGAGGAGCACGCCGATCACCGCGAGGAAGACCACGGGGCCCTTCTCGCTCGTCTGAGTCACCGGCATCTCCGTCGGAGCGTCCTTCGACTTCGCGGACGGACGCGCCTTCGGCTCGGGCTCGGGCTTCGCTGCGCGCGCGGCCACCGGAGGCTCGTTCGGCTCGTCGGCCTCGTCCGCATCCGGGTCGTCCGCGCCCTCGTGACCTTCGGCGTCGTCGCCCTCGTCGAGCTCGTCGTTCGTCTCGTCCGCGCCCTCGGCGCCCTCCGCGCCCTCGGTGCCTTCGCCGACACCGCCCTGCTCGAGCTCGTCGTCCACGCGGCGCGCGACGCGCTTCTTCGGCTTCTGCTTCTTGCCTTTGGCCATGGTTCCTCGTCGGTCGCGCGTGACGTCGGAGCGCGACGCGCGCGTGTCGCCCGAAGGCGGGGACCCTCGGGTCCCGAAGAAAGATCCCGGCGATCGAGCCGCCGGAGGTCACGCACGAACGCGCGACCCATCGGACATAGCAGCTCGGATGCCCCGGGGGAACCCGCGGCCTTCGACGCTCGCCGGTTCCGGACCTCCGCGCCGCGACGCGCGCTTCCACACAGTCAGCACGGCGGGGTGCTCGCTACCGTCCGCCGCGATGACGACCGTGATCAACCCCTCGTCGCTCGCGACACCGCGCGGCTACTCGAACGGGCTCGTGATGCCGTGTGGGCGGATGCTCTTCGTCGCGGGGCAGATCGGCTGGACGAAGGAAGCGAAGCTGGTGCCGGGCGGGATGGCCGCGCAGTTCGCGCAGGCGCTCACGAACGTCGCCGACGTGGTTCGCGAAGCGGGCGCGCTCCCGGAGCACGTCGGGCGTCTCACGATCTACGTGACCGACAAGCGCGCGTACCTCGCCGCGACCAAGGAGATCGGCGCGGCGTACCGCGAGCTCTTCGGCAAGCACTACCCGGCCATGGCGCTCGTGCAGGTCGCCGACCTGCTGGAGGACGGCGCGATGGTCGAGATCGAAGCCACCGCGGTGATCCCCGATTGAAGCGTCCGCGGCACGTGGCGAGCCCCAGAGGAACGACGATGATCGGAGCGACGACGAGCTTTCGGAGCGAAGTGGACGCGGACGGCGTGGCGACGATCACGCTCGACCGCCCCGACCGCATCAACTCGCTGACCTTCGAGGTCTACGGCGAGCTGCGCGACACGTTTCGCTGGCTGAAGGAGCACGGTCCCGAGGTGCGCGCGATCGTGCTGCGCGGCGAAGGGCCGAAGGGCTTCTGCTCGGGCGGCGATCAGCACGACATCATCGCGGAGCTCTTCTCGCGCGACATGCAGGGGCTGCTCGGGTTCACGCGCATGACGGGCGCGCTCGTGCACGCGATTCGCACCACGCGTCCGCCGGTCGTCGCGGCGCTGCACGGCGTGGTCTGCGGCGCGGGCGCGGTGATCGCGGCCGCCTGCGACGTGCGCATCGGCGCGCCCGACACGCGCTTCGCGTACCTCTTCCCGAACGTCGGGCTCTGTGGCGCGGACATGGGCGCGGCGTACTTGCTCCCGCGCATCGTGGGGCTCGGGCGCGCGACCGAGATCCTCTTCACCGGCGATTGGGTGCACGCCGAGCGCGCGGAGCAGATCGGCTTGCTCAACCGCGTGGTGCCGGCGGAGCGTCTGCGCGAAGAGGCGGACGCGTTCGCGCGCAAGCTCGCCAAGGGCCCCGCGTTCGCGCATGCGATGACCAAGCGAATGCTGGAGTACGAAGCGCACGTCGACTTCGCGACCGCGATCGAAGCCGAGGCACAGGCGCAGGCGATCTGCATGCAGCACCCCGACTTCCGGGAGGCCCACGAGGCGTGGAAGGAAAAGCGCGCGCCGCGCTATCGGTGAGCTCGCGATCGATGAGCTCGCGATCGATGAGCTGGACGAGGAGCAGACGATGAGCGTGTCGATCCCGAGCCACCCGACGTTTCCGTACGAGCCTGCGTTCGTGCCGGACGCGCTGCTGCAGAGCGCCGCCGCTCCCGCGCTCGCGCTCGCGCACGAGGCGGTCGCGATCGAGCACGCCGCGCCCTCGCCCGGCGAAGGATTGCGTCGTCTGGTGCGCTTTTTCGGCGAGCGCGGGCTGCTCTCGCTCGTCACCGACGCGCGCTTCGGGGGACGCCACGAGCGCATGTCGTCGATCGGGCTTTGCCTCGTGCGCGAGCGGCTCGGACACGCGTCGCCGCTGGTGGAGCTCGCGTTCGCGATGCAGGGGCTCGGCTCGTATCCGATCACGCTCGCCGCGAACGACTTCGGCGCCGAAGAAGCCGCGCGGGTCTGGCTCCCGAAGGTCGTGCGCGGCGAGGCGGTCGCGGCGTTCGCGCTCACCGAAGCCGACGCGGGCACCGATCTCGGCGGCCTCGCGACGCAGGCCACGCGACGGGGCGATCGCTACGTGCTCACGGGTGAGAAGCGTTTCATCTCCAACGCGGGCGTGGCCGACGTCTACGTGGTGTTCGCGCGCACGAGCGACGGATCGAGCGCCGGATCGAGCGCCGGCAAGGTCAGCGCCTTCGCAGTCGACGCGAGCTCGAAGGGCCTCTCGGTGCGACCGCAGTCCGTGCTCGGCGGACACCCGATCGGGGAGCTGGTGCTCGACGGTGTGGAGGTCGACGCGTCGATGCGGCTCGGCGACGAAGGGCGCGGCATGGCGCTCGCGCTCGGCACGCTGCATCGCTTCCGTCCGACCGTCGGCGCGGCCGCGCTCGGCTTCGCGCAGCGCGCGCTCGACGAAGCCGTCGCGCACACCAAGTCGCGCCATCAGTTCGGCGCGCCGCTCGCGGAGCTGCCAATCGTGCAGGCGAAGCTCGGCGAGATGGCGTGTGAGCTCGAGGCCGCGCGCCTGCTCGTCTACCGCGCGGCGGCCGCGATCGACGCGGGTGGCGAGCGCGGCGAGATCGCGCGCAAGGGCAGCATGGCGAAGCTGGTCGCCACCGAAGCCGCGCAACGCGTGATCGACGCCGCCGTGCAGCTCCACGGTGGCGCGGGCGTGCTCACGACCGGTGTGGTGGCGCGGCTCTACGAAGAGGTGCGCGCGCTGCGGATCTACGAGGGAACGAACGACGTGCAGAAGGTGCTGATCGCGCGCGAGCTGCTGCGTTGAGCCCGCGGCCTCGACGGCACGGTGCATTCCGCGTCAGCAGCAAGCTCGGCCGCTCCACGCCTCCCATCCTTCACGCACGACGAGGGCGGCGATGACGAGCGCAGCAAGGGGATCGGCCCACCACCAGCCGAACAGGCCATTGAGCCCGACGCCGATTAGGGCGGCGACGGATAGCCACCAGCACGCCATCGTCTGAAAGGCGTCGGCTTCGAGGGCTTCACTGCCGAGCTCCTGAGCGAGCTGTCGCTTTGCGCGAGCCAGCCAAACCATCACCGCGATCGAGAGCGCGAGGAGAGCGCTGCCAACGGGGCTGAAGGCCGGTTCGTCGCTGGTCCATAGGGTCTGCGCAGCGTCGAACGTGATGTATGCGGCCAGCAAGAAGAGCGAGCCGGCCACTAAGCGGCGCGCCCTGTGCTCGACGGCCTCGAGGCGCTCGCCGCAAACCCGGGGGTCGCGCTCCGCGCGCAAGCGCCAGATCATCACGAGTGCCGACGCGCACTCCACGAAGCTGTCGATGCCGAAGCCGAGGATTGCCACGCTGCCAGCCACCAGGGCAGCCACCACGGCAACGATCCCCTCGACGAGGTTCCAGCCAACGGTGAGGTACTCGAGACCGAGTGCTCGGCTCACCAACTCTGGTCGGAGGTCGGGCGTTGCCGCGGGACAGGCCGCTTTGCCACACGACGTTGCTGGGGCGATGTTCTGCATGGGACTCGGGTCGCGGACCCTCGACACGGGTCGAACGCTCGACTACTATAGCGGCTAGTAGATGCGTTGCCACGACAGGAGCTATCGGTGACGTTCCGCCTTCGGTCGGGAAAGAAAGGCCTGGAGCTTCGTCTTCACGACCTCGAGGCGACGATCATGGACGTGGTGTGGGGCAAGAACCTCACATCGTTTGCGGTCGGCGACGTGCTTGCGATCCTGGAGAGGCAGCGGGACATCGCTTACACGACGGTGATGACGACGGTGACTCGCCTCTACGAGAAGGGGATCCTCGAGCGCGAGCGCGATGGCAAGCGGTACCTGTACTCTCCGAAGCTCACGCGCGAAGAGTTTTTGTTGTCCACGGCACGCGAGGTGCTCGACGAGGCAGTCGGGGGCCACCAAGCGATGGCCATGCTCGCCGAGAAGGTCTCAGAGGCCTCCGCGGGTGAGCTCGACGACCTCGAGGCGCTCATCCAGAAGCGGCGAGAGGAACTGGCGTGATCGAGGCAACGTTCCCACTCCTCGGCGTGGCGTTCGTCGCCCTCGTCGTGCTCCCCGCGTTCGCGCTGCTTGCGAAGGTCGGGCTCGTCATGCTCGAGCGCGACGAAGTGGGAGGGCCGCTTCATGGGCTGAATCTCCGCTACGTGCTCCTGTCGGGGTCCAGCGTTCTGCCGATCGCGTGGCTTCTCTCGGCGGGTCTGCATCAGGCGGAGTCCGGGACGTCCGCCCACGCATGTTTGTTCGATCACGAGACCTCCGAGCTGTGCCTCGAGCCGGGGTTCTTCTCCCTCGTTCTGGCGGTCTTCGTCGTCGCTTCGTCGTTCGGCACGATGTGGAGGCACCGTGCTGCGCGGGCCTCGTCGAGCGATGCTGCGCACGCACTGCTCCGGCGGCTCGATCGCATCGCGTCGAACGACCCCGTGCTGGCGAGCCTTCGCGGTCGCATCGTCGTCACCGACGACCATGGCTTCGCACTCGGCACGCACGGACTCCTCAGGCCGCGAGTGTTCGTCGGGACTGCGTTCGCCGGACGCGTCTCTGACGAGATGCTCGCGAGCGCGCTCGGACACGAAGCCCAGCATGTCCGTGCCCTCGATCCGCTCCGCTACTTGATCCTTCGGGTGGCGCTCGGCGTGAACCCCGTCGGACGCGCACTCCTCGAGCCCCACTTCGCGCGATGGCAGGCTGCGCGTGAAGCGCACTGCGATCGCGAAGCCGTCATCCTGGGTGCGGCTCCGCTGCCGCTTGCCGATGCCATCGTGATTGCGGCTCGGCCTGGCGCCCGCGAACCCGTCGCGCTCGGCGCGCGCGACACCGCGGTCCTCAAGTTCCGCATCGGCATGCTGCTGGCTTTCTCAGAGCAAGCTCCGACCCGTTGTTGCCACCAAGGTCTCTCGACATTCCCGGTGGCGATGGTGCTCCTGCTCGTAGCACTGCTTCTTCCGCACCATACGGGGACCGCAGTGCTCGATCTGCTCCACACGAGCACGGAGCGCGCCCTCACCTACTTCTGGCGCTGAGGAACCCGATGCCTCGACCACACCGTACACGTTTGTTCGCATCTACTATGTCGATTAGTAGGTTTGTGCTCGTCGCGGTAGTATTGCTTGCGTGCGCGAACGCATCCGCACAGGTGCGCGGCGGCACGAGAAGCGCGCCGCCGTCGCATTCGAGGAGCGGGGCAGATGCCCACGTAGAGTTGCGCCACGCCGCGCGAGCGGATCCCGTCCCGGATCCCGCCGCTGGAAGCGAGGTGTCGCTCGAAGGCATCTTGGCGTTTGCAGATCGGCGCTCGCCCGTGCTCACCGTCGCACGAAGCACACGCTCCCGTGCGGAGGCGGCCCGCGTGGGCGCGTCGCTCCGACTGCCGACGAATCCCGAAGTGTCGGTTGCCGTGGGTCCACGCATCGGCGTCTCGGGCACGGGCGTCGATGTCGACGTCTCACTGATGCAGCAGATCCAGATCGCGGGTGAACGAGGTGCACGCCTCGACGCCGCCAATGCACTTCGCGATCTGACCGAGGCCGAAATCGAGGTGATTCGTTGGGCGGTGCATTGCGACGTGCATGCCGCGTTTCACCGAGCGATCGTCGACCAGGAGCGCATGCGTCTCGCCGAGCGCGTGGTGAGCTTTCAGCGAGAGGTGTCTCGGGTCGTCGACCGACAGATCGCAGCCGGAGAAGCATCGCCGCTCGCGCTGAGACTCGCACGGGCCGAGGTGGCTCAGGCGGAGCAGGTTCTCGTCGCTGCCCAGCAAGCGTTCTTTGCCTCGCGCGTCCGTCTCGCCCAGCTCTCGGGCTGGCCCGTCGACGCACCACCGATGCCGGTTGGTGCCGCCGGTAGCCCCGCAGATCCACCGCCGCTCGATCGACTCCGTGAAGTCGCTCAGGCGCGCCTTCCGAGTCTCCGCGCCAACGCCACGCGAATCCGAGAAGCGGAGGCGCGATCGACGCTCGCGGATCGTGAGGCCTGGCCGCGTCCTTCCCTCGGCGTTCAGTATCGACGTGAGGGCAATCCGAGCGCGGAGGGCGCATATGACGTCGTGATGGGCGTCGTCTCCATTCCCATCCCGAGCTTTCAACGCAACCAAGGAGACCGCGCGAGGGCGCGCGCAGACGTGACGGTTGCAGAGGCCGAGTTGGAGGCGTCCCGACGCCTCCTCGATGGCGAACTCGCCGCGGCCCGCAGTGAGGTCGCCGCCGCCGCTGCGCGCGCCCGCGCGTACGGCACCGAGATCCTTCCTCTCTTCGAGGAGAGCCTCGCACTTCTACAACGGTCGTTCGAGCTCGGCGAGATCGACCTTCTCGCTCTCGCCATCGGGCGCGAGCGCCTGCTGCGCATCCAGAGCGACGCGCTCGGTGCGCAACAGGACTACTTCGTCGCGTTGGCCAGGCTCGAGCGGGTCGTTGGCGTCGACCTACGCGACCACGAGGAGAGCACCCGATGAACCGCATGCTTCTGACGTACTTCGGAGTCGCCTTGGTGGCCTCGGCTTGCAACGAGGGCAGCCTCGAGGAAAGCGGGCACGCCGAGGAAAGCGGGCACGCCGAGGCAAGCGGGCACGCCGAAGAGGCGGGCGACGGACACGACGAGCACGCCGAAGAGGCGGGCCACGAGGACGAGCACGAGGACGAGGTACATCTCTCGGCCGAGGCCCTCGACCGCGCCGGCATCCGTGTGGCTGCCGCGGAGCGTCGTGCTCTGACGGGCGGCGTAGCGATCCCCGCCGAGGTGCAATTCGAGCCGAGCAGCACGGCGCACGTCGGGCCACTGGTGCCCGGCCGCATCACCCGTGTCTCAGTCGCGCTGGGCGAGCGCGTGCGCCGTGGCCAGCTCCTCGGCGTCGTCGCCTCCAGCGATGTCTCGACCGCCCGTTCGCAGCTCGAACAGGCACGCGCGAGACTCGCCGCTGCGGAGTCCACGCTGCGACGCCAACAGCAGCTCTCGACGGAAGGCATCGGGGCGCAACGGTCACTCGTCGATGCGGAGGCGCAGGTAGGCGAGTTGCGCGCCGAGGTCGAGGGGCTGCGGCGTCAACTGTCCGTGTTCGGTTCGGGCCGAGCAGGGGAGCTCTCGTTGACGGCTCCGATCGAGGGCGTCGTGGTCGCGGTGAATGGGACGCTGGGAGAGACGGCCACGCCGGACCAGGCCACGTTCATTGTCACCGACCCCACGAAGGTATGGGTGCGCGGCAACGTGCCCGAGCTCGAGTTGGCGCGCGTCGAAGAAGGCTCGTCGGTCATCGTCCGGCTCCACGCGTTTCCCGATGTCGCGATGCCTGGCAGCATCACGTACGTCGCACCGGCCCTGGATGAACGAACTCGCTCGCTTCCCGTTCGCGTGACGCTTCGGGCTCCCGACGCGCGGCTTCGCAGTGGGCTCTTCGGAAGCATCGAGCTCGTCGGCGGAAGCACGGACGAGCGCGTGCTCGTGGTGCCCGCCGACGCGGTGGCGACACTCGACGGTCAGACGGTGGTGTTCGTCCCCGCCGACGAGCCGAACAGCTTCCGCCCTCAGCCCGTCGTGCTCGGGCGTCGCGCAGGCGGCCTCTTCGAGGTGCGGTCGGGGCTGGAGGAGGGCGCGAGTCTCGCAGTGAGCGGCGCCTTCGTTCTGAAGAGCGCGCTGCGTAGCGGCGAGCTCTCCGAAGGCCACGCGCACTGAGGGACAAGCGATGAAGAAGCTCCTCGAACTCTGCCTGAAGTGGCGCCTTCTCGTCTTCGCGTTCGTCGCCATCGTCGCGGCCGTGGGCGTCCGCAGCGCACAGCAGCTGCCCATCGACGCGGTCCCCGACATCACGAACGTTCAAGTACAAGTGCTGACGAACGTGCCGGCGCTCGGTCCCGTCGACGTCGAGCGAACCATCACGTTCCCTGTCGAGTCCTCGATGAGCGGGCTCCCCGGTGTCGAACAAATTCGCAGTGTGTCGCGGTTTGGCCTGTCGGCGGTGACGATCGTCTTCGAGGAGGACACGGACCTCCTTCGAGCGCGGCAGCTCATCTCCGAGCGGCTCGTGCAAGCGCGCGAGCGGCTCCCCGAAGGCGCCTCCCCCGAGCTCGGTCCGTTGAGCTCGGGCTTGGGGGAGATTTTCCAGTTCGAGGTGCGCGCGGAGGACATGTGCGCTGCCGATCTGCCCGACACCGACGAGTGCTACACGCCCATGGAGCTACGCTCCGTGCTCGACTGGTTCGTGGCCTACGAGCTGCGCTCCGTGCCTGGCGTCGTCGAGGTCAACTCGTTCGGCGGCGAGCTGAAGACCTACGAGGTCGAGGTTCTGCCGGACCGGCTTCGCGCGCTGAACGTCTCGCTCAATGACCTCTTCGAGGCGATCGAACGCAACAACGCTACGGCGGGCGGCGGCTACCTCGTTCGCTCCGGCGAGCAGCTCCTCGTGAGGGGCGAGGGTCGCATCCAGAGCCTCGACGAGATCGGCGACGTGCTGATCGAGACGCGCGAGGATGGTGTGCCCGTGCGGGTGCGCGATGTCGCTCGAGTTCACCTGGCGCCGCTCATTCGCCAGGGCGCCGTCACGCGCGACGGTCGCGGCGAGGTGGTGACGGGCATCGTGATGATGCTCGTGGGAGCCAATGGCCGCGAGGTCGTCGAGAACGTGAAGGCGAAGATCGCCGAGATCGCGCCCTCGCTGCCACCCGGCGTGACCATCGACGTCTTCTACGACCGCGCTGAGCTCGTGAACCGCACCATCGATACCGTGGCGAAGAACCTCGCCGAGGGGGCGTTGTTCGTCATCGGGGTGCTGTTCCTGCTCCTCGGCAGTATCCGCGGCGGCCTCATCGTCGCCGCTGCCATCCCTTTCGCGATGTTGGTGGCGTTCACCGCGATGAAGGCCCTCGGGATCTCGGGCAACCTGATGAGCCTCGGAGCCATCGACTTCGGAATCGTCGTGGACGGGTCCATCATCGTCGTCGAGAACGCCGTCGTTCATCTGGCGGCAGCCGCTCGCGGTCACAAGCGCCCGATGACCTACAACGAGGCCGCCGACGTGGTTCTCAACTCCACGCTCGACGTGCGCAAAGCCGCGCTCTTCGGCGAGGCGATCATCGTCATCGTTTACATCCCGATCCTCACCCTCGCGGGCATCGAGGGGAAGATGTTCAAGCCGATGGCCCTCACGGTGCTGTTCGCGCTGCTTGGCGCCTTCGTGGCGTCGCTCACCTTCGTGCCGGTGCTGGTCGCGACGTTCCTTCGGCAGCACACGGAGGAGAAGGAACCGTTCCTCGTCAGGCTCCTCCACCGGGCGTACCCCCGCCTCTTGGGCCCGTTGATGACCACCCCGAAAAGGGTCATCGCGGTCGCTCTCGGCCTGCTCGCGGTGAGCGGCGTCGTCGCCTCGCGGATGGGGGCAGAGTTCGTTCCGCGTCTGGACGAGGGCGCCATGGCAATCCAAATCCTGCGGCTGCCGAGTGTCTCTCTGGAGGAGAGCGTTCGGAGTGCGACACGCTTCGAGCAGGTGATCCGCGAGTTCCCCGAGGTCGTGACCGTCGTATCGAAGACGGGGCGTGCGGAGATCGCTACCGATCCGATGGGGGTCGAGCTGTCGGACTGCATCGTGGCCCTCAAGCCCCAGGACGAGTGGACGACAGCGGACACACGCGAGGAGCTGATTGAGCGCATGTCCGCGCGGTTCACCGAAGCCCTGCCCGGCCTCGGCTTCTCGTTTTCGCAACCCATCGAGCTGCGCATGGCGGAGCTGATCAGCGGAACTCGGTCCGACGTCGCGATCACCATCTACGGTGACGACCTCGCGACGCTCGAACGACTCAGCTTGCAAGTACAAGGCGTCGTGCGTGGGATCGCTGGCGCGACCGACGTCCGCGGCGAGCAGCTCGCAGGCCTCCCGACGCTCGAGGTGACCATCGATCGGGCCGCTGCCTCGCGCTACGGGATCGCGGTGCGCGACGCCCTCGACGCGATCGAGGCGCTCGGCGGTCGGAACGTCGGTGAAGTCTACGAAGGAGAGCGCCGTTTCCGACTCCAGGTGCGCGTCCCGGAGGCTCTTCGCGACGACATCGACCAAGTGCGGCACCTCCCCGTGAGCGGGAATGGGCCTCTGGTGCCGCTGGGCCAGATCGCGAGCATCCAAATCGTGGACTCGCCCGCCAGCGTGAGTCGCGAGTCGGTCCGTCGCCGCACGAGCGTGGAAGCCAACGTGAGGGGGCGAGATCTCGCTTCCTTCGTGAGCGATGCAAGGACGCGCGTGCACGATGAGGTGCAGATGCCGCCAGGCTACGTCGTTCAATGGGGGGGGCAGTTCGAAAACCTCAGCGCCGCATCCGAGCGGCTCGCCGTCGCCGTTCCCGTCGCCCTCGGGCTCATCTTCGTCCTGCTCTACATGGCATTCGGGCAGCTCAAGCCAGCGTTGCTCATCTACCTCAACGTTCCTTTCGCCGCGGTCGGTGGCGTGTTCCTACTGGCCCTGCGGGGCATGCCGTTCTCCATCAGCGCTGCGATCGGTTTCATCGCGCTCTTCGGTATCGCGGTGCTCAACGGGGTCGTGCTCCTCACGACCATCAAGAAGCTCCGGGAGCACGGACGGTCGCCCCTCGAAGCGGCGCGCGAGGGCGCCGAGTCGCGACTGCGCGCCGTCGTGATGACTGCGACCGTGGCAGCTCTCGGCTTCATCCCCATGGCGCTCTCGTCGAGTGCGGGCGCAGAGGTCCAGCGGCCGCTGGCAACCGTCGTGATTGGCGGCCTCGTCAGCGCGACGGTGTTGACGTTGTTCGTCCTGCCCACCGCCTACGCCTTCATCTACCGCAATTCTCCGAAGGGGGAGGAGGCAGCGTGACGAAGCACAAGCTCGACCTGCAACTGGCGCTTCCGAGCGATGCTGCGGCGTGTGACGCGTGCGTGGCGCGCATGGTCGCCGCGCTCGGCGCGACTCACGGGATCACTCGTGTGCACGTCGACCGAGAGGATCCCGAACATCCGAAGCTTTGTCTTCACTACGAACCGTCCTCCGTCCGGCTCGAGGAGGTGGAAGCGCTGGTCGAGAGCACCGGCGCCGCGCTGAACGCGCAATACGAGCACCTGTCGGCACCAGCGGTTGGCTTGCGCCACGAACGTCAGGCCCGCCTCGTCGAAGGCGTGTTCGAACGTCAGATGGGAGTGCTCCACGTTTCCGTCGCGTTCGGTTCCCGTCGCCTCTACGTGGAGTTCGACCCGACGAAGACGAATCGAAAGACCCTCCTGGCAGTCGCGTCCAAGGCGGGCGTCGTCGCGTACTCCGATCACGATAGCGATCGCGGTGACGATCACGATCACGGTGGCGATCACGATCATGATCACGGTGACGGTCACGATCACGATCACGATCACGATCACGATCACGATCACGATCACGATCACGGAGGCCCGTTCGGCGAGCACTCCGAGCTGCTCTTCAGCCTCGCGTGCGGGGCGCTGACGGGCATCGGCTGGGGCCTCGAGAAGGCGGGGGTGGCATCGCTGGTGACGACCAGCCTCTTCGTCATCGCGTACCTCCTAGGGGCCTGGTTCACGGTGAAGGAGGTCGTCGTCGCGCTCCGTGCGCGCAAGTTCGAGATCGACTTTCTCATGCTGCTCGCAGCGATCGGCGCGGCCATCCTGGGTGAGTGGTTCGAAGGAGCCCTCTTGTTGTTTCTCTTCACCCTCGGTCATGGGCTCGAGGGCTATGCGATGCGCCGCGCGCGCAACGCCATCGGCGCGCTCGCGAAGCTGGTCCCCGAGACGGCGCTCCGCATCGACGACGACGGTCGCGAGGAAGAGGTGGCGGTGGAGGAGCTAGTCGTGGGCGACCGCATCCTGGTGAAGCCCAACACGCGCATCCCGGCGGACGGGTTCGTGAGCGCCGGATCGAGCAGCGTGAATCAGGCGCCGATCACGGGCGAGAGCATCCCAGTCGAGAAGCGAGCCGTTGACGAGTTCGAGAGCGCGCAGGCCGCTCCCGAGGCGCTGGGGGCGGAGCATCGCGTGTTCGCTGGCACCATCAACGGAGCTGCCGCCATCACCACGGTGGTCACGAAGTCTGCGGGCGAGAGCACGCTGGCTCGTGTCGTGAAGCTCGTGGCCGAGGCCGAGACGCAGAAGTCAGCGACGCAACAGTTCACGGACCGATTCGAGCGCGCGTTCGTACCGGTCATCCTCGTGGTCGTCGTCGGACTGCTGTTCGCCTGGGTGGTGGTCGACGAACCCTTCGCCGCGAGCTTCTACCGCGCGATGGCCGTGCTCGTCGCCGCGAGTCCGTGCGCGCTGGCGATCGCGACGCCGAGCGCCGTCCTGTCTGGAGTTGCACGAGCGGCGCGGGCCGGTGTCCTCGTGAAAGGTGGCGCGCATCTCGAGTCGCTCGGGCTCGTTCGCGCGATCGCTTTCGACAAGACGGGTACCCTCACCGAAGGCAAGCCGCGTCTCACCGAGGTCATCACCCTCGACGGGATCGAAGAAGAAGAACTGCTCGCGGTTTCAGTTGCCGTAGAGAAACAGTCCGACCATCCGCTGGCGAACGCGATCGTGGAAGGCGCCAGTGCTCGGCGCCCTGGTCTCACGATTCTCGAAGCGTCCGAGGTGCACGCCGTGATCGGCTACGGGGTGCGCGCGACGCTGGGCGGCGCGCAAGTAGAGATCGGGAAACCGGGACTGTTCACGCGCGATGGGGCGCTTCCGCAGAGCGTGTCCGACGCCGTGGGCGAGCTGCAACGCGATGGCCGTACGGTCATGGTCGTGCGCTGTGGCGTCCGCTTCCTCGGTGTCCTCGGGGTGATGGACACGCCGCGCGAGAGTGCACGGGCCGTCGTCGCGGAACTGCACACCCTCGGCATCGAACAGACGATCATGCTGACCGGCGACAATCAGCAGGTGGCTGATTCGGTGGCGAAGCACGTTGGGATCCGCGTCGCTCGTGGCGACCTGCTCCCCGAGCAGAAGGTCGCCGCAATCGCTGAGCTGGCGAGCTCGAAGAGCCGCGTGGCGATGGTCGGCGACGGCGTGAACGATGCGCCCGCGATGGCCACCGCCACGGTCGGAATTGCGATGGGCGCGGGGGGATCCGACGTGGCTCTCGAGACCGCCGACGTTGCGTTGATGGCTGACGACCTGACAGCGTTGCCCTTCGCCGTGGGGCTGAGTCGAGCCGCCCGCCGCATCATCCGGCAGAACCTCTGGGCCAGCCTCGGGATGGTTGCGTTCCTCATCCCCGCGACCATCTTCGACTTCGCCAAGATCGGCGTCGCGGTCGCCCTTCACGAGGGCTCGACCTTGCTCGTGGTCGCGAACGCTCTCCGACTTCTGGCGTACCGCGATGGGAGGCGCCCGTGAGAGTCGCGCTCGCAACGATCCTCGCGGCGGCGCCCGATCGCGTCTGGGATGAGGTCCAGACCTCTCGATTGCTGGAGTACGTCGCGGCACCGTTGGTGCGATTTCGCGCCGTCGATCCGCCCGAGTTGCCGCCAGTCTGGTCGGACGCGACCTACGAAGTGCGGATGCTGGTCTTGGGCTGGCTTCCGGTGGGCCGACAGCTCATCCGGATCTCTCGATCCACGAACACCACGACACGCGAGCTCCGCGACGACGGGAGCGGACGGATTGCGAGGCGGTGGGACCACACCATTCGCGTCGAACCCGCCTCGGACGGGAGAACGAAATACACCGATGATGTCGAGGTACGAGCGGGCATCTTGACAGCGTTCGTGTGGGTCTTCGCCCAGCTGTTCTACCGTCACAGACAGCGACGCCTGTGCGAGCTAGCGAGAAGAGGTTTCGAGTATGAAATCTGACCAGAATGGGCGACTCTACTGGGACAAGCACGCAAAGAACTACGACCGCTCGATGTCACTCCTCGGGCGTCCGATTCCTCGAATGGTCGAACTGGTGGGAGAGGCGACGCGCGGCCTCGGGCGTGTGCTCGAGGTTGGGGCCGGCACCGGGCTCGTCACACTTCCGCTCGCCGCCAGCGCAACGGAGCTCATTGCTACGGACTACTCGGCGGCGATGGTCTCAGCGCTCACGAAGCGCATGGGAGACGCCGGCGCGACGAACGTACGATGCGAGCAGGCCGATCTCTACGCTCTGCCATTCGACGACGCGACGTTCGACGCGGCCGTCGCGGCGAACGTGCTCCACCTCGTGCCGGACTTGCCGCTGGCTCTCGCGGCACTTCGACGTGTGGTGAAGCCCGGCGGCCGTCTCATCGTTCCGACCTTCTGTCACGACGAGACGGCGCTCTCCCGACTCGTGTCGCGCGCGCTAGCGATGACGGGTTTCCCTGGACATCGACGCTTCACCGCGAAATCGCTTTCTCTCTCCCTCGAGAACTCCGGGATCCGCATCAACCAAACCGACACCTTGCCGGGGGTCATCCCGATTGGGTACGTCGACGGCATCTGTTGACGTACGACATGGGCGTGGGCGGGTCTCACAGCCGCCCACGAACGAGGTGTACGTGTTGGTCTACGACGTCGTTCCCTCGCACGAGGCCTCGGCGGTACCCTCCCGCGCGTGAGCTGGCTCGACGAGCTCGGTGAGCGAGGCGGCGCCTTCCCGGAGGTCGCGCGGCGCTTCTGCGCGTGGCGTCGCGCCCCCGAGCCGCTGCCGCGCGGCGCCGAAGCGGTCCGCTGGCTCGCGGACGCGATCGACGCCTTTGCGCACGACACCAAGGCGAACGACGACGACGACGCGCGCTTCGTCGAGGGCGCGGGCGCGTTCCTCGGCGCGCTGCTCGTCGACCGCCTCGGCGCGGCCCACGTCGCGCGACGCGGCGAGCACCGCGTGCTGCTCGGCCCCGACGGCTTCTTCGATCCCTTCGGCGCGATCGACGCGATCCTCGACGCGGAGAGCACCGACGACGAGCTGCGCGCGCGCCTGCAGGCCGCGGAGGCGGAGGCGCGCGGCGAAGGCCCGGTCGCGCGGGTGGTGGGCACGTTTCGGCGCGTGCTCGCGGAGGAGCGACCCGAGCTTTCGATCCGGGCGCGCTTCGGCCTCGAGCTCGAGCTCGCGGACGACGTCGAGATCGATCTGCAACGGCTCGCGGAGCTCGGCGCGATCCCGGGGGTGCTCGAAGGTGCGGCGCGGCGCCTCGTCGCGCTCTTGCCGGGTGGCTCGGAGGACGCGCGTGCGCTCTCGTTCGCGGAGGTCGAGGCGCGCCTCGTGCCGCGGCTGATCGGCCCGAAGCTCCTCGAAGGGCTCGGTACCCGCGCCGAGGCGCTCTGGACGGCCTCGTTCGGTCACGACGTCTCGGTCGCGCTCCAGCTCCGCTTCGAGGGGCGCGCGCGCTACGTGCGGCGCGACGAAGAAGAACGTTGGCGCGCGGAGGGCGCAGCGCCGTTCGCGACCGCGCTGCTCGCGCTCGCGCTGCGTCCGCCTCCGAAGCTCGTGACCCTCGAGGACGAAGGCGTGGTCGTCGCGCGCACGGGCGACGGTCTCGACTCCGCGCGCGTGTTGCTGCCGGACGTGCGCGATGCGTTGGTCGCGTCGCTCGGCCCCGGCACCCTCCTCGGCGTTCCCCACCGCGACACCTTCGTCGCCGGCACCGATCGCGCGCGCGTCGCGCGACACGTGCGCGAGTCCTTTGCACGCGCGCCACACGGGATCAGCGAGGCGCTCTTCCGAATCGGCTGAGCACGGAGGCGTCGCTCGTCGATCCCGCGGCGACGAAACGCGTCCTGCCGACTGGTCGGAAGCGCCGCGAGGACCACGATGACCGTCATGGCCGAAGAGCTCCCCGTTCTCGTCGTCGCCGGGGCCTCCGGCTTCGTGGGCCGTGCGCTCGGCGCGTCGCTCGCGCAGGAGGGTCGCTTTCGTTTGGTGGGGCTCAGCCGTTCGCGGCGCGCACCGAGCGAGGGCTACGACGAGTGGCGAGCGGTGGACCTCTTCTCGATGCTCGAGACCGAACGCGCGCTCGAAGGCGCGAGCGTCGCCGTCTACCTCGTGCACTCGATGATGCCGAACGACGCGCTCACGCAAGCGCGCTTCGAGGATCTCGATCTCCTCTGCGCGGACAACTTCGCACGCGCCGCCGCGAAAGCCGGCGTGACACAGATCGTCTACCTCGGGGGATTGGTCCCGCAGCACGGTGAGCTCTCCGAGCACCTCGAGAGTCGAGTGGAGGTCGAGCGCGTGCTCGCGGCGCACGGCGTGCCGGTGACGACGCTCCGCGCGGGATTGATCGTCGGGCCGGGGGGCTCCTCGTTCGAGATCCTCACGAACCTCGTGAAGCGGCTCCCCGTGATGGTCTGTCCGGCGTGGACGGCGACACGTACGCAGCCGATCGCGCTCGACGACGCGGTCGCGCCGCTTTCGTTCGCGATCGGTCGCGCGAGCTGCGCGTCGCGCACCTACGACATCGGCGCCGTGGAGCCACGCAGACCTTCGCGCCGATGCTACGCTGCGCGCGTGATTCGCCCCGTCGCCCGGGTTCTCGTGTCGTTCGCGACCTTCTTGGTCACGACGTCGTGCGAGAGCCTCGACGCGTGGCGCACGGACGAGGGCGAGGTCTACCGCGGCGTGGTGGTCGGCAACGACGAAGCGACGTGCCCGAGCGGGAGCTGCTCCTTCATCCGCCGTGGCTTCGCGCCGCTCACCACGATCGAGCTGACGTTCGATCCGAGCGACGCGAGCAACCCCGGGACGTTGAGCACGCACGACGAGCCGTGTGGCGCGACCTTCACGTCGGAGCCGCTGCGCCCGATCGCCGCGCTCGCGCACGACGCGCTCAGTCAGTACGACTTCCCGGGCGGACAGCGCGCGCGGAACTTCATCTACGCGCTGGAGCCGACCACCGGCCCGCTCGCGGGCCGCGACGCGATGGTCTTCCTCTCGCTGATGCGCGACGGCGAGGTCGAGGTGCGGGTGCTGGCGGGCGACGGCGCGGACGATTGTTCCCCCGACGACTGCGGCGCGTTCGCGGGCGGGCGATGTGACTTCTTCGGCGTGTTTCGGGTGAAGCGACAGGCGCGGTAGGTCACGGCCGCGGGCCCTCGACGCTGCGTTCCGACGACGATCGATTGCGAGCGCATGACGGTTCATCCGCGTTCACGTTCACGACGTCCACGTTCACATCCGAGTCCGCGTTCACGTCCGTGTCCACGACCACGACGAGCACGACGACGCGCGTCCGTTCGGGCGCGGTCACGCTCCTCGCGTTAGGCTCCGCGCCTCATGTGGGTCCTCGGGATCGAGAGCTCGTGCGACGAGACCGCAGCCGCCATCGTGTCGGCGGACGGAACGGTGATCGCCGACGTGGTGGCGAGTCAGATCGCGGAGCACGCGCCCTTCGGCGGCGTGGTGCCCGAGCTCGCCGCGCGCGCGCACCTTCGCGCGGTGGTGCCGGTGGTCGACGAGGCGCTGCGCGCGCTGCCCGGCGGGCTCGATGCGCTCGCGGGCATCGCGGTCACCGAAGGTCCCGGGCTCGCGGGCGCGCTCCTCGTGGGCGTGCAGGTCGCCAAGGCACTCGCGTGGAAGACGGGGCTGCCGCTGGTCGGCGTGAACCACCTCGACGGGCACCTGCTCGCCGTGCAGCTCCACCGCGACGACGAGACGCACGAGCCGGTGCCCTACCCCTTCGTCGCGCTGCTCGCTTCGGGCGGGCACACCGCGCTCTACCGAGTCGACGCGCCCGACGCGATCGAGCTGCTCGGGCAGACCCGCGACGACGCGGCGGGCGAGGCCTTCGACAAGGCCGCGAAGCTGCTCGGGCTCGGCTATCCCGGCGGCCCCGTGATCGATCGCCTGGCCGCGCAGGGCGATCCGCGCGCGCACGACTTCCCGATCCCGATGCCCTCGCGCGCCACCCTCGACTTCAGCTTCTCCGGCCTCAAGACCGCCCTCGCGCGCCACGTCGAAGAGCACGGCGCGCCGACGAACGACACCACGCTCGCGAACCTCTGCGCGTCGTACCAGCGCGCGCTCGTCGAGGTGCTCGCGAAGAAGTCGATCGCGGCGTGCGCCAACGAAGACGTGCCGCGCCTCGTGCTCGCGGGCGGCGTGGCGGCCAACCGCGGCCTGCGCGCGCGCTGCGCGGAGCTCGCGACCAAGGCAGGCGTCGCGCTGCGGGTCCCGCCCGTCCGCGTGTGCACCGACAACGCGGCGATGATCGCGTACGCGGGCGCGCTGCGGCTCGCGCGCGGCGAGCACGACGAGAGCCTGGCCCCCTTCAGCCGCGATCCGCGGCGACTGCGCGGGAAGTTCCGACGCGACGGAACCCTGGTGAAGAAGCGCTGACGCGCGGTTTTCGGCCGGCAACCGACCCGAGCTCGGCGCGAAGAAGCCGCATCGCTCCGCGCACGTCGTGGGCGCGAAGCTCGAGCGCTCGGTGGAGCGCGTCGACGAGAGAAGCTGGTAGAACCGGGCGGCGAGCACGAGCGAGATGGCGAGCGAGAAGACCGAAGAGGCCACACCGAAGAAGCTGCGCGACGCGCGGAAGAAGGGTGAGGTCCCCAAGAGCCGCGATCTGCAGAACGCGTTCGTGCTGCTCGCGGTCGCAGGCGCGCTCGTGGGTACCGGACAGAGCGCACGCCGCTCGCTCGAGGACGCGATTCGGCTCTCCATCCGGAGCATCGAAGAGAACGTGTCCGGCCCGCGCGCCCTCGAGGCGGTCGCCGCGCTCGGGATGGAGGCCGCGCTCCCGCTCTTGCTCGCCGCGCTCGTGACGGGCACCGCGATCGGCTTCTTGCAGGTCGGTGGTCTGCTCACCTTCGAGCCGATCCAACCGAAGCTCGAGCGCCTCGATCCGATCCGCGGCCTGAAGAACCTCTTTTCACAGAAGCAGCTCATCGAGCTGCTCAAGGCGCTGCTGAAGATCTTCATCATCGGCTACGTGGCGTACGGCGTGCTCGAAGACGCCATCCGCGGCGTGGTGGGGCTGCCCGCGCGCGACGCCGCGGCCGCGATCGACGCCACGGGTTCGGTGGTGTCGAGCCTGCTCTTCCGCGTGGGCGGCGCGGCGCTCGCGATCGGCACCCTCGACGTGCTCTACCAACGCTGGCGGCACCGCCAAGATCAGAAGATGACGAAGGAGGAGGTGAAGCGTGAGTACAAGGACGCCGAAGGCGACCCGCACGCGAAGCAGTCGCGCGAGCGCCTGCACCGCGAGATCGTCGAGCACGATGCGGTCGAGCAAGTGCGAAACGCGGACGTGCTCGTCGTGAACCCGACGCACCTCGCGGTCGCGCTGAAGTACGACGCCGACGAGAACGACGCGCCCGAGGTTTTGGCGCGTGGTCAGGACGGTCTCGCGCAGCGCATGATCCAAGCCGCACGCGAAGCGGGGGTGCCGGTCTTCCGCGACGTGCCGCTCGCGCACGCGCTGCACGAGCTGGAGGTCGGCGAGGAGATCCCCGATCGGCTCTTCGAGGCCGTCGCCGCGGTGCTGCAAGCCGCGTGGGCGGAGCGTGAGGAGGGGTCACGATGAGCCGCATCGACGCACGCCGAGCGAGCCCGAGCACCAGCGCCGCCTCGCTCGCGCAGCTCCCCGAGGTCGGCGAGCTCCGCGCGACGGAGAGCACGCTGGCCGACTCGAGCCCGTCGGAGCTCGCGCTCCTCGCGCTCGCGCCTTCGCTCGCCGAGCCCTCCGTCGATCCGGTGAGCGTCCCGAGCGCGCGCGCGATCCTCGCGTTGGTGCAGGCCGCCGATCGACTCGCCGCGGATCCGAGCGCGCCTGCGGAGGTGCGCGAGGCGATGCGCACCGTGCGACACCTGCTCGTCTTGCGCGACGAGGTCGCGGGCCGACGTCGCGGGAGCGTGACGCCGTGACCACGTCGACGAGCTTTGGGTCGACGGGCTCCGCGACGACCTCGCTCCCCGACGACGCGCTCGAAGCCGCACGTTGGCTCGCGCGTCGCGCGGAGCGTCGAGGCCGCCTCGATCTCGCGCAGCGCATCTTGCTCGGCTGCGTGCACGCGCGCCCGGACGCCACCGCCGCCGCGCGCGATCTCGCCCGCGTCGCGCTCGCGAACGGCGACCCCGCGACGGCGCAGCACGCAGCGGGCCTCGCGCTCCAACACGACGCACGCCACCCCCACGCCGCCCTCCTCTACGCGCGCGCGCTGATCGCCCTCGGCGCGCACCAAGACGCGCGCGGCTGGCTCGCGATCGCGGCGCGTGATCCCGCGCTCGCCGACGTCGCACGCGCGGTCCAAGCTCGGCTGTGAGTCTCAGGTGAGCTTCGTCGACGTCGCCATCCCGGTGCCGCTCCGGCGCACCTTCACGTACCGCGTGCCCGAGGGCATGACGCTCCAGCCGGGGCATCGCGTCGCGGTGCCGTTTCATCGGCGCAAAGTGGCGGGCTTCGTGATCGCGACGCGCGATACCGCGCCCGAAGGCGTACAGCGTGTGCTCTCGGTGGCGGGGCTGCTCGAAGAAGAGCCCGTGTTTCCCGCGGACCTCCTGGCCTTTCTCGACGAGGCCGCGCGCTACTACCTGCATCCGATCGGCGAAGTGCTCCGCGCCGCCGCGCCCGCGCTGCCGACGGGCGCGCTCCGCAAGCTCCGCGACGACGGCTTCCTCGAAGGCGAGGAGCGGATTCGCGGTCGCGCGATCGGGACGGTGCGCGAGCTCTTCGCGTTCGGCGCGGTGCGCGAGGTCACCGTGCGGCTCGGCGCGCGGCAACGTGCGCTGCTCGCGCTCGTGCAAGAGCGCGGCGAGGTCGCGCTCACCGAGTTGCGCGAGCTGCACGGTCCGTCGGCGCGCAGCACGCTCAAGGCGCTTCAGGCGAAGGCGCTGCTCTCGCTGGAAGAACGCGAGGTCCAGCGCGATCCCTTCCTCGGCAAGCCGGTGGACCGCGACGTGCCGCCGCCGCTGCATCCCGCGCAGACGCTCGCGGTCGCGCGCATGGCCGAAGCGCTGCACGCGCGGAGCGGCGGCGGCTTCTTGCTCCACGGCGTGACCGGCTCGGGCAAGACCGAGGTCTACCTCCACGTGATCGAAGAGGCACAGAAGCTCGGGCGCGGCGCGCTCTTGCTGGTGCCCGAGATCGCGCTGACGCCTCAGCTCGCGCAGCGTTTTCGGGCGCGCTTCGGTGACGGAATCGCGGTCCTCCACAGCGCGCTCGGCGAGCGGGAGCGCGACGACTTCTGGCGACGTCTGCGGCGCGGCGAGCTGCGACTCGCAGTGGGCGCGCGCTCCGCGCTCTTCGCGCCCATCGAGGACCTCGGCGTGATCGTGGTCGACGAAGAGCACGACGGCTCGTTCAAACAAGAAGAAGGTTTCCGTTACCACGCGCGCGACCTCGCGCTGCTCCGCGCGCACCGACAGAACGCGATCTGCATCCTCGGCAGCGCGACCCCGAGCGTGGAGAGCTTCCACCGCGCGACCGAAGGCAACCTCACCCTGCTCTCGCTGCCGGAGCGCGCGACCACGCAGCGGCTGCCCGACGTGGAGACGATCGACCTCAAGCGTTGGCGCCCCGCGTCCGATGCGACGGGTCCGCGTGGGGGCGCGTCGCTCTTCCTCACCGCGCCGCTGCTGCGCGCGCTCGGCGAGTGTCTGACGAACGGTGATCAGGCGATCCTCTTCTTGAACCGCCGCGGCTTCGTGCCCGCGCTCCGCTGCTTTGCGTGCGGCGCGGGCGTCGAGTGTCCGCTCTGCAGCGTCACGCTCACCGAGCATCGCAGCGCGGGCGAGCTGCGCTGCCATTACTGCGACTACCGCGCCGCGGTGCCGACGGTGTGCAAGACGTGCGGTGCCGATGCGCTCGAGCCGCTCGGCCTCGGCACCGAGCAGCTCGAGCACGCGCTGATCGAGCGCTTCCCCGAGGCACGCGTGGCTCGGCTCGATCGCGACACCGCGACGGGAAAGAACGTGGAGGCGGTGCTCGATCGACTGCGGCGGCGCGAGGTCGACGTGCTCGTCGGCACGCAGATGGTGACGAAGGGCCACGATCTGCCGGGCGTGACGCTGGTGGGCGTGATGCTCGCGGATCAGAGCCTCGCGTTCCCGGACTTCCGCGCGGGCGAGCGCACCTTCCAGCTCCTCGCGCAGGTCGCGGGCCGCGCGGGACGCGGCGAGCGCGAGGGCCGCGTGATCTTCCAGACCTTCCAGCCCGAGCACCCCGCGATCGTGGCGGCGGCACGGCACGACTACGAAGCGTTCTTCCGCGCGGAGCTCGCGGAGCGGCGCGACCTGGAGTACCCGCCCTTCGGCCGCATGATCGCGGTGCGCGTGGACGCGCCGGACGAAGTGGTGGCCAAACGCGTCGCGGAAGAGCTCGCGCGCTTCGCGAAGTCGCATCCCGCAACCGCGCGCGGCGAGCTGAAGGTGCAGGGCCCCGCGCCCGCGCCAATCGCGAGGCTGCGCGCGCGCTTCCGTCAGCGCTTCTTGGTGCGGGGCGAGCGCGGTCCACTGCGGCAAGTGGCGGCGCGCATCGCGAACGCGATCGACGAAGGCCTCGGCAACGCGCGCGCGTCGGTGGACGTGGACCCCGTGTCGATGCTCTGATCTGTCGATGCTCTGATCTCAGGACGCGCCGCGCGCCAGCGCCGCGGCGTACACCGCGCGCAGGCGTGCGTTGCCGAGGTGCGCGAGCGCTTCGTCGAGCGCTGCGAGCGCGTCTTGGCGATCGCCTTCGAGCTCTTCGAGGCCGAGGGCGTCGAGATCGAGGCGGACGAGCTCGCGACGCAGGCGACGATGAGACTCGACGATGTCGCGCTCGCTCGCGTCGGGCGCGAGCTCGAGGATCGCGAAGTAGCTGCCGACCTCCGCGCGCGCGCGGGCTCGCCGCAGAAGCGCGCGCACCGCTTCCGGAGGCACGTCGTCCACGTCGGACGCGGTCTCGAGCCGCAGCGCGTCGCACGAGGCGAGCGCGAAGAGCGCGCCCGCCGCGCCGACCGAGGCGGCGAGCCCGTGCAGCAAGGTCATGACCGGATGATCCGCTGCCGCCTCGAAGGCCTCGACGAGCTCGGGCTCGAGACCGAGCTGCTCCGCGCGCGTCGCGAACGAAGGCAAGAGCACGAGCCGATCGACGGCGTCGTGACCGAGCCAACGCAGCACCACGTCGGTTCCGAGCCGACGCCGCGCGCCTTCGCTCGCGATCGCGACCACGAGGTTCGGCAAGAGCGGGCGCGTCGGCAGCTCGCCGACCGGCGGGCGCAGCGCGAACTGCGCCTCGTGCGCGGTGGCCGCTTGGTGCAAGAGCGTCTCGCGCGCGCGACGAAGCCGCGTGGCGAGCTCGAAACGATCGATGGTGCCGCGCTCCACCGCCTCGCGGAGCAACGTCTCGGCCGCCGCTTCGTCCTCCACCGCGGTGCGCCAACGACCCATCTCGCGCAGCTCCGCCGCGACGATGCGGTGCGCGGGGCCCTCGAACGCCACGAGCTTTCCGTCGCGCAGCCCGAGTCGAACCTCGGGGCCACCCGCGACGTCGAGGTGGAGCCAGAGCGGGCGCGCGCGATCTTGGAGCTGCCAGAGCAGGCGCAGCGCGCCGCCCGGCGCGAGCGTGCCTTCGCGCGTGAGGTCGCTCGGGAAGGTCGGTGAGGTCGCGGCCGGCTTCGGCGGCGGAGGCATCGAGCGCTCGCGCACCGTGCCGGGCGTGCGCCCCGTACCGAACGTGCGTGGCGGCGGCTCGCTCGCGACCCCGGAGCGCGACACCGAGGAGCCGACGGCGCTCTCGAGCATCGACGCCTCGACCGAAGCGGCATCGGGCGCGCCGACGAACGTGAAGGCTTCGAGCGGATCGGGCTCGGCCGGATCCAGGGGCGTGGCGACCTCCGCCAACAGCTCGTCCGGCACCAGCTCGTGCGCGGGCTCGTCGCCGCCCGGGAAACGAAGGTCGAGCGGCGCGGACTCCGGAAACAGCCGGCGATCTGCGCGGCGCAAGAGATCGTCGAGGCGCGGCGAGAAACACGCGGTGGCGCGGCCGGCCGCGGTGGTGCCGGAGCTGGTCGGCTCGCGGGGCGGAGGGGGACGCGACGAGCCGCGCGACGAGCCGTGCGAGGGCGCGATCCCGAGCGCGACCTCGGGCTCGCCGAGCGCCATGGTCGGCTCTCGCGGCGGTGGAACGTCGCCGTCGAGATCGTCGGCGGGGAGCTGGAGCGTGGGCTCGCGCTCCGGCAGCTCGACGTCGCCCGAGGGGGGCGGCGGGCGCGACGAGCGTGACGGCTCGGGGCGAACCACCGGCTCCTCGGTCGCGGCGGATCTCGGATCGGGCGCGGCTCGCGGCGGCTCCGATCCGCCGCGCGAATGCCAGCCCTCTTCGAGCAGGCGACGCACGAGCCGGGTGAGCTGCCCGAGCGCCACCGGACGCACGAAGAACCCCGCGAGCGACAAGCGCGGCGCGAGCTCGGCCGGGATCGGATCCCAGCCCACCGCCACGACCTGCGTGCGTCGTGCGAGCGACGCCGCGAGCCCTTCGAAGCCATCGACCGTGGTCGCGAGGACCACGAGCGTCGCATCGTCCACCGTCGTCTCGTCCGCGAGGCCTCCTGGCGACTCGCAGACCTCGATCTCCGCCTCACGGAGCGCACGCGCGATCCACGTCCCTTCGGGACCCGGAACCACGACCTCGACGCGCCCACTCACGGCGCGAAGGATACAGCGTTCGCGCGTCTCGGGGGCAGCTCACGCACGCCTCGCGCACGCAATCCGCACCAAACGCTCGCGCTGCGAGCCGAGATCGTCGCTGACCCCGCCGACCCGGCAAAGAACCCCGCTTCGTCAGACCATCGGACACACGCGCGAGGGGCGCTCCCACAGTCCCACCGAGAGCCGCGGCGAGCGGGCTCGACGTGCGATGCGACGGAGCCTCGACTCGGGGGTCCGCCCCCGGCGCGCCCTTGCGACGGCCCATCGTGGACAGTAGACCTTTCGTTCCATGGCCGTTCGTCCGATCCTCCACTACCCCGACAAGCGCCTTCGCATCCCGGGCAAGCCCGTGACCGACTTCGGGCCCGAGTTCCAGAAGCTCATCGACGACATGGCGGAGACCATGTACGCGGCGCCGGGCGTCGGACTGGCCGCCCCGCAGATCGGCGTGGCGCTGCGCGTGTTCATCGTGGACACCGCGACCGGCGAGGACGAGCCGAGCGACCTGCGGGTGTTCGCGAACCCCGAGATCCTCGATCGCCAAGAGACCGTGCTCTTCGACGAGGGCTGCCTCTCGTTCCCGGGCGCGCGCGAAGAGGTCGAGCGGGCCGAGCGCGTGCGCGTTCGCGCGCAGGATCGGCACGGCCAGACCTTCGAGCTCGAGACGGACGGGCTGCTCGCGATCGCGATCCAGCACGAGAACGATCACCTCGAAGGCAAGCTGATGATCGACAAGCTCGGCGTGCTGCGTCGGCGCTTGCTCCACCGCGCGATGCTCAAGCGCGCGACGAACGACGCGCGCGCCACCAAGTCGGCCGAGCAGCGCGAAGCCGAAGAGAAAAAGGGCCGCCGCGCGAGCGCGGACTGAGCAGAGCGCATCCACGCGTCCGACCACGAGCCGCCGACCACGAGCTGCCCATGTTTCGCGCCGCGTTCTTCGGAAGCCCCGCCTTCGCCGTTCCCTGCCTCGACGCGCTCCGCGAGGTGGCGGACGTGCGCGTGGTGATCTGCCAACCCGACAAGCCGGCCGGTCGCGGGCTCACGCTCACGCCGCCCGCGGTGAAGGTGCGCGCACTCGAGCTCGGGCTCGAGGTCTGGCAACCGACGAAGGTCCGCAAGGGCGACCTCGCGGAGCGCCTGCGCGCGCTCGAGCTCGACGTCGGCGTGGTCGTCGCCTACGGGCGCATCCTCCCAGCCGCAGTGCTCTCTGCGCCGCGCCTCGGCTGCGTGAACGTGCACGGCTCGATCCTCCCGCGCTGGCGTGGGGCTTCGCCGATCCAACACGCGATCGTGTACGGCGATCGCGAAACGGGCGTCGATCTCATGCAGATGGACGAAGGTCTCGACACCGGCGCGGTGCTCGCCGAGCGGCGCACGCCGATCGATCCCGACGAGGACTCGGCCGAGCTCGGCGCGCGGCTCGCGAGCCTCGGCGCGGCGCTCGTGCGCGAGGAGCTGCCGCGCTTCGTGCGTGGAGAGCTGACGCCCCGCCCGCAGCCGGACGAAGGCGTGACCTTCGCGAAGCTGCTCGCGAAGGACGACGGTAACCTCGACTGGACGAAGCCCGCGCGCGCGGTGCACGACCAGGTGCGTGGGTTGCGCCCGTGGCCAGGCACGCAGACCACCTGGAACGACGCGCCGCTGAAGATCCTGCGCACGCACGTGGTGGAGGACGCGGGTCGCCACGGCGCGCCGGGCGAGGTGCTCGGCGCGGACGCGCACGGCATTCGGATCGCGTGCGGCGAGGGCGTGATCGCGATCGACGAGCTCCAAGAAGCGGGGCGCAAGCGGCTCACGGCGAGCGCGTTCTTGTCGGGTCGTGGGATCCCGGTGGGTGCGCGGCTCGGCTGAACGACGAACGCGACGAGCCCGCACCAGCGAGACGGCCGACGCACGACGGGAAGACGCGATGAAGATCTACACGAAGACGGGTGACGAGGGAGAGACGGGCCTCTTCGGTGGCGGGCGCGTCTCGAAGGCGAGCCCGCGCGTGTGGGCGTACGGCGAGGTCGACGAGCTCAACAGCGTGCTCGGGCTCGCGCGCACCACACCGATCGACGAACGCGTCGACGCCACGCTCGCGCGCATCCAGAGCGAGCTCTTCGACGTCGGCGCCGAGCTCGCGTGTACACCCGGTCGCGCGCAGAAGGGCTTCGTGCCCGAGATCGACGAGGACTGCGTGACGCGCCTCGAGCAGGCGATCGACGCGGCCGAAGAAGAGCTCGCGCCACTGCAGAACTTCGTGCTGCCGGGCGGGACCCTCGCGGCCGCGCACTTCCACCTCGCGCGCACCGTGTGTCGACGCGCGGAGCGGCGCGTGGTCGCGCTCGAAGGCGAGGACGCCCCGCGTCCGATCGTGGTGCGCTACCTGAACCGCCTGAGCGACCTGCTCTTCGTGCTCGCGCGCCTCGCGAACCACCGCGCCGGCGTCCCCGACGTGCCGTGGTCGAAGCGCGGCACCTGAGCGCCCACGGCAGGCGGTTGGCGACCGAGAAGTCGGCGGCTGACCGACTCGGTCAAGTCGGCGACTGACCCCGCCGACGCAGTCGACGAGCGGGCTGTGGGTCGAGGTGCGTGGGAGTCCGCCAGCTTTCGCTCGATGGTTTCGCGCCCCCTTGCTCCCCTCGAGTGGTGTCGCTAACGTTCCGGAGTCCCTCTGTGGGGCCCGTGAGGTCGAGACACGAATCCCTGACTAAGTCGAATCGGGGATCGAACGGTGCGTGGTGTGCAGACCCGGCTTTTCTCACCGGGGCGCCTGAAGCGCATCTCCAAAAGATTCCCACCTACTGAGCACAGTAGGGGTTCGGCTCATACAAACCCACGGCCCATACGGTAAGGACGATCACGAAGGGCCGGTGCTGACGCGCCGGCCCTTCTCCTTTGGCGCGACAGCCTCGCCTTCGTCGAGCCGAGCATCGGCGCGCGTCACGCACCGTCGCTCGGCGAACGCGATCGCCGGCCGCGCGAGGACGCTGACCGACGACGGCATCGCTCGGGTCGTGGCGTGAGCTTCCGCGAATCGACGCGACGGCACGCAGGCGCGTCGCGTCGCCGCCGCGCGAGCCCGATCAATCCTTGACGGGCGTCGCCTTCAATGCCGCCTTCCCGTCCTTCTTGTAGACGGTGAACCGGACGGTCTTCGCGCCGTGCTTGCTCACAATCGCTTCGCGATTCTTCCGCAAGGTCTGCTTGAACTTGTCGAGGGTCAGACCCGCCGTCGGCTCGCCGCACTCGGTCTTCAAAGCGAGGAACTGCTCGAAGACCTCCTTGAAGTGCGCCTCGTCCTCGTTGGCCTCCGCCGCTGCGGCGAGCAGCTCTTTCGGCACGTGGGCGACCATGGTCGCGCCATCCTCTTCGTCGTCGTCGAGGCCGGTCGAGAGGCTACGCGGCTCGGGCTCCGGCATCGGCTCGGGGCGCGCGGGCGCGGGCGGCGGCGGGGCCGCCTTCGGAGCCGCAGGGGGTGCGGGCGGAGGCGGAGCAGCCTTCGGAGCCGTCGGTGCCGCAGGCGGCGCGGCGGGAGGTGCGGCCGGAGGTGCGGCGGGAGCCTTCGGCGCAGCGCGCGGAGGCTCCGGGATGGCGTCGGCTCCTGGCTCGTCCTGCGAGAAGCCGAAGTACCCACCGCCCTTCGGGGCTCCGCCCGAGTCCTTCGGGCCGAGGATCTCGTCGAGATCCTTCGCGGGCTTCTTCACGCCCCCCGCGGCTTGCGCCCGTTCGAGCGCGGAGTTCACGTCGGCCGCGATCTGACGGAACGCGCCGCGCATCGCGGCCTCGTCGACGCGCTGCGAGTGGCCGGAGCCGATCGCCTGCGCCGCGGTGCGGAACGCCTTGAGCGGGCGCGCGAGCTCGAGAAACACGAAGAGCAGCCCGAGCAGCCCGAGCAGCACCGGCGCGCCGATCACGATCGGCCAGGGCACCGAGTCGAGCGACTCTTGCGAGCGAAAGAGATCCGTCGGCGACGCCATGGGGACGTGGCCGCGCGCGATCGCGTAACCCACCTGCGCGTGCGCCGCCGAGCCACGCACGAACGCCAGGGTGAAGCGACCGCTCGGCAAATCGCGCGCCTCCGCCGGACCCGACGCCATCGCCGTGGTGACCGTCGCGTCGCCGAGCGCCGCCGCGAGGCCCTCTTGCAGCACGTTCTGCTGCACCGCGCCTTCGGCGGCGGGGACGTGGGTGGCCACGAGCGAGTCGCGGAGGAAGAACGCAAGCGTCGCACCCGGGATGCGCGTCGCGAGCCGCTGCGCGAGGGCGGCGCTCACCTCGGAGCCGTGCACCACCGCGCCGACGTACTGACCGCCGTCGATCACCGGGCGAGCCGCCATGCGGTAGACCTTGCCGTTGTAGACCCAGACGTCGTCGCCCACGTAGCCACGGAGCGCGCGCTGCACGAGCGGGAACGCCGCGAGCCCAGCCCCCGCGGGAGGCGCTTCGCCGCCGAGCTGCGCGACGATCTCGCCTTCGCCGTCGACCGCGAAGAGGAGCTGCGCGGCGCCCTCGCGGAGCTGCTGGTTCAGCTCCGCCAGGCGCGTGCCGAGCGGGGTGCGGATGGCGTCGTCGAGCGTGCTCCGATCGCGGCGCGCCGTCGCCTGTTTGAGCGCGTTGCGCACGTCGGAGTGCGCGGCCATCGGCGCGATGTCGTCGATGCGGAGGCGCGCGTCGTAGCGGAGCCAGAGCTCGATCTCGGCGCGGTCGCGGCGCAGACCTTCTTCGACCGCGGCGGCCGCAGTGCGGTTGATCTGGTCCTGCGCCATGAAGGCGGCGGCGATGCCCGCCCCGGCGAGGGCGGCGACGAGGAAGTACCAAAAGCGCGAGAGCATCGATGAACCTCAGTTGCCAGCCGCGATGGGCTCGAGCGTGGTCTCTGCGTCGGTGATGGTGACGGAAGCGGAGTGGATCTCGGTGGCGCCGCGGAGCACCTTCAGCGTGTAGGTGCCGACGGGAACGCCCTCGAACACGAACGAGCCGTCGCGCGCGACGCGGCCACACGCCGCGAGCCCGTCGACCGCGTGCACGACGCCGCTCACGTGGCCGTAGAGGCGGTCCGTGATCGTGTAGGGCCCCCCGGCCGGGATGGTGACCGAGCGGGTGTTGCCCGGCGTGGTGCCGAGCGGAACGAGCTCCGAGAGATCCGACGATTGGAGCTCGTGGACGCAGCCGTCGCCGTTGCGGACACGCAGGCTCTGTCCGGGTCGCACCGCCATCGTCTTGGGGAGGAAGTCGCCCCCGGAGATCGCGAAGTCGCACCCGACCGGCTCGGGGAGCTCACCGCCCGTGAGGACGACCGCCAGCTCGCGCCGCGCATCGGCGCGTTCGTCCGCCGGATCGACGAAGCCGTTCCAGACGTTCCAGTAATACGGCGGGGTTTCCGGAGGTTCGGCGGCGGTCGGAGCCGGGAGCCGGACGGTGCCGCGGAGGGGCCCCGCGAGCGCGGTCGCAGAGGCCGCCAGGATCCCGATGAGCAGCCACTTGGAGAGCACGTCACTTCGCATGAAACCTCTGTCGCCTCGACGGTTTACGCGGGGCCGAGGGTAAGGGGCCGCGCGCCGGCGGGTCAACGGTGTCGTGGCCACGCGAGCCTGCATGCGGCGAGGTGTCCGGCCCCACCGGACGCGGCGAATCACGCCACCGGCGGCGGCGCGTAGTAGTCGACCACGCGGATCGGCTTCTTCGCGATGCGCGCGCGGAGCTCCTTGCGCTCCCCGTACGCGTCGCCGCCGATCTCGAAGGGCTGCGGCTCGTCGAACTGGATGAGCACCTCTTCGGCGAGGAAGTCGTGCAGCCGCGCGTCGCGGTAGGTGCCCTTCCAGATCTCGCGGATGTTCCAGGCGACGTCGACGCTGCCGATGTCGACGATGCGCAGCTCGAAGCGGTCCTCGCGATCCTCGGCGAACGGGAAGATGCGCGCGCCGAAGCCCCAGTACGGGATCGTCGAGAGGAGCACGCCGCGGAAGGGGCCGTCGTAGAGCACCTCGCCCGCCTCGACGGGCGCGCCCACCGGTTGTCCGTCGACGCCGAGCCGGACCGCGGGCTCCCCGAGGTTCGTGATGCGTACGTGCTGGTGCGGCTGAACGAGCACCTTCGGCATCGAGAGCCCGACGATGCTCACCGCGTACGCGAGCCCGCCGGTGCCGTAGCGTCGGAGCACGGGCACCTTCGAGAACGCGTTCTTCACGTCGTTGAAGTGTTTGAGCGCGAGCGCGTCCGCGCCGAAGCCGGCGAAGGGCGTCATCACGTCCTCCACCTCGAGCAGGCGGAGCGCGCGGCTACCCCCTTCGCTCTTGAGGCGTCCGAGATCCGCGACCGCTCCCGCCTGCGCCCCGAGCGCCCACGCGAGCGCGTTGCCGGTGCCGAGCTTGAGGAAGCCGAAGCGCGGAGGCTCGACGCCGCGCTCGTTCGCCGCGCGGACGATCCACGTGACCATCTGCGTGAAGGTCCCGTCGCCGCCGCCGGTGAGCACGGTCGGATAGCCGCGCTCGACGATGCGCCGCGCGATGTCTTGGCCTTCTTCGAGGCTGCGCGAGACGAAGAGATCGCCGGATCGGACGATTTGGTCGAGGATCTCGACGAGATCGTCGGTGACGCGTTTGGCGTTGCCGTTGACGACGACCGCGACGCGCTCTTGGGCGACCGTCACGCGTCGCCCTCCGCGGCTGCGTCGATCAACACGTCCTCGATGCAGCGCGCGAGGTGGGTGTCGCGCGAGGTGATCGCGTTGCCCACGTCGTGCGTGGTGAGGCGGATCGTGAGGCGGTCGTACACCCAGAGGAGCTCGGGGTGATGGTCGGCGCCCTCCGCGAGGTCACCGATGCGTCGGATCGTGCGGAGCGCGGCGCGCGCCGACGACGCGCGATGCTCCCGCACGAGCGCTCCCCCGTCGCGGGTCCATCTCGGAAACGCAGCGAGGAAGTCGGCGATCGCGATCGCGTCGAGGGGCTTGCGCGCCATCGTGGTCCGATGCGAGAGAGCGCCGGATCGCCCGCGGCTCACGAGCGATCCGACGTTCGAATCAGAAGAGGTCCTTGAGCTGCGCCGCGCTCTGCTTCTTCTGCTCGAGCACGCGGTTGACCGCGCGGAGGATGCGCGTCTTGCCGGCGCTCGGGATCGCCTTTCCCTCGAGCGCGCGGTTGAGCAGCGGCGTGGTGACCGGCTTGCCGCTCGTTCCCTTGCTCTTCGCGAGCTCCTTCTGCGCGTCGGAGGCCTCGTTCTTCTTGGTGCGGATCTTCGCGAAGCGGATCGCGCGGTCGGAGGGCGAGAGCGCCTCGATCTGGTGGGAGGCGGCGAGGAGGCGGCGGTGATCGATCTTCTTGGTGCTGAGGAAGTCGGCGAGCTTGGTCATCGTGAAGGTCCTGCGGTCGGTGGCGGTCGCGCCGCCAGAAAGGGTGAGCCTGCCGCGAGCGCTGCGCCGCGGGGCGGTCGTTCTAGCAAGACGAGGGCGTCCGGCAAAAGGGCGCGTCGACGCCCCCGCGCCCGACGGTGCACGCGACTGCACGACGGGGCACGAGGTGCGTCCGGAGCGCACACGCGCGTGAGCGGACGCGCGCGCACGCCGCGTGGTCGCTTTGCCGGTTCGCCGATCCGTTGTAGAGCGAGGGACCGTGATTCGTTCCACCATCCTGGGCCTGGGCTCGTACGTGCCCGAACGCATCGTCAAGAACGAGGAGATCCCCTTCCTCGACGACCAGCACGTGCGCCAAGCGGAGCAGCAGACCGAGACGAGCGACGAGTGGATTCGCGCGCGCTCCGGGATCGAAGAGCGCCGCTACGTGCCGAACGACGGCAAGTGGGGCTCGAGCGACCTCGGCAAGATCGCGGCCGAACGTGCGATCGCCGACGCGGGCATCACCGCGAAGGACATCGACTGCATCATCTTCGCGACGCTCTCGCCGGACATTCACTTCCCCGGCACCGCGGTGTTCCTCCAGAGCAAGCTCGGCATCGACGGCGAGACCGGCTGCGCTTGCTACGACATCCGCCAGCAGTGCAGCGGCTTCCTCTACGGCTTGCAGATGGCGGACGCGTTCGTGCGCACCGGCATGTACAAGCGTGTGCTCATCGTCGGCGCGGAGGTGCACAGCCACTCGCTCGACTACTCGACGCGCGGTCGCGACGTGATGGTGCTCTTCGGCGACGGCGCGGGCGCGGTCGTCGTGGGGCCGGAGGAGACCGACGATCCGCGCGCGGGCGTGCTCTACACGAGCGTGCAGGCCGACGGCTCGGGCGCGATGGATCTCTATTTGAAGGTCTTCGAGATCAGCAAGGCTCCGTTCGTCCAATACGATTGGAAGAACCGCGACGAGAACAGCATCATGTACCCGCAGATGAACGGGAAGCGCGTCTTCCTGCACGCCGTGCGGAACATGGTCATGGCCACGAAGAAGGCGCTGAAGGAGACGGGTCTGACCTGGGCGGACATCGACTGGTTCGTGCCGCATCAGGCGAACCTCCGCATCAACGAGGCCGTCGTTCAATACGCGGAGATCCCGCCCGAGAAGGCGCTCAACACGATCATGTTCTACGGAAACACCACGGCCGCGACGGTGCCGCTGACCATCGATCATTGGCGCCAAGCGGGCAAGGTGAAGAAGGGCGACCTCGTGCTCTCGGCGGTGTTCGGCGCCGGGTACACCTGGGGCGCGGGCATCTTCCGCGTCTGACCGCCGCGCGCCGGCCCCGCTCCGACGAGCCCTCGCACGCCGAGGGCTTCGTCGTTTCCGTCACGTGCATCTCGCGCACCGAGGGTTTCGTCGTTCCGTCACGTGCGTCGCGGGCTCGTGACGCGCGTTCCGTCGCGACGTGAGCACCGCGGCTGGTACCGCAACCGCGCGCGCGGTATCTCTGGCCGCACGGTATGCGCATCCCGCTCGCGAACCTGTTGGTGAAGAGCCCTCTGCCTCGCGTGATCGAGATGATGGCGAAGGTGCGGGCATGCGCGGCGAACGTGCCGGACCTCGTCGGATTCCTGCTCCGCGGCGACCAAGCGGGCGTCGAGCGACTCGCCAAGGAGACGAGCATCCTCGAAGGCGCGGCCGACACCGTGAAGAACCTCGCCCGCGCGGAGATGCCGGTGCGGCTCTTCCTGCCCGTCGATCGCCGTGACGTGCTGCGGCTCATCAGCGAGATCGACGCGATCGCGGACTGCGCGGAGGACGTGGGCGTGTTGCTCACCATCCGGCCGCTCACGGTGCCCCCCGGGATGGCCCCCGTGCTCGAAGAGTTCGTCGCGCGCGTGATGCACACCGTCGAAGCGGCGGACGAGCTGGTCGGCATGCTCGATCGTCTCGTGAAGACCGGCTTCACGGGCCCCACCGCGGAGGAGGCGCTGCGCATGGTCGAGGAGCTCGGCCGACGCGAGCACGAAGCGGACAAGCTCCAGGATCAGTGCGCGAAGGCGCTCTTCCGCGCCGAGGACACCATGCCGCCGGTGGCGGTCTTCATGTGGACGAAGGTCCTGAACAAGATCGGCGACATGGCCAACCACGCGGAGAACGTGGGCGATCAGTTCCGACTCTTCATGGCGCGCTGAGCCGTCGGCTGCGTCGTTCTCGAAGTCGTCGTGTCGTTGCGTCAGCGTGAGCCCGAAGCCGGAGTCGTGAGCCCGAAGTCGTAGCCGTGGACATCGTCACGCTCATCCTGGCCGCGTGCGCGCTCGCGGGCCTCTACACCGCCTGGAACATCGGCGCGAACGACGTCGCGAACGCGATGGGCACGAGCGTCGGCAGCGGCGCGCTCACGCTTCGTCAGGCGCTGGTGCTCGCCGCGGTCTTCGAGCTCGCGGGCGCGCTCCTCGCGGGCGGCAACGTCACCCGCACCCTGAGCGAGGGGCTCGTCGCCCCGAGCGCGGTGGCGAACGACGCCATGCTGCTCGCCGTCGGCATGACCTGCTGCCTGATCGCCTCGTCGATCTGGCTTCACTTCGCGACCTCGTTCGGGTGGCCGGTGTCGACGACGCAGACGATCGTCGGCGCCGTGATGGGGTTCGGGCTCTGGCTCGCCGGCAGTGACGGTGTGCAATGGCCGGTGCTCGGACGCGTCGCGGTGAGTTGGATCGTCTCGCCGCTGCTCGGTGGCCTGCTCGCGTTCCAGATCATCACCTTCCTCAAGCGCTTCGTGCTCGGCGTGGCCGATCCGGTCGCGGCGCTCCGTCGGATCGGCCCCTTCCTCGTGTTCGTGGTGGTGTTCGCGCTCTCGTTCGCCACCGCGTACCGAGGCGAGCCGGCCCCGCCCCTGATGCACACGCAGGACGCGCTCCTGCTCGCGACCGGCGCGGGCGTCGTGGCGGCGCTCGGCGCGCGTGTGTTGCTCGTGCGCCGCGCGTCGCTCCTCGGCGAGGGCGCGCCGACCGAACGCGCGGAGCGGCTCTTCCTCTTCTTGCAGGTGCTCACCGCCTGCTACGTCGCGTTCGCGCACGGCTCGAACGACGTCGCGAACGCGGCCGGTCCGATGGCCGCGGTGTTCGGTGCGGTGCGCGACGGCGTGACCGACGAGGTCGTGGTGCCCTTCAACGTGTTGCTCATCGGCGCGTTCGGCATCGTGCTCGGGCTCGGCACCTACGGCTTCCGCGTGATGGCCACGATCGGACGCGAGATCACCGCGCTGACCCCGAGCCGCGGGTTCGCGGCCGAGCTCGCGGCTGCCACCACGATCATCGGCGCGAGCGTGCTCGGACTGCCGGTGAGCACCACGCACACGCTCGTCGGTGCCGTGGTCGGCGTGGGCCTCGCGCGAAGCCTCGGCGCGCTGAACCTCCGCGTCTTGCGGGGGATCGCGCTGAGCTGGCTCGCGACGATCCCGGTGACGGCCGCGCTCGCGGCGCTTCTGGTCTCGCTCGCCTCGCTCCTGCTGGAGTGAACGCCGGAGCTGCGCCCCGTGTCGGCCGTGTGCCGGTAGTGCCGTGTCAGCCGTGTCGGCAGCGCCGTGTCAGCTTCTTTGAGGGTCTGTCGCCAGACCCTCCCCCACGGGGCATGAAGCCCCGATGGGGCCC
>CALJLK010000146.1 GCA_937982655.1 uncultured Sandaracinus sp.
GGATCGGGAAGCCGGCGAGCGTTCGGGCAAGCGGGCGAGGATGGCCTCGCCGGTGTCTACCATGCGTCGGAGGTCGCGGGGACCGACTCGTGGCGGCGCGGGCGGGAGATCGACCTTGCGCCGTAGCTCGTCGAGCTCGAGCAGGAGCCCGCGCAGCGCGTCGCGATCGGCGGCCGAGAGACCGCGTCGCGCCGCGGCGTCGAGCACGTCGCGGAGCAGCGGTTGACCTTCGAGCCCGAGCTTCCGCACGAGCTCCCCTTCGAGCTCGTATTTGTAGACGAGCGCAGGATGCACGAGCGACTTCGACCGCCGTGCGAAGAACGCCACGCGTCCTGCGAAGCCACCGCCGCGCGCGGGCTCGAGGCCGAGCTCGGAGGCGCCGTAGGGCATCACGCGCGGCAACGCCGACGCCGCGAACACGAGCACGAGCGCGGCGAGCACCCACGCGAGGATCGTGAGCGCGCGCGGGGGGAGGTCCGCGCGCGCCGCTTCGAGCAACCACGCGTCGAGCCGCTCGAGCGGGTTGCCGCGCGCGTCGCCATAGGTGCCCGAGAGCTCCGTCGACGGGGCCACCAGGTACACGCGACCCCCACGCTCGCCGAGGTACCGCAACAGATTCGCGGCGAAGCGTCGATTGTCGCGGAAGCGCAGCATGTTCTCGATGAAGAGGCTCGGATCGCCGATCGCGACGAGGCGTCCCTCTTCGACCGCGCCCGCGAGCACGAGCGCGGCGTCCGGCTCGAGCAGCAGCACGGGCTCGAGCTCCGCGTGTCGCAGGGACGCCGGGTGGTTCGCGACGAGGGCGCGCACCCCCTGCGTGAGTGGGTGCGGCGTGGCCGGCGAGGCGAGCGGCAGCGCGCGGTTGCCGCGCAGCAAGAGCGCGTCGGGGCCAGGCTCGTAGGGCGAGCGCGCGATCCCGTAGAGCTCGAGGAAACGTTCGGCTTCGCCGAAGTCGTCGGCGATCGCGACGCGGCCCCCGGCGCGGAGGAACGCGGCGAGGCTCGCGCGCGGCAGCTCGCCGGTCGGGTGCACGACGAGGAGCGCGTCGTCGGGCGTGAGCCGCGCGAGATCGAGCTCGGCCGGAGTGTCGAGCCGCACGCCCGCCTCTTCGGCCACCTCCACGAGCTGCGCGAGGCCGTTCCACGATCCGCCGCGGAGCGCGTAGTCGTCGTCGGTTCGCGCGCGATCCTGGGCGGAGGCGATCGCGGCCGAGACGGCGAGCAGCCCGACGACGAGCGCGCCACGAACGGCGCCGCGAACCGTCCGAGCGCTACAGTCCACCGGCATTCGGCTCATCGACGGCCCCCTTCCGCGGTGCCTGCCGGCGACGCGCGATCCCGGTGTATGTGGCGGCTCCGCACGAAGTGGGCCAGGTTCTTGTCGGGGAGGGTCGCGTTGCTATGATGCGCCGGCCCGACCGATTCGTCGGCGCCCCGGCCTCTCCGAGGACCTCGAATGCTCCCGCCTTTCATCATCGAACAGATCCGAAAGCGCGAAGAAGAAGAGCGCCACATCGAGGAACGACCCGTCCTCGAGATCCCGATGCCGCCCCGCGGTCCCCGCGTGGAGCGTGCGCAGGACGACGACGCGGACCGCGGCGTCGTGGTGATCGATCTCTTCGGCTGATTCGAGTGATTCGCGCTTCGACGCACGCGCGGCTCGACGGCCCACGTCGTGCGCCGGCGACTTGGCCGTCGATGGGGCCGAGGGTCGTGCACCCGACTCACCCGCGTGTGACCTCGGTCCAAGCGGGGCCGATTTCGTCGACCGCGAAGCCGCGTCCCTCCACGAACGCGCCGACCGTCTCGCGGCTCTGGAACGCGTAGAGCCTGCCGCCCGCGACTCCGACGATCTCGCCGTGCACGTCTGCGCCGCGATCGCTCATGAGGAACGTCACGACGGGCGCGACGTGCTCGGGGAGCATCGAGCTCGCGTTCACCCCGCGGAAGAGCGGCAAATCCTCGGTGAGACGCGTGCGCGCGGTCGGCACCAGCACGTTCACGCGGATCCCATGCCGCCGCAGCTCCACCGCCGCCGAGCGCGCGAGGGCCACGAGCCCCGCGAAGGCTGCGCCGCTCGCACCTTGCCGCGCGGCGGGGAAGAAGCCCGCAGGACCCGCGCAGAGCACGATCGAGCCCGGACGGCGCGCGTCGATCATCGCGCTCGTGATCGCGCGGAGCAGCCGCGTCGGCGCGAGCAAGCCGACGTCGAGCGCACGCTGGAGATCGGCGTCGCTCAGCGTCGCGAGCCCGCGGTCGCGGCGAATGCCGGCCGCGCTGAAGAGTCCGTCGACGTGGCCGAAGCGGGCTCGAGCGGCCTCGACGATCTGCGCAGGTGCGTCCGGTGTCGCGACGTCCAGCGCGAGCGCTTCGACCTCCGCACCGAGGGCCCTCATGGCGTCGGCCGCCTCCGCGACCACGCTCGGGTCGACGCCTTCGCCTTCGGCGTCGCAGCCCACGTCCACGAGCACGAGCCGTGCTCCTTCGCGTGCGAGCGCCTCCGCGGCGGCGCGACCGATGCCCCGACCCGCGCCCGTGACGACGACGACGCGGTCTCGAACTTCCGACATGTCTCTCTCGTCCTTGCTCGCAGCGATTGCTCTCGGCGGTTCTTCGCGCTCGGCTCTCGTGTTCGGCGCGTGCCCGATGGGACTCGCGCCCTCTCGCACGACCCCACGCCTGTTCAGCCGCGGAGCAATGCAGTATATGCCACGCCGCAGGTGGTCCACGGGTGACGAGCACGTTCTACGGCCGGTACGAGCTGCTGCGTAAGATCGCCGCGGGAGGAATGGCGGAGATCTACCTCGCGCGCCATTGGGGCGAGGGCGGCTTCTTCCGCGACGTCGTCATCAAGCGGCTCTTCCAGAACCTCGCCGAGCACCCGTCGACGCTGCGCATGTTCCAGACCGAGGGGCGCCTGCTCGCCCACCTCTCGCACCCGAACATCCCGCAGGTCTTCGATCTCGGCTTCGCGGAGGGCACCTGGTTCCTCGCGATGGAGTTCGTCGACGGCATGAACGTCGCGGACGTCTGGCGCACGGGCGTCCGGACCCGGCACGTGATGCCGTTGCACGTGACGATCGGCATCGCGCTGCAGGTCTGCGAGGCGCTGCACCACGCGCACGAGGCGCGCGACAAGGCCGGGCGCCCGCTGCGCATCGTGCACCGCGACGTGACGCCGCAGAACGTGATGCTCACGCGCGACGGCGTGGCGAAGCTGATGGACTTCGGGGTCGCGAAGACCGACGCGCGCGCCGACACCGAGGTCGGCACCGTGAAGGGCACCTTCAGCTACATGGCGCCCGAGCAGGTGCGCGGTCGCGGCGTCGATCGCCGCGCGGACGTCTTCGCGCTCGGCGTGATCCTCTACGAGCTCACCACCGGCGCGCGCCTCTTCCGCGGCACCGACGTGCAGGTGATGACGCAGATCGTCGAGCAGGACGCGCCCGCGCCGAGCACGCGGATGCCGGAGTATCCGGCGGATCTCGAAGAGATCGTGCTGGCGGCGCTGCGTCGCGATCCGCGCGGCCGCATCGCGAGCGCGGCGGATCTCGCGCTCCACCTCGAGCACCTCGCGATGCGCCATGGGCTCGTGGTCGGTCCGCGCGCGATCGCCGCGTATCTGAGCGAGATCCTTCCGTCCGAGCGGGTCGCGGAAGAGTCGGTCGCGTTGGTGCCTCCGTCGCAGGCGGAGCTCTCGGCGCAGGAGCCGCCACGTGCCGCCGAACCGCGCTCGCAACGCGTCGAGCTCCCCACGAGCGCGGAGCTGCGCGAAGCGGGGCTCTTCGACGACGAAGAGAGCGCGGAGCACGTCGGTGACGACGAGTTCGTGGAGGACGAGGTCGACCTGGTCGACGAGCCGATGCGCCCGAGCGCGCTCTCGGTCGCGCCCGCGCCGCTGGCGGGCTTCGAAGAGGCCGAGTCGACCGAAGAGGGTCCGGTGGTCGTGCTCGACAAGCCGCGCCCGAAGGACGAGCCGCCGGAGGACGATTACCTCGCGGAGCTCGGCCGACGCCTCGACCTCGAGAACGACGGCTGACGCCGCGCTCGCCGCTCCGTCGCGCGCTTCGAGCTTCACGCTTCACGAGCTTCGAGCTTCGAGCTTCGTGCTCGCGAGCTTCGAGCTTCGTCCTCGCGAGCTTCGAGCTTCGTCCTCGCGAGCCTCTCTCGCGAGGAAACCGCGAGAAATCCGTGCTTCGGAGCTTTCCGAGGAAAGCTCTCGAAGGGTAGACGTCCCGCCTGGTAGCATCCCATTTCTCGGATGACCCCGGCCGAACGCCCACCGAAGGTCGCGCCCCGCCATCACCACGTCGGCACGCTCGTGGGCGGCAAGTACCGCATCAAGCGGCTGCTCGGCACCGGCGGCATGGGCGCGGTCTACAAGGCGGAGAACACGACCATCGGCCGGACCGTCGCGGTGAAGGTACTGCATCCGCACCTGGCCGACGACGGCATCACGCTCGCGCGCTTCCAACGCGAGGCGCGCGTCGCGGCGGGCGTCGATCACCCGCACGTCGTGTCGGTCCTCGATCTCGGCGTCGGCGACGACGGCGCGCCTTTCCTCGTGATGGAGTACGTGCGCGGGAAGAGCCTCGCCGAGATCCTGCATGCGCGGGGGCCGCTCGATTCGAGACGTGCGTGTCACGTCGTCGGTCAGATCCTCGCCGGCCTCGAGGCGGTGCACGCGCACGGCGTCGTCCACCGCGATCTCAAGCCGGAGAACGTGTTGCTCACGGTGGAGAGCGGACGCGAGGACTTCGTGAAGATCCTCGACTTCGGCATCGCGGCTTTCGTGGAGAGCGCGGCGCGCGCGCCCGGCGCGGAGCTGACGCCGATCGGCCGCGCGATGACGACGCCTTGGTACGCGAGCCCCGAGCAGCTCAGCGGCGCGACGATGGGGCGCGACGCGCGCGTCGACATCTGGGCCGCGGGCGTGCTGCTCTACGAGCTCCTCGCGGGCACGCGGCCCTTCGTCGACAAGAACATCGCGGATCTCTGCCGCGCGATCGTGACCGATCCGCCGCCGCCGCTGCGGGTCTTCCGCAAGGACGTGCCGCCGGGCCTCGAGCTCGTGGTGATGCGCGCGCTCGCGAAGGATCCGAACGAACGTTTCGCCTCCGCGCGCGAGATGCTCGAGGCGCTGGTGCCTTTCGGCGCGAGCCTCACCGACGAGCTGCCCGAGCCGACCGATACCTTCACCGTCGATCTGCGCGCGCTGCGCGAGCGCGAGGCGAACGCGGCCACGATCTCGGAGAACGGCCTCGGCGGCGTGCTGGCGTCCGACGTGGTCGCCGCGATGACCGACACCCTCGAGCGACGCGGCACCCGCGACGCGCTCGTGCTGGGCGCGAAGGCGGAGGGCCTCGCGTGGCCGCCGAGCGCGGCCGCGTGGAGCGACGACCGATGGCTCGCGCTCGTCGAGTCGATGGATCGTTCGCTGGGCCGCGGTGATCGGCGTCTGGTCGCCGACGTCGGCCGTGGGCTCGCGCGGCGCGGCGTCCGGTTCGCGTCCCCCGAGCTCGTGGTCGGCTCCGCGTCGGAGCGCTGGCTCTCGTTCTTCCGCGACGGAGGCGCGCGCGTCGCCGAGCTCGGCCGTGGTTACGGCATCCTCGAGATCACGCACCCGAGTCCCTCGCTCGCGCGCAGCGTCCTCTTCGTCGGCTTCCTCGACGAGGCCCTCACGTTGGCCGGCGGCCGCGACGTCGAAGCCCGCCTGACCAAAGCCGCCGCCCTCGGCGACGCGCGCGACCGCATCGAGATCAGTTGGTCGACCTGATCCGTCGGCGGCTGACCCCGCCGACTCGGTGGATCCGTCGGCGGCTGACCCCGCCGACTCGGTGGATCAACCGCGTTTGAGCATCCGCGCCAGCGTGTTGCGACCGATCCCGAGCCGCGCCGCCGCCCGCGCGCGATGACCTTGCTCCGCCTCCAGCACCGCCTCCGCGTAGCGACGTGATGCTTCGTCGAGCGTGAGATCGAGCGGGAGCTGGAAGCCACGTGTCGTGCCCTTGCGCGCGCGCGGCGTCGGCAGGTGCGAGAGCTCCACCGTCCCGCTCGTCGCGAGCACCAACGCCGACTCCATCCAATGCTCCAACTCGCGCACGTTGCCCGGCCACGCGTGGCTCTCGAGCCGCTCGCGCACTGCGGCGCCGAGGACCGGCACGCGCCGATCGTAGCGACGCGCCGCGCGCTCGAGGAAGTGGTGAGCGAGCTCGAGGATCTCGCCGCCTCCGCGCTCGCGCAGCGGCGGCACGTCGATCTCCACCACGCGGATCCGGTAGTAGAGATCCTCGCGCAGCGCGCCGGTCTCCACGAGCTGCTCGAGGTCGCGATGCGTCGCGCAGAGGATGCGCGCGTCGCAGCGCAACGTCTCGCGCCCACCCACACGCTCGAAGCTGCGGTCTTGCAGGAACCGCAGCAACTTCGCCTGCGCGCTCGGCGGGAGCTCGCCGATCTCGTCGAGGAAGAGCGTGCCCCCGTGCGCGAGCTCGACCTTGCCGCGAACGCGTTTGTCCGCGCTCGTGAAGGCGCCGCGCTCGTGCCCGAAGAGCTCGCTCTCCACGAGCTCGCTCGGCAACGTGGTGCAGTCGACGGTGACGAAGGGTCCGCCCTGTCGCGGCGAGTTCACGTGGATCGCGCGCGCGAGCAGTGTCTTGCCCGTGCCCGTCTCGCCGCGCAGCAACACGGTGGCGTCGGCCCGCGCGGCGAGAGCGATGCGCTCGTACACCGCCTCCATCGCGGGGCTCCGTCCGACGATGCGATTGAACGGCCCGCGCAACACCACGCCGGGATCGTCGGTGTCGCGCGCTCGCAGCGTGGTCAGCGAGAGCACGTGCCCGAGCTGCAACGCGAGCGCGACGAGGTAACGCGCGTCCTCCTCGTCGAAGCCGCCCTCGCGGTTGAGCACCTGCACCACTCCCCGGATCGGACCTTCGGCGTGATCCCGAATCGGCGCCGCGAGGATCGCGCGTGTCCGAAAGCCCGTGACCCGATCGACGCTCGGATCGAAGCGCGCATCGCGGCTCGCGTCGTCGACGCGCACGACCTCTCCGGTGCGCGCGACGTGCCCGACCACGCCGCGATCCCGCGAGAGCCGGAGCTGCGGGATCTCGGGCAGCACGGCGACCCGCGCGACGAGGTCCCCCCGCTCCTGATCGACCAGCCAGAGCGTGGCGCGCTCCGCCTGCAGAGCTTCGGCGAGCCGCTCGCACGCGGTGTGGAGCAACGCGTCGAGATCGACCTCGCGCGGAAGGAGCGAGGAGAGATCGACGAGGAGGGACAAGCGACTCATCGGCGAGGGAAGGGTACCGGTTCGCGGGGTGCGGGCGGAGACGGTGTCCGAGACGGTGTCCGAGACGGTGTCCGAGACGGTGTCCGAGACGG
>CALJLK010000147.1 GCA_937982655.1 uncultured Sandaracinus sp.
GATGCGTTCGATTCGCGCGATGCGTTCGATTCGCGCGATGCGTTCGATTCGCGCGCGCGGATCACGGGGTCGTCCACACGTACCCGAGGACGAACTCGAACGTGTAGCCGAACGTGCTCACCGCGTTGTCTCGCTCCGCCGCGCTCGTCGTGTAGAAGTGGTTCCCGTCGCGGTACATGCGAAAGAGCGGTGTGGCGCCGCAGCGCGCGTCGGGCGCGACGAAGCCCATCATCTCCACCAGGGTCGTGCCCTCGCAGCCGGGATCGATCGTGAGGAACGTGAGGCCGTTGCCCTTGAGGCATCGGTAGAGCCCTGAGAGCCCGTCGGCGGGACCGACGTGCACGTGGAAGTAGTTCTCGGTCTCCGTCGAGTAGCCGCCGGTGCGCGTGACGTTGACGTCGCGTGAGTAGACGTGGCCGGGGCCGACGCCGCGGTGCACGCCCGCGCGGCAGCCGGGCAGACCCGCTTCGTCCGTGCATTCTCCGTCGCAGTCGTCGTCGCGTGCGTTGCAGAGCTCGGCCGGCGCCATGCACGCGGGCGCGCAGCGGTCGGCGCAGCTCTGCATCCCCGCGGTGCCGCAGATCGTGGTGCACGCGCCACCCGCGACGCACGAGTCCGCGCGCTCGCAGCCGTTCGCGAGGTTGCCGTCGCAGTCGAGGAATCCGTCGCGGCAGGTGCCGAGCGTGCACTCACCTCCCGCGCAGCCGGGCGTGGCGTTCGCGATCACGCAGGTGCGCCCGCACGCGCCGCAGCTCGTGGGCTCGGCGCTCGTGTCCACGCACGCGCCGCCGCAACGCGTGAGCCCGCTCGGGCAGCGGCCTGCGTCGTCGGGCGCGATCGTCCCCGCGTCACGTCCGCCGGAGTCGCGAGGCGGCCCGACGTCGCGCGGCGCCGAGGCGTCGCTCGCCGGTGTGCTCGCGTCGCGTCGGTCGGTGGAGGTTCCTCCGCCCGCACAGGCGAACGCGAAGACCACGAAGGGCGCGAGGGGCACGAGGCGAAGCACGGCGGAAGTCTACCATCGGTGTCCCGCGCCGGATCCGTCGGCGGCTGACCCCGCCGACGGGGGCGGAACCGTGCGGTGTGCGTCGTCGTCGCCTGCGGCTGCACGACCCGCTTCTCCCCACGCGCGGGCTCTGCGATCCTCGAGGGCGATGCGATCCGTGCCTTCGCTCGCGCTCCTGTTCGCGCTCCCGTTCGCGCTCCTCTTCGCGCCCGTCGCGCAGGCCGACTCGCGGCCCACCTCGGACGACGTCTCGCTCTTCGGTGGACGCACGGTCGAGAGCGGTGACGTCGTCTTGGCGGGCGGCATCGGCTGGCCGGGCGTGTTCGCGGAGGCGCTCTTCGCGCCGAGCTCGCGCTTCAACCTCTCGCTTCGGGTCGACGTCGACTGGGGCTCGCCGCTGATGGGGTTCTCCACCGCGCTCGGTGGCGAGCTCTCGATCCCGATGCGCATCCACCTCTACGGCGAGAACGACATCGACCTCGCGCTGGCGCTTCGACCCTTCGGCATCCTCGGCGAAGGCGCGGCGGTCGGACAGGAGACGGTGTTCGCGGACGACCTCGGCGGCGGGGTCGGCCTCGAGCTCGGCGTGCGCGCGGGCTTCCACGTCAGCGACGCGGTCACCCTCGCGGTCGGACCTTTCTTGCAGGGGGCGTTCGTGCGCACCCAGGACGCTGGCAACGGCGGGACCTTCAGCTTCGGCGTGCTCGGCGCGGTCGAAGCCGTGATGAGCCGCGCGACGATGTTGTTCTTCGCGGTCGGAGGTGGCTACGGCGTCGCGAACGACGAGCTCTTCGACCGACGCGGCATCGTGCGTCTGCACCTCGGCCTCGCCTACCGGATTTGAACGTGTCGAAGCGCGACTGAAACTCGATCTGAGCATGGTTCGCGCTGCGGCCCGATTCGTGATTCAGACGGGTTCGAGCGGACTCGTGCGTCGCTTCGAGCGCCGATTCGAGCGACGGTTCGAGCGACGGTTCGAGCGACGGTTCGAGCGCCGGTTCGAGCGACGGGGGAAAACCCGCTCGATGCGCGCATCGGTCGTAGGGGCAGGAGCCCCACGAGATGTGGTTCGATGCGAGCATGCGCGCGCTCGCTCTTCTCTTCGTCGCTTCGGTCCTCGCTGCGTGTGGCTCACCGTCCGGCGGTCCGGGCACCTCGTGCACCACCTCCGACGAGTGTCCTTCCGGCGCGGTCTGCATCGACAACCGTTGCCGCACCGGCATGTCGTTGCCCGACGCGGGCGATCTCGTCGACGCGCCACGGCCCGACGCGCGCCTCCGCACCGCGACCGCGCTCGCGATCGTCCCCGGGGCGCCGACCCTCGTCGCCGACGTTCCCGGCGCCACGATCGATCTCGACGCCGAGGTCACGTTCGACGACGGCAGCGTCGCGCCCGCCACCACCGGCTTCTGGTCGATCGCGGACACGCGCCTCGGCTCGATCGACTCGACCACCGGCGTGTTCACCGCGATCGGCGACGTGTCGGGTGAGGTCGAGGTGAGCTTCGCGTCGCTCGGGCTCGAAGCGACCGACACCCTCACGGTGCAGGTGCGTCGAGTCGTGATCGCGGACGGCGCACCGGCCGACGCGGCCGCACGCTTCGACGCCGCGACGGTCGCGACCGTCGATCTGCCGACGCGCGAGGCCTCGGTGCTCTACCCGCTCGAAGGCGCGGTCTTCCCACAGAACGTGTTCCCGGCCGACGTGCAGTGGGAGCGTGGCGTCGAAGGCGACCTCTTCCGCGTGAGCTTCCAAGCGCCGAACGTCTCCATCACGGCGTACGTCGCGCACGTCGGCGCGGGCTTTCGCTACGACTGGCTCGTGACGCGCGACGCGTGGCGCGCGCTCGCGGAGGCCGCGCCCGAGGCGCCGATCACCTTGCGCGTCGATCGTTTGGAGAGCGGCGGCGAGCTCGTGCCCGGCACCCCGCGCAGCTTCCGCTTCGCGGACGCGTCGATCCGCGGCGCGATCTACTACTGGGACCTCTCGAACGGCCGCATCCAGCGCATCGCGGGCGACGGCAGCGGGCGCGAGTCGTTCATGCCGAACCCTCCGCCGCGTCCGGCCGACGGTCGTCGCTGCATCGCGTGCCACACCGTCAGTCGCGACGGAACGCGCATGGCCGCCGAGCTCTGGGACGGCGGCGACTACGGCGCGATCTTCGATCTCACCGCGGATCTCAGCGGCGATCCCGCGCCCACGATCGTGCCGGGCGGCGTGCAACGTTTCCTCACCGCGAGCTTCTCCCCCGACAACTCGCGCCTCGTGGCGAACGTGGGCGTCGAGCTCTTCCTCATGGACGGAAACACCGGAGCGCGCGTGGCGGCCGGTGGATCGGGCTTGCCCACGGCCGGCTCCGCGCACCCCACGTGGTCGCCCGATGGATCGCAGATCGCGTACGCCGCGAACCACGACGGCACGTGGGGCGTCGACTTTCGTCGTTCGGATCTCGGTTTGATCGACGTCACCGCGCCCGACACCTTCGGCGCACCGCGCGTGGTCTTCCCGGGTGGAGGCCGCGTGGTCGCGCGCCCGACGTGGGCGCCGAGCTCGAGCTTGATCGCGTTTCAGTACAGCGATCACAGCCGCATCCGCGAGGATCTCGGGAGCACCTCGGTCCCGCGCGCGGGCGGCGTGCGGCTCGTGAGCCGTGACGGCGCGACGGTATGGAACCTCGAGACGCTCAACGCGGGCGTCGAGAACAACTACGATCCGACGTTCTCGCCCTTCGACGAGGGCGGCTACTTCTGGCTCGCGTTCGTCTCGACGCGCGACTACGGCAACGCGCAGGCCGGCACGCGCGGCACGGGCCGACGTCAGCTCTGGGTCGCGGCGATCCGCAACGCGCCGAGCGCGGGCGCCGATCCGAGCCTCGTGCCGTACTGGCTGCCGCAGCAGAGCCTCACCGAAGAGAACATGGCGGCCTATTGGACGGAGGAGCCGTGCCGCGCGGAGGGCCGCACCTGCGCGACCTCGAGCGATTGCTGCAGCGGCTTCTGTCGTGACACCGGCGGCGGCCCGATCTGCGTGCCGCCCGACGAGGTCGAGTGCAGCGAGATGGGCGAGTCCTGCCGCACCAACGACGACTGCTGCGAGGGCGCGGGCGACTGCCTCGGCAACGTCTGCTCGACCCTCGGGTGAGGAACCGTGCGCGGTCGAGGGCCCGTGCGTACGGGACTTCGACCCGTCTCCTACGGCAGACGTCTTCTACAGCAGACGTCTTCTACAGCAGACGTCTTCTACAGCAGACGTCTTCTACAGCAGACCGAGCTCGAGCAGCGCCTCGTCGCTCATGCGGTCCTTGGTCCACGGCGGATCCCACACGAGCTTCACGTGCACGCGCGCGACGCCCGCGGTCGCGCCCACACGTTCGGCCACGTCGGTCACGATCTGCCCCGCGACCGGGCACGCGGGCGCGGTCAGGGTCATGCGCACCTCGACGTGGCCTTCCGCGTCGACGTCGAGCTCGTAGATGAGCCCGAGGTCGTAGACGTTGAGCGGGATCTCGGGGTCGTAGATCGACTTGAGCGTCTGCACGACGCGCTCGCGCAGCACCTCGGGGGCGACGCGCTCCGAGACCTCGCCGCGTCCCGCGATCGCCTCGTCGACGTCCGGCGCGGGAGGAAGCGCGCCCGCGACCGGCAGGTGCACGCGCTTCTTCGCCGCGGGCACGATCTTGTGCACCTTCAGGCGCTCGAGGTCGAAGTCGTCACCCACGCGCCGGTTCCTAGCGCCGACGGGGTCTCGGGCAAGCGGCGGTCGTGGTGCGCGATCACATCGCGCGGATGTGCCGCGCGTCGAGCCGGTAGAGGCTCGTGACGTAGCCGTCCTCGCGCATCTCGCTCGCTTCCATGCGGCCGTAGACCTTCACGCCACGGCCTTCGAAGCGGCTCGCCACGGTCGGGTCCGCGCGCACCACGACGGCTTCGTGCAGATCGGGCGGCTGCCCGAAGCAGCAGCTCCAGAGGCTCTGCACCAGCAGGTACTGATCGCCTTCGAGGTAGAGCAGGTACCCCCAGGCCTTCACGTCCTTGCCGTCGAGGGCCTTCGCTCCGGCGGGGAGATCCATGCCCTCCTCGTACTGGAAGCCGCTCAGCGTCGGCCACGCCGCGTTGACCCAATCGCCCGGCGGATCGTCGCCGGTGTCGTCTTCGAGCACGCCACCGAGCTCGGTGATCAGCGTGCGCGCCATGATGCGCGACTGACCGCGCACCGCCTGCTCCTGCATTTGATTGAAGCCACCGGTGTCGGCCTCCGCGGCCTGCGCGAGGATGTCGCCCACGAGCTGCCCGGTCTTCTCCGCGCGCCCTTGCGCGGTGCCGAGGCTCGCGTCCGCGAGCACCGTCGAGAGCTCACGCATCGCCTCGACCTCGTCGACCTCTTGGTCTTGCGCGGCCTTCGTGATGAGGCGTCGGATGATCTCGGCGAGCTTGCCCTCGGTCGAGTCCTCGCCCGTCTCGCGATCGGCGCGGAAGGTCGTGCGGCGGAAGTTCTCCGTCTGTTGCTCTTGGCACCAGAGCGGCGTCGTCACGAACGCGCCGAGCGCGACCATCACGAGGCCACGCATCACGGTGTCGATCACGCCGCGCTTGGGCTTGCCACCGCGCGGCTCGGGCGCGGCCTTCGCGCCCTTCGTGTCCTTCTCCGTCGGCTCGCTCGCCTTGGCCTCGTGCGTCTCCTCGCGCTCCTCCGCGCTCGCCGCGACCTCGCCTTGGCTCGCGGCAACCTCGGGGGCGTCTCGTTCGCCGCTGTCGGAGTCCTTCGTCGTGGCTTCCGTCGCGTCTTGGGGGGCGCTCGGCGCGCTCTTCTTCGCCGGCTTTCGCTTCGATTCGCTCATGATTCTCGTCTTCGTCGTCGCGACTGCACGAGCCGTGACTCGCGCTCGAACCGTCCGTTTAGGACAGCGGGCGCAGGCTCTCGGCGACGTCGGTGCGGTAAGCCTTCCACGCGGGCACGATCCCGGCCAGCGCTCCGGCGGCGGTCACCACCACGAGCACCAGCAGCTCCACCGAGAGCAGCGTGGAGGCCTCGGGCCGGAACCCGGCGGCCTCTTCCACGCGACCGCTCGCGAGCCAGACCAGCAGGTGCCCGAGCACCAACCCGCCGAGCGCACCGAGGACGGTGAGCACGGTCGCTTCTCCGACGATCGCACCGAAGACAGTGCCGCGTCGCGCGCCGATCGCGCGCAGGATCGCCACCTCGCGGCGGCGCTCGCTCATCGTGTTGTAGATGGCGACCAAGATCGAGAGCACGCCGATGAACACGACGAGCACGCTCACGATCAGGAAGATGACGTCGACGC
>CALJLK010000148.1 GCA_937982655.1 uncultured Sandaracinus sp.
GACCACGAGCCCGCCGTCCTTCACGCAGCGCATCGCCTCCGCGAGCGACTCGGCGGTGCCGCGCGTCTCGATCGCGACGTCGACGTCGTCCTTCGCTCGCTCGTCGTCGTGCCCTCGCTCGTGCTCGACGTCACGAGCCGTGAGCGTGTGTTCGACGTCGAGAGGGCCCTCCACCCGCTCGTGCCCGAGCGCCACCACCAGGCGCCGCGTGAGCGTCGCGATGCGCCCTTCGCCGAGCACGCGCACGCGACCCTCGAGCGGCGCGTGCTTCACCGCGAGACAGGCAGCCACCGGCTCGACGAAGGCCGCGTGACGCCAGTCGAGGCCGTGCGGAACCTTCACGAGCGCGCGCTGCGGAACGACGAGCCAGTCCGCGAAGCCACCGTCGCGATCGACGCCGAGCCGCGCGGAGTCGACCCGAGGCAGACACGCGACGCGATCCCCGACCGCGAGCCCGCGCACCGCCGGACCGACCGCGTCCACGACCCCTGCGACCTCGTGCCCGAGCACGCAGGGCTCCACGCACGGCAGGCGCCCCTCCGCCACCGCCACGTCGGTCCGACACAGCCCCGCGATCACCACCCGCACACGCACGTCGTCCGCCGCGACGAGCTCGGGTCGCGCGCGTCGCCCGAAGCGCAGCTCCCCGTCCTCGCGCCACCACGCCCGCATCCCCTCGGTCATAGTGTGCATCATACACTCAGGTCTGCTCTCCACAAGAAGGCCGCGATCGAAAAAGGCCGCTCCCTTTCGGAAGCGGCCTTCTTCATCTCACGAGCAGTCGAGGTTCAGTCCTCGTCCTTGCTCGCCTGCAGATCGCCCAGCTTGTTCTTGAGCAGGTCGCCGAGGGTCGCCGTCTGGCGGCCCGGCTGCGCGGTGCCGGCCGCGATGGCCTGCTGCTTGCGCTCCGCCACGTACTTCATCTTCTCGTCGAGCTCCTTGTTGTCGGCGCTCTTGAACGAGAGGTTGATGCGGCGGTCCTCCTCGTCGAGTCGGATGACCTGCGCCTTCAGGATGTCGTTGACCTTCACCACGCTGGTGGGGTCGACGTTCATGTCGGAGCTGATCTCGGCGCGAGCGACCGCGCCTTCGACGCCCTGCTCGAGCTCCACGGTGGCCTCGTAGTCGTTGACCGCGATGACCTTGACCTCGAGGACGGTGCCCTCGGGGTAACGATCCGGGATGTAGTTCCACGGATCTTCGTAGAGCTGCTTGATGCCGAGGCTGACCTTCTGCTCCTCGTGATTGATGGAGAGAATGATGGCCTCGACCTCGTCGCCCTTGCGGTAGACGTCGCTCGGCTGATTGACCTTCTGGGTCCAGCTCAGATCCGACTTGTGGACCATGCCGTCCACGCCGTCCTCGATGCCGATGAAGACACCGTAGTCGGTGATGCTGCGGACCTTGCCCTGGATGATGTCACCCGGGTTGTACTTCTGGGTGAAGAGCGTCCACGGATCGGGCTCGAGCTGCTTGAGACCGAGCGAGATGCGCTTGTGCTGGATGTCGATGTCGAGGACGACCGTCTCGACCTCTTGTCCCATGTCGAGCACCTTCGACGGGTGCTTCGGCTTGGTCCACGTCATCTCGGAGACGTGGATGAGGCCCTCGACGCCCTGCTCGAGCTCCACGAACGCGCCGTAGTCCGTGATGGACACGACCTTGCCCTTGACCTTGAGGCCGGGCTTGAAGGTCTCGGCGGCGTTGTTCCACGGATCCTCTTGCATCTGCTTGAGGCCGAGAGAGACGCGCTCCGTTTCCGGATTGTACTTGAGGACCTTGACGGTGACCTCGTCGCCCACGCCGAACATCTCGCTCGGGTGATTGACGCGGCCCCACGACATGTCCGTGATGTGAAGCAGACCGTCGATGCCACCGAGATCCACGAACGCACCGTACTCGGTGATGTTCTTGATCGTGCCGGTGACGATCTGGCCTTCCTGGAGGTTCTCCAGGGTCTTGGCCTTGAGCCGATCGCGCTCCTTCTCGAGGAGGACGCGACGCGAAAGCACGATGTTGCCGCGCTTCTTGTTGAACTTGATGACCTTGAAGTCGAAGGTCTGACCGAGGAGCTTGTCCAGGTTGCGGACGGGGCGAAGGTCGACCTGCGAGCCGGGGAGGAACGCCTTGACGCCGCCCTTGATCGTGACCGAGAGGCCGCCCTTGACGCGCTGGGTGATGGTGCCGCTGATCAGCTCGTCGCGTTCGCACGCGGCGCTGATCTCGTCCCAGACCTTCAGCTTGTCGGCCTTCTCCTTGGAGAGAAGAACGAGACCGTACTCGTTCTCCTTGGCCTCCACGAGGACGTCGACCTGATCGCCGGCGTTGACCTCGATGTTGCCGTTCTCGTCGAGGAACTCGTCGATCGGAATGACGCCTTCGGACTTGTATCCGATGTCGACGACGACGGTGTCCTTGCCGACCTTGATGACGGTGCCGGCGACGATGTCGCCCTCACGCATCTTGTCGGTGCGGGTAGCAGTCGCTTCGAAGAGAGACGCGAACGTGTCGCCCATCGAGGCGTTGTTGGTGGTTTCGGGCATTCGTTGATTTCGCGGGCTAGTTCCCGCGGCCAGAGGGGCCGATTCGCAGGCGGTAGGGCCGCAGGCAGCACGGCTGAGGGGTGGACGCGCGAAACCCGCTCCACCAGTGGAGCGGGTCGGTGCTCGCTGGACTTCAGCGAGGGACGCTGGGGTTAGCAAGGGGGGGCCGCCGTGTCAACGCGGCGTCTTTTTCTCGAGGGGCTGTCGCCAGCCCCTCCCCCACGGGGCGTGAAGCCCCGATGGGGCCCCCTCCCGCGAGCCTCCGCTCGCGTTCGCTCGCTGCGCGCCGTCCGGTAGGGCGGCTTGCATATGCGGCTCGAGCGTCTTCCCCGAGCGTTCGTCCACGATGCCCATCAGCGCGGGCGACTCGTAGTTGCCGCCGCTCACCTCGAGCAGGTCGATCCCTTCGGCTTCGAGCCAGCGCGCGACCTGCAGGGCATCGTCCTCCTCGAAACCACCGCGCTGGAAGTCCGCGCTGTTCAACTTCACCGCGAGCGCGACCGAGCTGCCTATCCGCGCGCGCGTGCGGCGCACCGCCTCCAACAAGAATCGCGCACGATTCTCGAGCGATCCGCCCCAACGATCGCCGCGAAGGTTCGTGCGCGGCGAGAGGAACTGGCTCGCGAGGTAGCCGTGCGCGGCGTGGATCTGCACGCCCGAGAAGCCCGCGTCGACCACGTCGCCCGCGACCTCCGCGTAGCGCGTCGCGAGCGCGTCGATCTCGTGATCCTCGAGCGCACGCGGCGTCGCGAACGATCCGAGCACGTCGACCTTCACCGCCGACGGCGCGACCGGCTTCCGCGTCACGAACACGCTGCACTGCCGGCCCGGATGGTTGATCTGCACGAGCGTCGGCGTGCCGCTCGCTTGCGCGGCGTCGGCCCAGCGTCGCAGCGCGACCCGATCCGTCCGCGCGTCGATCACCACGTTCGTGGTCCGCTCGAGGTAGCGGCGGTCGACCATCACGTTCCCCGTGATGGAGAGCCCGAGCCCGCCCCGCGCCCAACGCGCGTAGAGCCGATCGTGGCGCTCGCTCGGTTGGTTCGTGCGCGGATCGGCGACGCACTCGGTCATGGCCGCCTTCGCCAGGCGGTTCTCCAGCACGAGCCCGCACGCGAGCTTCAAGGGGTCGTCGAGGCGCACATCCACGGGGAGAGAATCCACCATCATCGGGCTCGCATGTCGCCCCGCGTGCAGCGGCGTTACGGGCGCCCGGTCGAGCCGATCGGCGTCGGCGAAGCCGCGTCGGCGACGCGTCGACGGTACGCGCTCGTCCCGTCGCGGCTTACTCCGAAGGTGCGCCTCACTCCGGCGTCACGACCTCGCCTGCCACGGCGGTCGTCGCGTCGAACACGAGCGCGACCGAGATGCTGCGGCAGTCGTTGCGGCCCCCCGCCTGAGGATCGAGGTCCGCGAAGGTCTCGAGCGCGAACCGCACCTGCGTCGGGTCCAGCCCATCGACGTCCGAGAGCACCGCGATGGTGTCCTCGACGTCGAGCGCACCCCCGACCACGCCGTTCGAGAGGCCGTCCTCGCTCACGTCGACCGCGAGCCGCACCTGCCCGAGCTCCAACGTCACCAGCTCGGTCCCGAAGGGCACCGTCAACGGCAACGTGCCCGGCCCCGCCTGCAGACGCCCGTCGACGATGCTCGCCGGGAGCTGGCTCAGGGCCGTCATGCCGTCCTCGTCGAGCGCGCGCGCGTCGAGGTCGAAGGTCTGCCCCGGCACGTAGCGCGCGCCGGTGAGCATGGGCGCGAACACACCCTCCGGGAGCACCCCGAAGAGCACGTCGAGCTCGACGCGCGGATCGGCCTCGAACGAGTCCACGCCCCGCAGACGCGCCAAGAGGATCAGCCGCCCGCTCGACACGTTGAGCGCGAGCGCTTCCCGCACGCGGAAATCGGCTTCGCCGGCGGCGAGGATGGGACCGAGCGAGTTGTCGACCCCCGGTGTCGACTCCGGCGCCGGCGAGGTCCAATCCTCCTGGCGGCAGATGTCCTCCGCCGTTCCGTCGAGGTCGAAGCCTGGCGCGACTCCGTCCGGCCCCTCCGCGCCCAGATCGAGCACGTCGAGCACGTAAAAGTAGGTGTCTCCCGTCAGCGGACCCGCGTCGATCGGCCCCGCGTCGGTCCCCGCGTCTTCTTCGTCACCCGCGTCGGCGCCCGCATCGAAGCCGGCGTCGACCACTTCTCCCGCGTCGGCGCCCGCGTCGACCTCCGCAGGCGGTCCTTCGCGCCCCGAACAAGCCATCCCCACCAGCGCGCAGAGCGCCGCCACCTTCGTCCCTCGTCCCATGACCGGACTTGTTAGCGAAGCCGCTTCACCGTGTCGAGCCGTCGCACCCCGACGACCGTCCGCGCCACACCCCGAGCCCGACGCGACGCTCGGTGGATCGTTCGATTCGCTCGGCACGGCCCCGTCGTGCGTCAGACGAATCGAAGCGGATTGGTGCGAGGCGAAGCGGACTACACTCCGCAAAACCGCACGATCTCGCGACACTATCGGCCCGTGCAGAGCCGGTCGACGGAGGACGAAATCGACGCTCCGGCGACTCTCGCGCACGGGCTCGACGGGTCGACGGTACCTTTCGAAGCTCGCCCGATCCGACGGAACGATCTTGGCTTCGTCCCTCGGACGACACGTTCCGTGCGCCACGCCGACCAACGGGTGTTCGAGCGTGATCTGAATCGCCACCCGCTCCGACGCGTCCCGAGGTCCCGACATGAACCGCATCGCATCGTTCGCCGCCGTTCTGCTCGCGCTGTCGCCGCTCGTCCCGTCGTCGCTCGCCCCGACGTCGGTCGCATCGACCGCGCAGGCTCAACCGCCCGAGACGCTCGGCATCGAGGTCGAAGCCACGCGCGTCGCCGGCACCGGCATCCTGGCGGGCGAAGCGGAGGGCACGGTCGACGCCTCGATCGACGAAGTCACCGCGATCGTCAGCAACTACGCGTCGTACCGCGAGTTCATGCCGCACTTCCGCCAATCGCGCGTGCTCTCGCAGCGCGGCGATCGCGCGATGGTCTACATGGAGGTCGCGATCCTCCGCGACGCCCACCGCCTCTGGGCCCAGATGCGGGTCTCGGCGCGCGAAGAGAACGGTCGCCGGATCGTCGACGCGCGCATGATCGAAGGCAACATGACGACCTTCGAGGCCCGTTGGGAGCTCCAGCCCCTCGCCGACGGCCGCACCCGCGCGCGCTTCCGCCTGATGGTCGACCCCGACCTCCCGCTCCCCGACTCCGCGGTCAGCAGCGAGAACCTGAAGTTCGCCCGCAAGAGCATCGTGGCCCTCCGCCGCCGCATCGCCGCGACCTGAATCGAGATCGGGCGCGCGACTATGCGTGCGTGCTCGCGCGCGCGAGCGCCTCGAGGAGCGCGTCGATCGTGAACGGCTTGGCGAGGAAGACCTCGTCGTGCGCGAGCTGTGACTCGTCGTAGCCGCTCATCAGCACCGCGCCCATCGTCGGACGACCTTCTCGGATCGTACGCAGCGCCTCCACGCCGCCGTGCCCCGGCATCGTGAGGTCGAGCAGCACCACGTCGAACTCGCCCATCCGCGCGCGCTCCACCGCGAGCTCGCCGTCCGCGACGCACTCCACCGCGTGACCTTCGAGCTCGAGCGTCAGCCGCACCACGTCGCGGATCGGCGCCTCGTCGTCCGCGACCAGCACGCGCAACGACCTCTTCTTCGCCGGGGTCGCCACCGGCTCGACGGTCTGCGCGAGCGTTTCCTTCGCGCGCCGCAGCACGAGCTCGAAGCGGGTACCGCGACCGCGCGTGCTCGTCACGTCGAGCGTGCCCTCGTGCGACTTCACGATGCCCGCGACCGCCGCGAGCCCGAGGCCGCGTCCCTTCGACTTCGTCGTGAAGAAGGGATCGAAGATCCGCGCCAACGTGTCGGGATCCATGCCGTCGCCGTCGTCCTCCACGACGAGCCGCACCCGCTCGTCCTCCGCGCGCGCCTCGACGCGCACGGTCCCCTTGCGCGCGCCGATCGCATCGACCGCATTGAGCACCAGGTTCAAGAGCACCTGACGGAGCTGCGAGGCTTCCCCGTTCACCGGCGGCAGATCCTTCGGCGCGTCGACCTCGAGTCGGACGTCCTTCGGCATCGAGGGCGACGCGAGCCGACGCACGTCGTCGATCACGCTCGTGAGCGACACCGGCCCGAGCGGCGTGGGCGTGCGACCGGCGTACGCGAGGAGCTGTCGGCAGAGCTCCGACGCGCGCGCGACTGCGTGGTCGATCTCGCCGAGGAGCTGCGCCTGCTCGGCGTCGCGCGTCCGACGCTCCAGCAGCTCCGCGTTCACGCGGATCGCGGCGAGGATGTTGTTGAAGTCGTGCGCGACGCCGCTCGCGAGCAGGCCGAGCCCTTCGAGGCGTTGGGTGTCGCGCACCCGAACGTCGAGCGCGTGCTGCGCCTTCTCCACCGCGAGCCGCTCCCGCTCCGCGCGCTCGCGCTCCGCCACCGCGGCGGCGAGGATCGACGCCGCTGCGCCCATCGTCGCCGCGTAAGCCCAGAGGGTGAGCAACCGCGCGTTCGGCTCGAAGCTCGCGAACGCGCCGTGCCCACGCGCGGTCCCGACCACCGCGATCACCGCGACGACGGCGCCACCGACCATCGCGCCGCGCGGCCCGAGCGAGAGTCCCGCCCACACGAGGAACGGAAAGGGCAGGAACGCGACGAGCAGCGCCCACTGCCCGACGCCGAAACCGGTGAACGCGGCGAGCGCGGAGAGGAAGGTCGCGCCGAGGATCGCCCACGTGTCGACACGGCCCACGAGCGCGCGCCAGGCTCCCGGCTCCCGCGTCGCGAGCAGCACGAGCGGCGTGACGACGATCGCGCCGCCGACGTTGCCGAGCCACCACGTGAGCGCGACGGAGCCGACCATCGCGTCGTCGATGGTGTCGGAGATCCGCAGCGCGCCCACTCCGAACGTCGCGCTGAACGTCGAGGCCACGAGCGCCACCCCGAAGAGCGCGAGCACGTGGCGGCGCGTGTCGAAGCTCGGCGCGAAGCCGAGGCGCGCGAGCAGGAGCGCGCCGACGACCGCCTCCGAGGTGTTGCCCGCGCCCATCGTGAGCGCGACGAGCGGCGCGGTGCCGATCATCAGGTTCACGCCGACCGAGCCGACGAGCACCGCGGGCCAGTAACGAACCCCGAGCACGACGAGCGACGCGAGCGCGACGCCGGTCGGTGGCCAGAAGAGCGTGGCGTTGTCTTGCTCGTGCGCGAGCGCGAGCCCGAGGCGGCCCGAGACGACGTAGAGCGCGGCGAGGATCGAGCCCCGCAGCAACACGCGCGTGAACGCGGGACGTTCGACGGGACGTTCGACGGGCTCGGCGCTCCGGGACGGCAGGACCTCGGCGCTCATGGGTGCGGCGCAGGATACGCCAGCGCCGCACCCATGGGCGCCAGCGTCGGGCGGACCCCGTCGGACACCGCCGACGGCTCCTCCGAGGGTCTGTCACCAGATCCGCTTCTTTCGGCGGGACGCGACGAGATCCGCGGCCGGATCACCTCGATCGAAGCGGACGACGGAAACGAAAACGCCGCGGCCTCTCGGTCGCGGCGTTTTCGTTCCGATGAACGGAGGTTCGATCAGCCGCAGGAGCCTTCGCCGCAGGACGCCTCGCCGGCGCTCTCCGCGCCCGCACCGGCCTCACCGCCAGCCGCGCCGCCGCACGACGCTTCGCCGCCGGCCTCACCGCCAGCCGCGCCGCCGCACGACGCCTCCGTCGCTTCCTCACCGCCGGTCGACGTCTCTTCCGCCGCCGGCTCCTCCGAACCGCCGCCGCAGCCGACGCTGAAGCCGAGCGCAGCGGTAGCCATGGCGACGAGGGTGTGCTTGAGAGCCGAGTTCATATCCAAACCTCCAAACGTACGGTTCACTCACCGCATCACCGAGGCAGGTCAGTCCAGCGATGCGCCCGCGGGTGTTCGCCCGAGGGAAGTCGATTCTCACGAATCCGGCGCGAGCGTATGTCAGCGCGGTTCGTGGGTTCAAGTGTCTTACGAATCGGGCCCGAGAGGGCGCGCCGGTCGATTACGCCGACGCTCGGTGCGCGTTACGGCCGAACGTGGGGTTCGGATCGCGGGCGGGCTCGGAGCGGGTGGGCATGCCGAAGCCGGCCATGACGCAAGCACTCGTAACCGCAACGAATTCGATGGTTCGGTCGCCTGACGGCGACGCTCACGTGACGTCGGGTCGCTCGGCCTGGCGGCCGGCTCCAAAAACGTCAAATCGACCTCGTCCAAGAGGGGCGCTCCGAGAGAGGAAACGCCACCGCGCGTCGTGCGACTCTCCGAAGCCGGCGCATGCGCATCCACCTCCTCGCGCCCACCTCTTGGCTCTTCGGGCTCCTCGCGCTCGGGGCGTGCGGCGCCGCGTCCACGCCTCCCGACGAGCTCGCGGAGCCCACGCTCGTCGGGGTCACGTACACGCTGAAGGTCGACGCGACGCTGACCCGCGCGAACGTGCGGGCGTGCTTCGACGGTCCGGCCCCCGCTCGTCTGATCGCGCCTTCTCCCGCCGCCGAGCTGCTCGTCGACGCGCGCAGCGACGACGGCGCGCCGCTGCTTCGCGGCGACGTGCTCGACGTCTCGCGGCTCGCGCCGGGCGAGTGTGCGCGGTGGGAGATCGACCTCGCGCGCGCGGCCTGGGGGCGTGACGTCGTGCGGCGTGGAGGCGAAGCGCTGGTGCCGCCGGGTCTGCTCTTGTGGCGTCCTCCCAGCGCGGTGCCGGCTCGCGTCCACCTCGAGCTCCCGCCCGGCATGCACGCCTCGGCGCCCTGGCTCGACGCTTTCGCCGTCGAGCTCCACGGGCGCGACGAAGCCGACTCGCGCGAGGCCTCCGAGCTCTCCACCGACGCGCTCGCCGTGCCCGGCAACCTCGCGTTCGTGCGCGCGGAGCCGCTGCGCTTCACGGAGAGCGGCACCGACGTCGAGGTCGCGATCTTCGACGGCTCGCTCGCGGTGACGCGCGACGGGATCGAGCGCTGGCTGCGCGCCGCGGTGCGCGCGGTCGACACCTTCGGCGACGGCTTCCCGGTCGATCGCCTGCACGTCGTGGTGATTCCCTCGGGTCCCGGTTGGCGGCCCGTCGCGTTCGGGCTCGTGCGACGCGGTGGCGGTCCGTCCGTGATGCTCCTCGTGCACGACGAGATCCCCGAAGCGGCGCTGGTGCGCGATTGGACGGCGACCCACGAGCTCAGCCACCTCGCGATGCCGCGCATGTACGAAGAAGACCGTTGGATCAGCGAGGGCCTCGCGACGTACTTCCAAGAGGTCCTGCGCGCGCGCGGTGGTCTGATCTCCGAGGACGACGCGTGGGCCGCGATCGCGAGCGGCTTCGAGCGCGGTCGCGTGGTCGGCTCGGGGCGCACGCTCTGGCGCGAGGCGCGCGACATGATGCGGACGGGCGCGTTTCGCCGCGTGTATTGGGCGGGCACGGCGTGGGCGCTCGAGGCCGACCTCGCGCTGCGGCGACGAGGGCACACCCTCGACGGCTTGCTCGCGGCGAGCCGCGCGCGTTGGTCGACCCGCGAGGTGTGGCACGGACGCGAGCTGCTCGCGGAGTGCGATCGACTCCTCGGCGAGCCGCTGCTGCTGCCGCTCGCGGAGCGCTACGGCGCCGAGGAAGAGTTCCCCGACACCGACGCGCTGCTGCGGTCGATCGGCGTGAGCTTCGGGGCGCGCGATCTCGAGCTCGACGACGCCGCGCCGCTCGCGGAGCTGCGGCGCGCGATCACGGCGCCGCCGACGCGCTGAGCGCTCTGCTCGTCACCCGTGGTGCTTCCTGCTATCCGCCCCGCGCGATGACGCGGCCCAAGATGTTCGCCATCTTCTTCGGCCTCGCCCACGGGGGCGGGCTCGCCGTGACGTTGCTCTTCCTCGACGTGTGGACGACGCCCTGGGCGCGCGCGCTCGCGATCGTCCATCTCTTGCCGGTGCTGCTCGCGACCCTCTTCGTGCAGGGCCCCGTGCTCAAGCAGCCCGTGATGGAGCCGCTCGGGCTCGAGCTGCGCTTCGGTCGTTGGTGGCTCGTCGCCTGGCTCGCGCCGGTGCTCCTCCTCGCGCTCGGGGTGCTCTTCGCGTGGCTCTTCTTCGGCGCGGAGCCGGTGCTCGACGCGACCACCTACGTCGCGAACAAACGCGCGCTGCTCACGCCCGATCAGCTCGAAGCGTTCGATCGGCACGTACGCGAGAGCCCGCCGCCGACCCCGCTCTGGTTCTGGCTCGTCGTCCAAGGCTTGCCCGCGGGGCTCACGATCAATCTGCTCGTCGCGCTCGCGGGCGAGCTCGGCTTTCGTGGCTTTCTCTTCCGCGAGATCCGCGGCGGCTTCTGGCGACGCGCGCTCCTCTCCGGTCTCGCGGAGGCGGCCTGGCTCGCGCCGCCCGTCGCGTTCGGCCTCCACTTCCCCGAGCAGCCGCTGATCGGCGTCGCGTGCGTGATCGCGTGGTGCCTCGTCGCCTCGCCGGTGCTCACCTACCTGCGCGCGCGCAGCCGCTCGGTGGTCGTGGTCGCGCTCTTCCGCGGCACCCTCCTCGCGCTCGTCGTCCCCGCCGCGGAGCTCGCGTGGGGCGCGAACGAGTGGCAGCGCCCCTTCTTCGGTGTGGCGGGCATCGCGGCGATGGCGGTGCTGCTCGGGATCTGCCTCGTGCACGATCGGTTCGCGGAGCAGAAGCTCGCGACGGTCGGCGCCAGAGCCTGAGCGCGCACGAGGACCACGACGCCAGCTCGTGGTGCGAGCCGCGACTCTGAGCCGTCAGGGCCCTCGGTTCGGCTCCTCGAGGTTCCGAAGGAACCGACGCTCCACGATTCGGACCGCGTTGCGCACCGATCAGCCCTTCATCATCGCGTCGTATCGACGCTGCATCTCGTCCGGCGACACCTTCTCGATCTCGTGGCCGATCATCCATTCGTGACCGAAGGGATCGCGCACCGTCCCGGAGCGCTCGCCGTAGAACTGATCGCTCGGACCTCGCACCCGCGTCGCTCCCGCGGCGACCGCACGCTCGATCCAGGCGTCGCAGTCGTCGACGTGCAGGTGGATCGACGCCGCCGTGCCGCCGAGGCTCTCGGGTCCGACCAGACCGAGCTCGGGGAACTCCTCCGAGAGCATCACGGTGTGCTCGCCGAAGAGCAGCTCGACGTGGCCGATGCGACCGCCGGGCTCGGTGAGGCGGAACTTCTCCGTCGCCCCGAAGGCGCGCGCGTAGAAGTCGATCGCGGCGCCGGCGTTGCGGACGCGGAGGTAGACGAAGAGCTCGTGTACGGACATGGATCCTTCCTTTCGTGGTCGACCTCACGATGGCGTGGTCAGGCGGCCGGGTCTTGAACGAATCGGCGATCGTCCACGCTTCGGCGACGTCGGAGCACCGCGTCACGCACGCACGTGGTGCGGGTGAAGGGTGCGGTGGCTGCGGTAGACCGCGGGGGTCAGGCCCGTGATCGCCTTCATCTCGCGCTGGAAATGCGCTTGATCCGCGAAGCCCGCTTCGAACGCGATCGCAGCGAGGCTCGAGGTTGGATGGGTCGAGTCGGCGGGGTCAGCCGCCGACTCAGCCGCGAGCGCGCCGAGCGCCCGTCCGAGCCGCGCGACACGCGCGAAGGTCTTCGGCGCGAGACCGACCGCGTCGGTGAACACGTCGCGAAAACGACGCTCTCGCAAGCCGGTCATGCGGCACGCGGAGTCGAGCGATCCCCCGCGCGCGACGAGCGTGATCGCATGCGTGAGGTCCGGGCGAACGAAGGCGTCACGTGCGCGCGCCAACAGCGCGGCCTCGAGCCGGTCGAGGCGACGCGCCAGCACGGGCTCTTCCGCGAGCTGTGCGCGCAGCCGCTCCGCATCGGCACCCCAGAGCGCGTCGAGCGGAGTGTGCGAGTCGGCGAGCGCCTGCGCGGAGCCGGGAAAAATCAGCGCCGTGGCCCCGACTCGAAGCTGCACACCGACCGTCTCTTCCACGCCCGAGACATCCTTGAGGTACGCGCTCGCGCGCGGTCCTCCGACCACGGCGCCCACGACGCGGGTCTCGCGGCCGCGTGCGTCGAGCACCCGCAGCGGCGAGGCGCCGAGCCGAAAGACGACGTGCACCGCGCCGGTCGGCAGCACCCGCTCGAGCGCATCACCACCTCGAAGCTCGAAGCGCTCGCCCTCTCGTTCCGCCCGCTGAGCCCACATCGTCGTGACGAAGGGCCGCAGCGCGGCGGAAGGCTCGCGTCGAACGAACACGGACGGAGCGTAGCAGCGCGAGCACGTCGCGATGCGAGCACGTCGCCATGCAACCACGCTGTCGTGCGACCACGGCGCGTCGCCATGCGACCACGCTCGAAGCCCGTCGCGCGGCGTTCGCTCGTCGTGGTACGCACGCGTTCGATCATGATCGACCTCGCCGCCGTCCTGCTCGCTCACCCCCAACCGCTCGACGCCGTCGCGATCGCCGCCGCCGCCGCACGCTACGGAGTCTCGCTTCGAGTCGTCGGCACCGGCGACGTGACCTCGTTCGACGTCGAAGGCGGAGGCGACGTGCACCTCGGCCTGATGCCGGCGCCGCACCCCGCGGCCGCCGAGCCTGCGTTCGGTCCGCTCGCGATCGATCCCGCGCTCATCCGCGACACGCGCGCGCACGTGCTCGTCACCGGCCGCGACCTCGCTGGCGACACCCCGCAGCGCGATCGCGTGATGTTGGGGATCGTGGCCGCCGTGCTCGAAGCGACGGGCGCGCCCTCCGCGTCGCTCGCCCCGGGCGTGATCTTTCATCGGCCCGGCCTCGTGATCGACTTCGCGAAGCTCGCGGCGGAGAGCGGCGAGCTGCCCTTCGAGGTCGCGGTCGACATCACCTCCGCGCGCGAGAGCGAGGACCGCATGTCGTTCCTCACGCACGGGCTCGAGCGCCACGGCAGCGAGGACGTCTACGTGACCGCCTCGGTGAACGGCCGCGGCGCGCTCGACTTCCTCTTCGGCGTCGGGCGTTGGTTCTACACGCAGCCCGAGATGCGCCTGCCGACGGGCGACACCCTCGGCCGCTCGGAGACCGAGCGCGTCACCATCCAGCGAGTCCCGAGCCCCATCGATCCGACCCGCACCGTCGTCCGCCTCGACCTCGACGTGTAGCGGTTTCTGTTCGCTACGGCCTTCGGCCTTCGCTCACGAGGCGGGGAGGTTTCCCCGCACCCCTCTGGCGCGTGACGTCCTGCGCTTCGCTCCGGCCGCCCCTGCGCGCTGCTCTTCGGGGCTTCGCCCCTGGCCGCAGGGGGCCAGCCCGCACGTTCGAGCGCCTTGTCTTCGCGCTTCCTCTCCGCTCCAGCACTCGTCGCAGAACCGACCGCCGGTAACGAAAGCAGGGCTCGGTCGACCGAGAGCCATGCTCTCGCGTTCCGGCCGGCTGACCCTCCTCGCCGCGTCGAGCCTCACCGTGATGTCGAGCGCGACCATCGCGCCCGCGCTGCCCTCGATGCAGCGTCACTTCGAGGGCGCGGATGCGACGCTGGTGGGGCTCCTGCTCACCCTGCCCGGGCTCGCGATCGCATTGCTCGCGATCCCGCTCGGGCGTGTCGTCGATCGGATCGACCGGCGACAGGTGCTCGCAGCAGGCGCGGCGGTCTACGCGATCACCGGGAGCGCCGGGCTCTACCTCGACGACCTGCACGCGCTGCTCGCGAGCCGCGCGTTGCTCGGAGTGTCGGTCGCGGCGGTGATGACGAGCGCGACCGCGCTCATCGCCGACTACTTCGACGGCCTGGAGCGCGGCCGCTTCCTCGGGATGCAGGCGTCGTTCATGTCGTTCGGCGGTGTGCTCTTCCTGCTCGCGGGCGGCGCGCTCGCGGATTGGTCGTGGCGCGGTCCGTACGTCGTGTACCTCGCCGCGGTTCCGGTGACCTTGCTCGCCCTCGTGCTCCCGCGACCGACACCGATCGCGAGCACGACGACCTCGCACGTCGACGGCGACACCCCGTGGCTCGCGATCTTCGGGCTCGGCGTCGCGGCCTTCGCCGCGATGATCGTCTTCTACACGATCCCGGTGCAGGTCCCCTTCGACCTCGAGCGCCGCCTCCATCTCGGCGGCAGCGCGGCCGGCGTCGCCATCGCAGTCGGTACGTTGACGGGTGGCCTCGTGAGCCTCGTCTTCGGCAAGCTCGTGACGCGCTACGGCAGCTTCGTCCTGCTGGGCGCGACCTTCTTCGCGATGGGGCTCGGGCTCGGGGGCGTGGGCCTCGTGTCGAGCTACGCGGGCGTGCTCGTCGCGATCGCGGTGGCGGGCGTCGGCATGGGCCTGATGATGCCGAACCTCAGCCAGTGGACGGTGCGCCTCGCCGCACCCGCGCACCGCGCGACCGCCATCGGCGTGGTCGTGATGGGGGTGTTCTTCGGACAATTCGCGTCGCCGCTCGTCAGCCATCCGATGGTCGCCGAGCTCGGCGGGCCCTCGGCGTTCCTCTCGCTCGGCGGCGTCTCGTCCGCGATCGGGATCGTGGTCTTGCTGCGTGGCTTGCTCGCGGAGCCGGTCGCGCACGCGGCGTGAGCCGACGACGGCGCTGGAGTCGCACGCGCGACGCAACCGATCGAACCCACGTCGGTTCAGTCGAACGCGCGCGGGATCTCTTCGCTCAACACGCGCACGAGCGTGTCCTCGACCTGCTCGGGGCCGGTGACGAGGCGCTCGACGTTGCGTTGGTAGACGAAGCAACGCCGCAGCGTGGTTCCGTCCGAGAGCGGGAGATCGTCGAGCAACACCGTGGCGCGGGGATCGATGCCTTCGCTCACGACCTCCGCGCCCGGGAGATCGTCGACCACCACGAGCGCGCCGTCGAGCGCGTGCGCGAGCGCCTCCGGAAGCGCGCGCAGCGCGGCCGCCACGCGCCTCTCGAAGCGCGCGAAGGGCTCCGACCACGGCGCGCGCGGGAGATCGAGCTCGAGATCGCGCGACTGAAGGAACGCCGCCGTCGCGCCGCGCACGTCGCCGCGGTTCTCGCGCACGAGGCCGAGGTAGTAGAAGACCTCGGGGTCGGTGCTGCCGGTCAGCGCCGCTTGTTCGATGCGCATCGACGCGCCCTCGACGTCGCCCGTCTCGTAGAGCGCGCGGCCGACGAGGAACTCGAGGTGTTGGTTGTCGAAGGGACCGCGCGGCAGATCGGGCACGAGCGCCTCCGCCTCTTCGCGACGCCCGGCCGCGAGCAGCGCGTCGATCTGCAAGAGCAGCGCGTCGGCCTTCTCGTCGTCGGTGTGCGCGACGTCCTGCGCGTCGCTCGCCATCGCGAGCGCTTCTTGGAGCTGCCCGAGCTGGAGGAACGCCTCGGACGCGTTGAGCATCGCTTCGAAGAAGCTCCCGTCGAGCTCGATCGCCTCGCGGTAGTGCTCGAGCGCGTCGCCGAGCTGTCCGTTCGCGGCGAGCACGTAGCCCATCAGGTTGTGCGCCTCGGGTGACGCCTCGTCGATCTCGAGCGACTTCTGCGCGGCCGCGAACGCGCCTTCGAAGTCACCCTCCGCGACGAGATCCCACGCGCGGTCGAGGTGGGCGTTGAGAGGATCGAGGTCGCGGGGTTCTCTGGACATGGTGCTCGGGCGGCCGGAGGCCGGTCGCCAAAGCTACGTGCGCGCGGGGTTCGGTCAAGCGGGGCGCGCCCGACGCTTTCAGCTTCCTTGAGGGTCTGTCAGACCCTCCCCCACGGGGCATGAAGCCCCGATGGGGCCACCTCCCACGAGCCTACGCTCGCTCCGCTCGCTGCGCGCCGTCCGGCAGAGGCGGCTTGCGCAATCGGCAATCAGCTTCTCTTCAGCGCGCCACGATCGCGTCGTCGATCCAGCCTAGCAACCACGACCAACCGCGCGTCACGTCGGGTCGGAAGAAGCCGAAGTGACCGATGCGCGTGCGCGCGAGGTCGTCGGGTGCGAGCTGCACGCGATCGAGGCCCTCGGGGTTCTGCCAGCTCGCGAGCTCGTCCACCGCGGCCTTCGGCGCGTAGCCGTCGTCGTCGAAGCCCACCACCAAGCGCGGCATCGCGAAGCTCGCGAGCCGCTCCGCCGAGCCGGCCACGTGCGACGTGTAGTAGCCGGGCGTGCGACACCAGCGCGCCCAATCGTTCATCACTTCGGCGGGCAAATCCTCGCCCACGCCGAGTGATCCGGGCACGTAGCCGAAGGTCGAGGTCACGAGCGGCGCCGTCACGTGCCAGAGCAGCCCGAGCCGCCAGCGCTTGGCGCCGCTCCAGTTCTTCCAGTAGCCCGACTGCGACGCGATCGTCGCGATCGCGTCCGCGCGCTTCGCGGCGTCGGTGAGCCCGAGCGCCTGCCCGCCGAAGCTGTGGCCGACGATCACGGTCGGCACGTTCGGCGCGAGCGCCTCGAGCGCCGCGAGCGCGCCTGGGAGATCCGAGGTCGCCCAGTCGAGGTAGCCGTGCGGCGCGCCGCGGAGCGAGCCGCGCCGCGAGCTGCCGATGCCGCGGTAGTCGAAGGTCAGGGTCGACGCGCCGCGCTCCGCGAGCCAGGCCGCGAAGTGTCGGTAGAAGCGCGAGGGGATCCCGGTGCCGCCCGCGATCAACACGCGCAAGCGCGGTGAGGAGGCCTCGAAGAAGCGCGCGCCGAGCTCGTAGCCGTCGAGCGCGTGGACGCTGAGCGCGCGGCCGGGCTCGGGGACCTCGTCCGGCGCGGGGCGCGACACCGCGAGGTCCAGCGCGTCGGGGCGGTGCGGGCGTGGGTCCGTGGACGCGCGCGGAACGCCAGCGAATGCGAGGTCCTGATCCATGACGGCTCCTTTCGGGCGCGTCCGACCGTCGAGACCCGAAGGGTTCCCGCGGTCCGCGCCAGATGACGAGTGAGGTCCGGCGTCGTCGAGCGACGCGTGGGACCAACATGGCGAACGTGACGTCCTCTGGGCAGCCCGCGTGCGCGCAAGGCGCCGTTGCAGAAAACGACGCGCTGGCGGCGGGCACGTCGGCGCTGGCAAGGTGCGGCGGTGATCGACACGCTCGATTGGGATCTGATCCGCGTGCTCCTCGCCTCCGCGCGCACGGGCTCGGTCGGAGGCGCCGCGCGAGCTCTCGCCGTGAACGCGGCGACGATCAGCCGTCGGCTCGACGCGATCGAGGCGAGCCTCGGAGTGAAGCTCTTCGAGCGCACCGCGCGGGGTCTGCAGCCGACCGACGCAGGCCGCGCGGTGATCGAACGCGCGGAGCGCGTGGAGGCCGAGATCCGTGGGCTCGAGCGGGTCGCCAAGGGATCGCTCGATCGGATCGCGGGGCGCGTGGTGGTGAGCGCGCCGCCGACGATGGCACAGGAGACGATCGCGCCGTTGCTCGGGGAGCTGCTCGCACGACATGCGGAGCTCGAGCTCGTGCTGCGCGAAGAAGCGGGCATCGTGAGCCTGGAGCGCGGCGAAGCGGACGTCGCGGTGCGGGTGGCGCGCCCGGAGCATCAACGCCTGCTCGCGCGCCGCGTCGGGGTCATCCGCTACGCGCTCGCCGCGACCCCGTCGTACCTCGACGCGCACGGACGAACGCTCGGCGAAGGCGAAGGCCACGTCGTGCTCACGTACGTCGAGGAGGGCGCGCCCCCGGAGGGCGCGTGGCTCGCGCGACGTCTTCCGAGAGCACGCGTCGGCCTGCGCACGAGCTCCGCGCGCTCGCAGATGGTGGCCGCCCGCGCCGGCGCCGGTCTCGCGCTCGTCCCGGCCACGATGCTGCGCGGGCTCGAGGCGCTCGAAGAGGTCGAGGTCGGCCGCGAGGTCTACGTGGTGAGCCACGAAGAGAGCCGCTCGAACCCCGCGGTGCGCGCGGTGGTGGAGCACCTGGTGGCACGCCTCGTCGGTTGGCTTCGCTGACGCTCGACGACCGCGGCGCGGCCGAAGACCGCGGAAGAGAATGGGGAGTGAATGACACCTTTCGTCTCACCCAAATGGGTGAGACGAGCGACGCAATTCGCTTGGTTCGGTCGCCTGACGGCGACGCTCACGTGACGTCGGGCTCGCTCCCTCGGGTCGCTCGCTGAAAACGTCAATCGGCAACGATCGGGTGAAGACGGTCGTTTCTCGACCAGATTGCGGCGTCGATTGTCGGATTGATCCGGGTAGAGTTCCGTATGGACTCTCCGCCGCCGCTCGTGCTCGCGCTCCAAGCTCTCGGCCTCGAGCTCGACGCGCTCGCCCCTCCGGTGCCGTCTTCGGCGGTCGAACCCGCGCGCCTCGACGCGGCGTGGCGCCGTTTTCGGGACGAGGTCGCCAGCGAGCTGGAGCGCTCGCCCGAGCTCGCGGCGCACGACGGGCTCGTCGAGAACGTCGCGATGATCGCGGTGGAGCTCGCGACGCTGCTCGAGACGAACTGCGATCGGCTCGGGGCCAGCGAAGCGCGTCGCATCGCACGGCGATGGGCTCGCTCGGAGGCCGCGCGAAACGAGCTCGACGCCTCGGAGACGGACCCCGCGGGCTACCGCACGTTGCTCGCGGCGCGCGCCCATCACCGAGCGCAACGGTTTCGCGAAGGCGACGCGCTCCTGAAGAAGCTGAAGACGGAGGCGCCCGCCCTCCGAAAGCTCGTGGATGCTGCGCTCGACGGTTTGCGACCGCTCGAGGGCGCGCCGTCGATGTTCACGTTCAACTCGATCGGCACGATGCTCCACGGCGCGCGCGATCGGTGGGAGGACGGAACCTACGTCTCGACCCTCTGCGCGGTCGTCGCGTTCATGCCGGTGTTTCCGATCGCGGCGTACCGCGTCTTCAACCACGGCGACAGCAAGTACACCTTCTACGCGAAGGTTCGGCTCTCGCCTTTCGCGCGCCTGGCTCAGGTCGGCGTCCTCGCGGCGATGGTGCTCGGTCTGACGGGCTTCTTCGTTCATGCGTGGTGGAGCTCGCCCGGGCGGCGGGCGGCCGAAGCGATCGCCGAGGCGGAGGCGCTCGAAGGACCCGCGAGGCTCGCGCGCTTCGACGCGATCCTCGAAGAGTACGGCTACGACGCGCCGGGCGCGGTGACGCCCGCAGCCATCGCGGTGATCGACGCGACGCTCGCGGGGTTGGCCGAGCCGATGACCGCGGACCGCGTCGACGAAGCGGAGCGCGTGGTGTTGCGGCTGCAATCGCTCCCCGCCGGGCGCGAGGCGGCGACCCCACGCGTGAAGCAAGCGCTCGAGCGATGGCGTGGACAGGTCGGGACGGACTCGCTCGAGGCCGCGGAGGCGAACGCGCGGCTCGCGTCGGCGGTCGCGCGATTGGCGCCGAGCGATCTCGAGGCGCAGCGCGAGTCGATCGACGCCGCGGTGGCGGTCGCGGATCGCCTCCGCGAGGACTGGCCGCTCGCGGCGCTGCTTCGCTACGCGGACCAATTGAGCGCACCTGGAGTGGCCGACCGAATCGGCGAGCTGGTCACCCAAGTCGAAGCGCTCGACGACGACGCCACGTGGTGCGCGATCGACCTGCCGATCCACACGTGGTTGCGGATGCACGCCGGCGATCGACGCGAAGCCCTCGAGACGAAGCTCGAGGGGGCACGGCTGCGCTGCACGAACGCCGCACGTGTGGAGGCGCTGACGTCCGGCGACGTGGAGGCGCTCCGTGCGGCGCTGGCCCGAGCGCCGAACGATCGTGGGCTCGCGGCCGCCCTCGCCGATCGGCTCCGCTTCGAGGGCCGGCTCGACGAAGCCCGCGCGGCCTTCGGTGAGGTCCGGCCCGGTTGGCTCGTGCCCGACGCGCTGGTCTCGTACGCGTCGCTGCTGCGCGATCTCGGGGAGCTCGACGAAGCGGCGCGCCTGCTCGACCGACACGTCCGCGATCGACTCGGTCGCTATCAGGCCGCGCTCCAGTACCACGACGCGTTGGCGGAGGAGATCTACACGGACCTCGCGACGAACGCCGAGAACGGCGCCGACTCCGCGCTGAACGCGCGCCTGCGAGGCGTGTACGACGAAGCCGAGTCGTTGCGCATCTTTCAGGAGTACGCGCGGGAGAAGCTCGCCAGCAATCCACGATTGACCGCGATGCGCGATCAGCTCGAACAGTTCTCGGACGTCGTGCCCGCCTCGCTCGCGCTCGGGACCTTGCAGCTCCAGCGCGCCGAAGCGCGCGACGGGGAAGAGCGCGCGGCCTTGCTGCAGGAGGCCGAGCGGGTGTTCCTCGCGATCCGCCAAGAGGCCGAGGGCGCCCCCGAGTTCCACGTGGGGCTCGGGCAGGTGTACCACCGCCTCGGTCGACGCGCGGAGGGTGACGCGGAGCTCGAAGCGGTGGCGGCCGACTCCCCGGCACTTCGGCTGCACGTGGCGGAGGTCTACCGCGAGCTCTCGCTCGCCGGGCCTTCGCGGACGAACGCCGAGCGCGCGTACGCGGAGGGCGACGAATCCGTGAAGGGGCAGGCGGCGATCGTGCTCGCGCAGCTCGCGACGAACCTCGACGACGAAGAGCTCTGGCTGAGCCGCGCGCCGTCCGAGCTCTCGTTCGTGCGGCTCGAGCTGCAGGACGTGCGCGCGGCGCGAGCGCTCGAGGCCGGCCGCTGGGAGGAAGCCGCGAACGGCTTCCGGGAGGTCGCGCGTGGCTACGAGGCGGACGCCGCGACGAACGGGGCGGCGTCGAACAACGCGGCGCTCGCGTGGGCGCGCGTGCACGGCGTGACGGGCGAGATGACCGCGCTCGATCGTGCGGTGGAGCTGCTCGAGCAGAGCGTGCGGCGCGAGCCGGACAGCGCGATCGTGGTCTCGAACCTCGCCTCGGTGCATCAACACCGCAGCTTCGTCCGGGTGGTCGCGCGGCGTGTGCGCGCGGCCGAGCTTCGCCTCGACGCGCCCAGCGCGGAGGCGCTCGTGGACGCGATGCTCGACGGTCCCGAGCGCGCCCGGGTGCTCGACGAGCTGCGACGCGATCCCTCGCATCGCCGCGCCGCGGAGCTCTGGCGCCAGGCTGCGGTGCTGGCGCCGACGATGTCGGGTGCACACGACGCGGAGCGTGATCGCGCGCGACGCTTCGAAGAGCGCGACGCCGAGATGCGGGTCTACGCGCGCCTGCGCGAGATCGACTTCGCCGACGCGGAGGCGCGACGGCGGTACGAAGCCTACGCGCGCGGTGACGACGACGAGCGCACGCGGCGCGAGATCGACACCCGCGTGGCCCTCGCGCAGGCCGTGCTTTCCGAGACGGAGGCGCGGGGCGATGCTGCGACGGTGGCGGCCGCGCACCTGCTCTTCGCGGACGCCGTGCTCCGCCTCGCGACCGTGACCTCCGATCCGAACGACGCCGCCCGCGCGGCGACTTCCCTTCGCGCCGTGAGCGCCCAGGGCCTCTTCGGCCCCGCGCTCGAAGCCCACGCGTTGGTGATGGAGGCGGTCCTTCGCGCGGCCCGCGAAGACGCGGCGCTCGGCACCCGCTGGGAAGCCCGTCGCCGCGTGGTGTCGGTGTCCGCGTGGATCGCCGAGCTCCGCTCCGAGCCGACCCTCCTGGCGCTCCTCCGCGCTCGCGCCGACTTGCGCGCGGCCGCCGATGCGCTCGCGACCCGACCCGGCGACCCGGATCTCGTGCTCTGGGCGGTGGGCGACGCGCTCCAGCACCCCGCGCTCACGAACGCGAACCTCGCCGCGCGAACCGATCCACGCGTGCGCGCGAGGCTCGAAGCGGACGCGCACGTCACGCCCTGGCGTGAAGACGTGCGCATGAAGCTCGGCTGGCTTTGATCGGAGCCGGGCTCGGGGGGCGCGCTCACCGAGCTCGGCTGGCTGGGTCTTCTGAGCTCACGATCGGGCGCTCACCGATCGGCCGAGCGCGCGCTCAGCGAGATCCGCCGCCGCGCCAGATCCACCTCCAACACCTTCACCGTGATCCGATCACCCGGCCGCACCACCTCGTTCGGATCGCGCACGAACCGGTCCGCCAGCTTCGAGACGTGCACCAGCCCGTCCTGGTGCACCCCGAGATCCACGAACGCGCCGAAGGTCGTCACGTTCGTCACCACGCCTTCGAGCACCATCCCGACCTTCAGGTCCTCGAGCTCGCGCACGTCGTCGCGGAACTTCGGCGGCTCGAAGCTCGCGCGCGGATCGCGGCCCGGCTTCTCCAGCTCCGCCACGATGTCGCGCAGCGTCGGCTCGCCCACGCCCTCCCCCACCCACTTTCCGACGTCGATCTGCCGCGCGCGCTCCGCGTGTCCCACGAGATCCTTCAAAACGACTTTCATGTCGCGCGCGATCTTCTCCACCAGCGCGTACCGCTCCGGATGAACCGCGGAACCGTCGAGCGGATGCGCGCCGTCGCGGACCCGCAAGAACCCCGCGCATTGCTCGAAGGTCCGCGGCCCGATCCCCGACACCTTCTTCAGCGCGGCGCGGCTCTCGAAGCGCCCTTCGCTCCGTCGGTGCTCCACGATCTTCTTCGCGCGCGTCGGCCCGAGCCCCGCGACGTACGAGAGCAAGCTCGCGCTCGCGGTGTTCAGCTCGACCCCCACCCGGTTCACGCAGCTCTCCACCACCTCGCCGAGCTTTTGCTTCAAGAGCGTGGCCTGCACGTCGTGCTGGTACTGCCCCACGCCGATCGACTCCGGCTCGATCTTCACGAGCTCCGCGAGCGGATCCTGCAGCCGCCGCGCGATGGAGATCGCGCCCCGCACCGTCAAATCCAGCTCCGGGAACTCCTCGCGCGCGACGTCGCTCGCGCTGTACACGCTCGCGCCCGCTTCGTTCACCGACACCACCACCGCGCCGTCGAGCGTCGCGCGCACGAACGCCTCCGCCTCGCGACCTCCGGTGCCGTTGCCCACCGCGATCGCAGCCGGTCGGTGCTTCTTCACCAACGCGCGCAGCACCCGCGCGGCTTCTTCTTCTTTCGCCGCGCCTTGCCCGAGGTAGATCGTCGCGTTCTCGACGAAGCGTCCCGTCTCGTCGACCACCGCGCATTTGCAGCCGGTCCGAAAGCCCGGATCCACCCCGAGCACGGGCCTTCCGCCGAGCGGCGCCGCGAGCAACAGCGCTTCGAGGTTCTTGGCGAACACCTCCACCGCCTCACGGTGCGCGCGCTCCTCCGCGCGGGCGATCACGTCGTTCTCCACGCTCGGCCCGAGCAGGCGCGCGAGCGAGTCCGCGATCGCCTCCGCGAAGAGCCGCGCGTAGGGCGATCGACGCCGCAGACCCACGGTCTGCTCGATCCGCGGGAGCAGACGCGCCTCGTCGATCTCGGTGCTCACGCGCAGCACGCCCTCCGCCTTGCCGCGCGCGATCGCGAGGAAACGATGCGAAGGCATGCGCGCGAGCGGCTCGTGGTGGTCGTAGTACTGCTCGAACTTCGTGCGCTCCTTCGTCTTCGCGGCGACCGCGCGCGTGCTCATCACCGCCTCGCGCGCGTACGTCTCGCGCACCAGCGCGCGCACCTCGGCGTTCTCCGCCACCACCTCCGCCACGATGTCGCGCGCGCCCGCGAGCGCGGCGTCGACGTCCTCCACGCGACGCTCCTCCGGCCCGTCGGTGCGCACGAAGCGCCGCGCGTCCGCGAAGGGATCGCCCTGATCGGGCTGGGCGAGGATGCGCTGCGCGAGCGGCTCGAGCCCGCGCTCGCGCGCCATGGTCGCGCGGGTGCGGCGCTTCGGTTTGAAGGGCAGGTAGAGATCTTCGAGCGCCTGCTTGGTGGTCGCGGCACGGATCTTTCGCGCGAGCTCCGGCGCGAGCGCGCCTTGTTTCTCGATCTCCGCGAGGATCGTGCGCCGACGCGTCTCGAGCTCCACGAGGTACGTGCGCGCCTCTTGGATCGCGCGAATCGCCACCTCGTCGAGCCCGCCCGTCGCTTCCTTTCGGTAACGCGCGATGAAGGGCACCGTCGCGCCCTCCTCCAGCAGCTTCACCACCGCGGCCACGCCCCGTACGGGGAGCTCGAGCTGGGCGGCGATCGTCGGCGTGGGATCGAAGTCTTCCGTGGTCATGGACGCGTGGGCGTACGCGGCGATCGCGGAGCACACAAGCGTCGATCGTCGACGTCCTCCACGGGTGCGGCGCACGTCGGGCGAGCGTCGAGGGCGTCCCTCGGGTCGACCCCTCCGCGTGGATGGGACGCTGGGGAGTGCTCGAATCTCGACCAGACGTCCGAGCCGCTCGATCACGCGCCTCGCGCAACTCGGCTCCTCCGCGGTCGAGCCCTCTCCGCCGCCGGAAGACCCGCGCGGAGGAGGAACCATGAACCAACCGTTGCGAGTGGGCAGCGCGTCGTCGGGGCGCGTGGAATTGGCGATCTCGGACGCGGAGATCCGCGCGAGCCGAATGACGTCCCAGATGGGCACCGCGATCGGCGATCTGCAGCGCGGGCGCGGATCGGTGGAGGCGGCGGAGGCGCTCTTGAACGAGAGCTCGGAGGTGCTCGCGGAGCTCACGCGCGAAGGGCGCGCCGGCGCCGCGATCGACCGGCTCGACGCGCTGCGCGGGACGCTCGCGACGACGATCCAGTCCGCCCGTCGCGAGCGCGCGATCGGCGCGGTGGCGGAGCGACGCGGAGCCAGCGAAGGCGCGTCGATCGCGCGCGACCTGCGGGTCGCCGCGCAGACCATGCGCCGGACCAACGATCCGTCGGCGTTCGCGGGGGCGCTGGTGCGAGGCGGCTCGGACGCGCGCATGCGCGAGCTGAGCCGCGTGAGCGAGTCCGAGCTGCGCGCCGCGCTCGCGAACGCGGGCGTCACGGGAGACGCCGCGGATCGCGCGATCGACGCGCTGAAGTCGAACATCGCGTTGCCCTTCCAGCGGCGCGTGCACGAGCAGGGCGCGCGGCGTCTGGACCAGGCGGCCGCGCGGCTCGAGCGCGCCGCGGTGGGGATGGGACCCGAGCACGCGGAGCAGCTCGCGCGTCTGCAGGGCCCGCAGGGCGAGGAGCTGCTCGAGACGCTTCGGCTCGTCGGCGCGGAAGATCAGGCCGCCGAGCTCGCGGGTCTGCTCGCCGGAGGCGCCGACGCCGAGCAGCTCCGGCTCCCGCTCGCGCGGGCGATGCGGACGCTGGCCGACGCGGTGCGCGAGCGCGCGACCGACGTGGCGCGGGGTGAAGGGCACGCCGCGCTGAGCGCGAGCCCGAGTCGCGAGATGCCCTGGGCGGCCGCGGAGGTGCAGCAGCGCTGGGGCGCGGGCGGCATCGTGGAGCAGGCGATCCGCGAGCACACCGAAGCCGCGAACGCGGAACGCGCGAGCGATGCCACGATCGGCAAGTACCTCTTGATCGCCACGGGCTTCTTGCTCGGAAACTACGGGCCCGGCGGCTCGGCCACGGTGGCGACGATGGGGCGCGAGGCGCTCGAGGTGGCGGCGTTCTATGGAGAAGCGAACGACGCGGCCTCGGACGCGGCGGCCGAGCTCGGGACGGTGGAGGCGGCGGAGCAGGCCGAGCGCCGCGCCGACATCGCCGCGATGGCCGCTGCGATCGCGGTCGCCACCGAGGCGGGAGTGGCCAAGGGGCTCGCGAACGCGCACCACGGCGCACCGCCGGGAGCGGCCACCGACGCGGGCTTCGCCGCCCTCGAGACCATCGCGTCGGGAGCGATCGAAGCGAAGAAGCACGAGGTCGAGGCGCAGGTCCTCGGGTCGCACTGAGCCTCGAGGTTTGGCGAGACCCGACCGCGCGACGCGAACGCTCACCGTCGAAGCGTGAGCGCTCGCGTCACGCGGCTCACACGTGCGGGCTCCTCCCGTCTTCGAAACGTGAGCACGCCTTCGAAACGCGAACGCGCGTCACGTTCACCGCGTGAGCGCACGCTTCGTACACGCCGAGCGCGCCTGCTAGTTTGCGCGCGCTCGGCGAGGTGGCGCGGGGCGTGGAGGTCCGTGTGAAGGCTTTACTTAGGCTTCTCGCGATCGCGTGCGTGGGCGCGATCGCAACCGGTGGTTTCCCGGAGGCTGCGCGCGCTCAGGTGCCGCTCCTCGACGGCTTCGGCGGCACGGCGGACTACGGCACGGCGTGCCTCGGTCGCAACGACGACGGCTCGTCTCGTGTGATCGATCTGAGCTCGATCTTCCCGAGCGGGCTCCAGTTCTTCGATCGCACTCATACGCAGATGTACGTCAACACGAACGGGAACATCACGTTCAGCGGCGCCGTCCCGACGTACACTCCCGCGGCGTTCCCGGTCGCGAATCAACCGATGATCGCGCCGTTCTGGGCGGACGTGGACATTCGCGGCACCGCGTGCGCGGAGCCCGACGGCGGCACCGGCTACGCGGGCGATTGCCAGCATCCGAGCGAGAACGGCGTCTGGTGGCACCTCGATCCGGCGACGCGTCGTGTGATCGTGACCTGGGATCGCGTCGGTTACTACGAGTGCAGCGTCGACAAACGCATGAGCTTCCAGCTCGTTCTCACGGGCGTCGATGGCGGCTCCACCTGCGGTGGCGCAGGTGACTTCGACGTGGAATTCCGATTCAACCGCTGCGAGTGGAACACGGGCGATGCGAGCGGTGGCACGGATGGGCTCGCGCCGCCGTCGATGCCTCAACGCTGCATCGCCGGCCTCTGCCCGAGCAATCCGCTCGTGCCCTGCCGCATGAACATGTGCGACCCCGCGGCCTCGGCGACGCCGGCTCAATCCGGATTCGACGCCGGAAACTCGATGGATTACGTCGAGATCATGGGTTCGCGAACCAACGCGATCCACACCACGCTCTGCACGATGTCGAACGTCGGCATGCCGGGGATCTGGCGCTTTCAGATCCGCAGCGGCGTGATCGAATGCCCAGGCGCGGGCGATGCGTGTGACACCGGGATGCCGGGCGTCTGCGGCGCGGGTCGCACCCAATGCGTGGCGGACGGCATCGAGTGCCGACCCGAGGTGGAGGCGAGCCCGGAGCGCTGCGACGCGATCGACAACGACTGCGACGGCATGGTCGACGACGGCGACGGCCTCTGCGCGGTCGGCGAGGTCTGCGACCGCGGCGTGTGCACCGGCGTGTGCTTCGAGGGCGGCTGCGCGGACGGACAGGTCTGTACGGAGGCGGGGCGCTGCGTCGACGCGGGCTGCGAGTCCGTGACGTGTGCGGAGGGCCAGCGCTGCGTGGCGGGGAGCTGCGTCGGCGCGTGCGACGGCGTGGTCTGCCCACCCGGTCAGCAGTGCCGTGGCGGTCGCTGCGTCGATCTGTGCGCGGGCGCGGTCTGCGACGACTGCACGACCTGCGAGGAGGGCGCGTGCATCCCGCGCTGCCAGTACGTCGACTGCGCCGCGGGCGAGGCCTGCCTCGACGACGGGCGCTGCGTGGAGCGCGCATGCGCGGACGTGACCTGCCCGGCCGGTCAGTTCTGCGACGGAGGCACCTGCCGCGACGCGTGCACGGGCGTGGTGTGCCCGATGGGCGAGGCGTGCATGGCGGGCGCGTGCGTCGCCGTGGAGCGACCGGACGGAGGCATGCCGATGCCGCGTGACGGTGGGGGACCGATCCCCGGCGTCGACGGCGGTGGATCGATGCCGGGCGTCGACTCCGGGACGCCCGCGGTCGACGGCGGTCGCACGCCCCGCGGAGAGGGGGGCGATCCCGGCTGCGGTTGCCGCACCACCGCGCCGACGGGTGGCTTCGGCGGTCCGCTCGCGAGCCTCGGGGTCGTCGCGCTCCTCGCGTGGCGCCGCCGTCGTCGCTGATCGAGCTCGGTCGCTCGCCAGGGTCGAGGCCCGCTTCGCACGTGCGGAGCGGGCCTCGTCGCGTTCGCGGCGGTCGTCGCCCGTGAGCGCGGAGCACGGCGTGCTCGCCGACCCGTTCGCCGACCCGTTCGCCGATCGGATCGGCGGGATCGGCGGCATCGACGAGGCGCCGTTGAATCTCGTCGCGCGTCGTGCAACTCGTGAGGCGATGTCGTTCGTTCGCATTGCGCTCGTTCTCGGCTTGCTCGTCGTGCTCCCGACCTCGGTGTCGCGGACCTCCGCCGACGACCGCGCCACCGACCTCACGCGCCTCGGGGTCCGCACCGAACAGCTCGCGCAGCTCACCGCGCGCTTCCTCGGTGAGGCCCGCCGCGACGCCGACGAGACACGCACGCGTTGTCTCGATCGCAAGCTCGCGGAGGTGCACGCGCTGCTGCGTCAGACCTGGTACCGCAGCGAGAGCGGCCTCGGCTCCACCGTCGCGCTCGACCAGCGCTACGCCACCCTCCGACGCGAGGTGCACGCCTGCGTCGGCATCGTGCTCCGCGACCAGCGGACGCAGGCGGCGACGCCACGGACGCGTGTCGAGATGCACGTGCCGAGCGACGCACCGACGGAGGATCCGACGCAGGTTCCGACGTCGAGCGCGGACGCGACGGTGGTCCCGCCCGGCTGATCGCCTCGGAGCTCACCACAGGTTTCAAACGAGCGGTTTTCCGCGCCGCCGATCGTTTCGCGGATTCGTGCAGCGTCGCGGACTTCCGTCCGCTTCGTCTCGCACGACATTCGGCTGAGGCGATCTGCCCCATCTACCTCGTTTGAGGGATGCGCGCGCGCCACGATTCGTGGACCCTCGCCGGATGTCTCTTCTCCGATGGACCTCCGCGCTGCTCGTCCTCGCGATCGCGTGTGGTGACGACGACGCCCCTCCGGACGACGCGGGCTCGCTCCCCGACGTGCCGATCCTCCTCGACGCGGAGCCCGTCGGTTGCCGCTCCGACCTCGACTGCGACGACGGGCTCTTCTGCAACGGCGTCGAGCGCTGCCTCGCGAGCGGGGAGTGCCTCCCGGGGAGCGCGCCCTGCGAGCTCCGCTGCGACGAAGCGGGCGATCGCTGCGACGACTGCGAGGACGCCGACGGGGACGGCTTCGCGTCCGCCACGTGCGGCGGTCTGGACTGCGACGACGACGATCCGGACGTGCACCCGGACGCCACCGAGGTCTGCGACTTCGCGGGCGTCGACGAAGACTGCGACCCGGAGACGTTCGGTGAGATCGACGAGGACGGCGACGGCTTCGTCGACGCCGCGTGCTGCAACGGCGACGACTGCGCCGAGGACTGCGACGACGCACGCGCGATGACGAACCCGCTCGCGCCTGAGATCTGCAACGACCTCGACGACGACTGCGACGGCCGAATCGACGAGGCGTGCGACGCGTGCCTCGACGCGGAGGTCGAGACCGGCCCGGCGCTCTGCGGCGACGGCTGCGACAACGACGACGACGGCAGCGCGGACTGCGGCGGCGATCCGAGCTGCGGGCTCGACTCCTGCGAGGCGCCGATCGCGTGCGAGGACTGCTTCTTCGTGGTCGGTCGTTTCGACTTCGGCCCGAGCGCGAGCGGCCGCGTGCCCGGACGCAACCTCGACGGAATCGACGGCGGTCCCTTCGGAGACACCGATCCGTGCGGGGTCCCCGACGTCATCGGCCTCGACGGGACCCGCGGCGTCGACAACTCGTTCGCGGCGCTGCGCGATGCCGCTTCGATCGCAGGCGCGGTGGACGTGCCGGTGCAAAACGGCCAGGTGATCTTCCTCGTCGAGCCGGACGGACCGCTCTCGCCGACCGCGACGAATCAGCGCGTACGGCTGCACTTCGGGCGCGTGCCGGGCGACGGCGCGCCTACCGCGAGCGGGAGCAGCCTCGCACCGGACCAAACCTTCGACGTGCTCACGCCGACGATCGTGGACGCCACCGGGCGCGTCGAGGCGGGCACGCTGATCGTCGGGCCCTTTGCGATGACGCTTCGGCTCGGGGACGACGGCTCGATCGTGCTCCCGCTCGAACAGGCCGAGCTCCGGATCGATCTCCGCGGACGCACGCCGATGGGCGGGCCGAGCCGACACCTGCTCACCGGCCGCACGACGGCGGCGGGCTTCGGGACGTTCTTCGGCTCGGAGATCTCCAGCTCGCTGGTGAACGCGATCCTTCCGCTCTACCTCGACCTCGATCGCGTGAGCACCGCGACCACGGTGCGCCTCTCGAGCGGCCCCGACGGCATCCCGGGCAACGCGGACGACGTCACGTATCGGATCGAAGCCGGCGAGTGCAGCGCGATGTCGTTCGGAGTCGCGCTCGAGCTCGTCCCCGCGCGACGCGGCGCGACCGTGGTGTCCGAGTGTCTCTTCGACGGCGACTGCGACGACGGGCGCTTCTGCAACGGCGGTGAACGCTGCGTCGGAAACGCCTGCGTAGCGGGGACGCCTCCCGCGTGCGTGGACGGGCGCTGCGACGAGACGAACGATCGTTGCTTCTCGACGACGACGACGATCGGAGCGCGCTGCGCCTCGGACGCCGCGTGTGGCGGTGGCGGTCGCGACTGCATCACCGAAGCGGAGGTGCGGACCACGATCGGCGGCGCGAGCGATCCGGTGCGCGATCTCCCCGCGAGCTACGGAGGAAGCCACACCACGAGCCTCTTCCCCGGTGGCTACTGCACTCGGCTCGACTGCAACCCGGCGACCGCGGGCACGTGCGGCGCGGGCGCGGCGTGTGTCGTGGTCGACGACGACTTCGCGATCTGTCTCGAGAGCTGCGCGGCGAACGCGGTCGACAACGATCGGTGCCGCGACGGATACGAGTGTCGGGCCGGCGCGGACGTGTGCCTCGGCGGCTGCACCGACGACGCGGAGTGCCGCGTCGTGCGGCGCGAGTCGAACGGCATCCCGGGCATCCAGACGCCGAACGACTGCCTGACGAGCCCGGCGGCGTGTGGCGGATCGTCCACCGGCTTCGACGAGCTCGTGTGGGTCGCCGAGGACGTCACCTGCGACCTCGACACCTTCCGCTGCGCATGGACACCTCCCGCGGGCGCCGACGCGGGCGATGCCTGCACGGACGACTTCGACTGCGAGCGCGACGGCCTCTGCCTTCGGGACCCCGATCCGAGCGAGCCCTTCTGGGGTGCGGCCGGCTTCTGCACGAAGCTCGGGTGCGACGATCTCGCGTGCGCGGGCGAAGGGACCTGCGCAGAACGACGCTTGCCCGACGCGCGCTGCATGCCGGAGTGCACGGTGGGCGCGGGCACGACGGTCGATCCCGCGACGTGGCTCGGCGCGACCTCCGGCTGTGGCCCCGGCCGCACGTGCGTGTGGAGCGGCGCCGCGGGCGCGACCGACAACGGCTACTGCCTGCCGTCGCCGAACCTCGACAACGGCGTCACCACGGAGAACGTCGGCGCGACGTGTACGTCGGCCGCGCAGTGTTGGTCGCCCTTCGGCGAAGGCGACTGCCTCGACGGGCTCTTCGCGGCGGGCGATCTCCCGAACGGCTACTGCTCGGTGTTCGACTGCGGCGCGCCCGGCCGCGGCGGATCGAGCGCATGCGGCGCGGGCAACCTCTGCGTCGCGGTCAGCTCGGATCCGGCCCCGCTCTCGCTGTGTCTGCAGGGCTGCGCGAGCGCGGCGGAGTGCGCTTCGGGGCTCGGCTGCGTCGACGTCACGGGCAGCGGGACGCGCGCGTGCATCCCCGGCTGCGACACGAGCGCGGACTGCCGCAGCGGCCAGACCTGCGTGGGCGCGAGCGCGACCAGCTTCGGTCGTTGTTCTCCCTGAGGTTGGTGCCGAGGCGTCGTGCGTGAGGCGTGCGTGACGCGCCTCGTGCGTGACGCGCCTCGTGCGTGAGGCGTCGTGCGTGAGGCGTCGTGCGTGACGCGCCTCGTGCGTGAGGCGTCGTGCGTGAGGCGCCGTGCGTGATGCGTCGTGCGTGAGACGCGTCGTGCGTGAGGCGTCGTGCGTGAGGCGTCGTGCGTGAGACGCGTCGTGCGTGAGGCGTCGATCGCACGGCGCCACACGCGAAGACGAGGCGCGCGGTGTCTCGTGCTACACCGCGCGCGATGCTCCCCGCCGACGTCCGCCGCGACGAGCCGCTCGCGCCTCGCACCACGCTGCGGCTCGGTGGTGCCGCCGATCATTTCGTCGAGGTCGCGGACGACGCGACGCTGATCGACCGGCTGCGCTGGGCGAAACGCGCGGGACATGCAGTGACGATCCTCGGCGGCGGCTCGAACGCGATCGTGCCGGACGAGGGCGTGCGTGGGTTGGTCGTGCGGCTCGTCGGGTCCGGCTCGCACGTGGAGCGCGTCGACGGCGATCGGGTCGAGGTCGCGGTGCGCGCAGGCACCTCGTGGGACGACTTCGTGCGTCACGCGGTCGAGGAGGAGCTCGCGGGGGTCGAGTGTCTCGCGGGCATCCCAGGCGCGGTCGGCGCGACGCCGATCCAGAACGTCGGCGCGTACGGACAAGACGTCGCGGAGACGATCGTGAAGGTGCGCGCGGTCGATCCGACGACGCTCGAAGCGATCGAGCTCGACGCGGCGACGTGTGGCTTCGCGTACCGCGACAGCGCGCTCAAACGCGCGCCGCTCGACCGGCGGCCAATCGTCACCGAGGTGGTCTTCGCGTTGCGGCGTGGTGGTGCCGCGGCGCGGCGCTACGCGGAGCTCGAGCGCGCGCTCGCGGCGGACGCGTCGCTCGCGCAGACGCGCGACACCGTGATCGCCTTGCGGCGAAACAAGTCGATGGTGTTGCCGCCCTACGCCGCGCCGGACGACCCAAACGTGCGGAGCGCCGGCAGCTTCTTCACGAACCCGATCGTCGCGCGCGCGATCGCGGAGGCGGTGGTGGGGAGCGCGCTGCGTGAGGGGCTCGTGCGTGATCCGAACGAGGTGCCGCGTTGGCCGGAGGGAGAGCGCACGAAGCTCGCCGCGGGCTGGCTGATCGAACGCGCCGGCTTCGCCCGCGGGCACCGCGTGGGAACGATCGGGCTCTCGACCGCGCACGCGCTCGCGCTCGTTCACCACGGCGGCGGAACCACCCACGAGCTGCTCGCGTTCGCGCAGACGATCGTGGAGACGGTGCAGACGCGTTTCGGCGTGACGCTCGAGCGCGAGCCACGCCTCCTCGGCGTCGACGGTTGAGGTTCGACATGCCCGTGATCCTCCTCGACGGACCGGTGGGCACCGAGCTCTTGCGCCGCGGCGTACCGACGCCGCTCCCAGGCTGGAGCGCGCACGCGATCGACGGCGCGCCCGAGGTGCTCGCCGCCATCCACCGCGACTACGCGGAGGCAGGCGCCACGGTGCACACGACGAACACCTTCCGCACGCGCGCGCGCACGCTCGGTGACGCGTGGGAGCGGGTCGCCCGGCGGGCGGTCGCCATCGCGCGAGGTGCGGTTCCTTCGTCGCATCGCGTCGCTGGATCGATGGCGCCGATCGAGGACTGCTATCGACCCGATCTCTCGCCGGGCGAGGCTTCCCGGGCCGAGCATCGCGCGCTCGCTCGTGTCCTCGTCGACGCGGGCGTCGATCTCCTTCTGGTCGAGACGTTCCCACACGTCGGGGAAGCGTGCGTCGCCGTCGAGGAGGCGGTCGCCACCGGACGTCCGACCTGGCTCGCGCTGACGCCCGGCCCCGACGCGATGCTGCTCGATCCGCAGGCGCTCGCCGACGGGCTCGCAGAGGGCGTCGCGCGAGGGGCGTGCGCGGCGCTCGTCAACTGCGTGCCCGCCTCGCGTGCGCTCGTGTACTTGCAGGCGATCGCGCGCAAGAAGCTCGGGGTGCCCTTCGGGGTGTACGCGAACGCCGGCCACGTGGACGAGGCGATGGGATGGGCGCACGTCGACGAGCCCGACGCCGCGACACGTCACGCCGAGCTCGCACAGACCTGGCGCGACGCGGGCGCGACGATCGTCGGCGGGTGCTGCGGGACCGGACCCGCGCACGTCCGAGCGCTCGCCGCGCTCACGCGCGACGGCTGATGCTACTTCTTGGTCGAGTCGGCGGGGTCAGCGGCCGACTTCTCGCCGGCCGTCCGGGGAACCGAAGGTCCCGCGCCGAACGCGACGAGCGCCGCGGTGAGACGCCGCGACGCTCGTCGTTCGGTCACTCGTCGTTCGGTCACCGCGCGTGCTTCGGTGACCTGCTGGCGGCCGCGATCACTGACCGATGCGCGGGTCCGGCGAGGGCGGGCGCGGTCCGCCGCCACCCTCCACGACGTCGGGCACCGGCATGGGCCCCGCAGGGCCGTCGCCGCGTGGCGCGAGCTCGGTCGGAATCACGGGCGTGCGCGTCTGGTCGGGCGCACAGCACGTCGCGCAATCCGCGGGCACACACTCACGTGTCGCCGGGCAGCACATCTCACCGCTCGCACAGGCGCCCTCGCAGGCGTCCACCTCGGCCGGCGGCGGCATGGTCGGTTGCGGGGGCTCCACCGGAGTCGGCGTGGCGACCGCGGTGCCCGCGTCCTGTCGGAGATCCGGCATCGTCGGACCGGGGTCGAGAGGATCGCCGCTCAGGCTCTCCGAAGATTCGTCCGACGTCGAGAGCGCACAGGCACCGTAACCCGCACCAACCGCGAGCAGCGCCGCGAGAATCCAAAGGGCTTTGTTGTCCATCACGTCCACCTTCCGAGACGCGATAGAGCAGCCCGCGTGCCACCACGGAGGGTCGACACGACACACCTCGCAAACATTCGAAATCGCGGAAGAAAATCGTCACCATCGCTTCGCCGAGCGGGTCTACGGGTACGTCCTGCGCCCGAGGATGCGCAACCGTCGCGAGCCGATTGCCGAGGTTGACCCGAACGACGCACGCGTTCGAGAGGGTCCCGAGAATGCCGATGGGCCGCTCGAACCGGTGCAAACTGATCGGTTTGTGCGTCCGCGCGCGCGAAGTTTCCGCGTCGTGCAGCGCTTGCGGAGCGAGCAGATTCTGCGCGCCGTCCGACCGCTTCGGCATCGGGCGCGATCAGAGCGCGTCGAGGCGGCGTGTGAGCTCGGCGATGTCCGGGTTGCCCGGATCGAAGCGGCGCGCGTCTTCGAGCGCGGCCCGCGCGACGTCGGCGTCGCCGTCCTCGATCGCATCGCGCGCCCGATCGAGCGCGTCCTTGGCCGCTTCCTCGCGCTCGTGCGGCGTCATCGCGGGAGCGGTCGTGGGCGAGCCCGTGTCGATGCCGGTGTCGATCACGCCCGCGTCGACCACCAGCGGGGACGCACCTGCGTCGTCGGGCACTCCGGCGTCGCGCTCGCGCACGAGACCAGCGTCGAGGCGGCGATCCACACCAGCATCCGGGAGGTCGGCCGGTAGCTCGCCCTGCTCGTCGAACGCGAACACGAACGCGATCCCCACCGCGAGCCCACCGATCAGCACGGCCCAGAACGCGAGCGAGCTCTTCGGGCGATGCGCGGCCGCGTGTTGGGTCGAGATGCGACGCGAGGGTGGGCGCGAGAGGTCGGCGGGGGTGACCACGCCGGAGTCGAGGTACGCGTCGTGGAGCGCCTCCGCGAGCTCGACCGCGCTCCCGTAGCGCGCAGCCACGTCCTTCGAGAGCCCGCGCATGATCACGGCCTCGACGGCCTTCGGGATGCGCTGCGGCTCGAGCGCCACCTCGCGGAGCGGCGCAGGCTCGTCGTGGATGACCTTGTTCGCGACCTCGAGGGCGTCGGTGCCCGGGAACGCGCGCACCCCGCCCGCCGCCTCGTAGAGCACGGCCGCGAAGGAGAAGAGGTCGCTCGTGGGACCGTATTGACCCCGCGCGAGGGTCTCGGGGGCGGCGTAGCAGGGGGTGCCGAGGAACTGCCCTTCGCGGGTCAGCGCGGCGTTCGGGACTCGCGCCACACCGAAGTCGGCGAGCTTGGTCTGCCCACCCGGCGTGACCAGCAGGTTGTCCGGCTTGATGTCGCGGTGGATGATCCCGGCCTCGTGCGCGACGCTCAGCGCGTCGGCGACCTCCTCCGCGAGCCGAATGACCGCCGGCGGCGCGAGCGGCCCGCGGTTCTTCAGGATCTGCTTGAGGGTCGAGCCGGCGACGTACTCGAACACGAGGTAGGGCCCGATGCCGGGCTCCTCGCCGACGTCGTAAACCTGAACGATGTTCGGGTGATGCATCCGCGCCGCCGCGCGCGCTTCGTTGCGGAAGCGTTCGAGGAAGGTCGCGAGCGCGTCGGGATCGATCTTGAGATCCCGGACCGTCTTGATGGCGACGGGGCGGTCGAGCTCGGGGTCTTTCCCGAGATAAACGAATCCCATCGCGCCCGATCCGAGGAGTCGGTCGATCTCGTAGCGGCCGATGCGCTTGGGGATGCCCTCGTCCATGGGCGGTCGGATGCTACTACCCCAGCT
>CALJLK010000149.1 GCA_937982655.1 uncultured Sandaracinus sp.
CTCACGTGACGTCGGGCTCGCTCCCTTCGGTCGCTCGCTGAAAACGTCAATTCGAGCCGAGTGTGCAGGCTCAGCTCAGGATCTCTTGGAGCTTCGTCGCGAGCATCGCGTCGCCCGCGACCTTCAGCTCGCCGCTGAAGTAGAGCTGCATCGCGACGGCCGGGTTGTCGCTGATCTGGACCCAGTTCTCCGACGAGGTCTCGATGGTGCACATCGAGTTGCCCGCGTCGCCCTCGGTGACGCCGAGCTCGTCCTTGAGGTTCACGGTCCAGGTGCCGCCGTCGTCGCCCGTGATCTTGAAGAGGAAGATCGCACCGACGTTCTTGGCCTTGTCGGGGTCGTTGGCGATGCGGGCGGGGATGTCCTTCTCGAACGAGGTCTTGGCGTCGGGCATCGGATGCTCCTCTGGTCGGGCCTTCGGTATCGGCCGTTGGTCTTGCGGCCGAGGCGAGGGGCTCGCCTGAACCGTGATTCAGCGCCGGTTTGGTACGGCCAGCGGGGGGAGGGTGTCAAGGGGAGGGCGGCGCGTGCCTCTCGAGTCGCGTGTCGATCCTGGGGTCGCGTGCGAGGACGGTACGTTGGTAGCGTCGCGTCCATGCCGACCTCGCCGCTGCGCCTCCTGAGCTGGAACGTGAAGATGCTGCCCCCGGTCGCGAAGATTGCGATCCCACCCTTCGGTCTGCCGGTCGGGTGGTGGGAGATGGGGAGCGAGGGGATCGCGGACCTCGATCGCGCGAAGCAGATCGGGAAGCTGCTCGCGAAGGGCGACTGGGACGTGATCGTGCTCCAAGAAGTGTTCGACGAGGCTGCGCGCGCGGTGATCCGAAAGGCGCTGGAGAAGAAGGGCTACGCGACGCACGGGCCGTTCGGGAACGATCTCTTCAACGACGACAGCGGACTCTTCATCGCTTCGAAGCTGGAGGTGACCGCGACGGCGTTTCACGAGTTCGGGGCCAAGACGGGGGCCGACGCGCTGGTGGACAAAGGCGTTTGTGGCACGCTGCTCCGCACCAGCGATCCCTGGGGAACGAAGGTGCACTCGCTGCTCGTCTTCGGGACTCATCTGCAGGCCGGGGAGGCGCACCAGAACGTGCGGGATCGGCAGCTCGGCGAGCTGCGGCGCTTCCTCTCGAAGTCGCTCGGGGCGTCGAAAGACACTTCGCGCGTCGGGGCGGTGGTGCTGGGCGACTTCAACGTGGTGGCGGAGTCGCCGAGCGTGGGCGAAGGACACCTCGTGCCGACCTCGGCGTACCGCGCGATGCTCGAGCGCCTCGAGCGGCCGCGCGATCTCTTCCGGCTCCACCACGTCGCGGCGCCGGGCTACACCTTCGACGGCAACCTCAACACGATGACCCGCCGCAGCGAGGGTGAGCGTGAGCGCATCGATTACGTCTTCGGGCTCGACTTCGTGCCCTCGCGCTTCGACGAGACGCAGCCCTCCGAGCTCGCGCCGCTCGAGTGTCTCGAGGCCACGGTGGAGAGCTTCAAGGACGGCGCGAGCGATCTCTCGGACCACTACGCGGTGAGCGTGACGCTGCGGCCGAGCTGAGGCTTCGCTCTCTCGCCGACCCGGACGTGTCGGAGGCGGTGTCGTCGTCGGAGAGGGAGTCGGAGTCGGTGTCGGAGTCGGTGTCGGTGTCGGTGTCGGTGTCGGAGTCCGTGATGAAGACAGGGACAGAGACAGAGACCGACTCGGTGTCGGTGACCGAGACCGAGACGGAGACGGCGTCCGAGTCGGACGCGCACGCGAGGTTGGGAAGCGCGCTTCGCGGCGCTACGCTCGGGTTCGTGATTCGTCGCTCGGTGCTCGTGCTCGTCGCGTCGGTCGCGCTCGTCGGAGCGGTCGTGGCCGCGCAGCCGCGGATCGCGTGGGAGGGGCTGCGCGCGACGATCGAGGCGCGCCATCCCGACGTCCCGTGGGTGACGGGTGACGAGCTGGTACGTTGGATCGCGCGCGAGCCGCGGCCGCTCCTGCTCGACGCGCGCACCGAAACCGAGTTCCGCACGAGCCACCTCGAGGGCGCGATGCGCGTCGATCCGGATCGACCGAACGTGGCGACGCTCGCGCGCCCGACGGCGGGGCGGAAGGTCGTCGTCTACTGTTCGGTGGGGTGGCGAAGCGGCGACGTGGCGGCGGCGCTGCGCGAGGCAGGCTGGCGCGAGGTCTACAACCTCGAAGGCGGCCTCTTCGCGTGGGCCAACGCGGGGCGCGCGGTGGTGGGCGAGGACGCGCCGCTCGTGCACCCCTTCGACGCGACCTGGGGACGTCTGTTGATCGAGAGCCGCCGCGCGCCGCTGCGCTGATCACTCGCGAACCGAAATCAACCGGGTCGAGGTCACATCATGTTTCGCGTCGCGTTGCTGTCACTTCTCGCTCTCGTAGCTGCAGGCTGCTCCTCGGATGACACCCGAGAGTACGAGCTGGGCTCGTCGCTCCCACCGCCCCCGGATTCGCTGGTCGCGCTGGCTTCGGAGATCCGTGCGGCCGACGGCCTCGTCTTCGTCGGCACGATCGACTCGACCGTGCCGGGGGCGCCGGAACGCGTGAACGACGTGCCGGAGCCGGGACTCGCGCTCGCGTATCCCACCTCGGTCGCGGAGGTCACGGTGACGGATTCGCTCGGCTACACGATGCCGGCCGAGCTCACCGTCCGGAGCGGCGATGGGCTGCCGGAGGTCGTGCGGGCCGACGGAACGGCTCACGCCGGCTGGTTCGTGAGCGGGAGAGACGCCGACGCGGAACGTCGCTGGCTCCCACACGCAGGCGCGCACGTGCTCTTCGTCGTGCCCTCCGGCGATGGGTACTCGTTGGTGTGGGTCACCGGGGTCGAGGGCGGGATCGTGAGTGGTGTGGGAACGGTCGTGGGTACGGACGTGCCGCTCACGTCGCTCTGACAGATCCGTCGTCGCCAACGAAGAGAGGCCCCCGAAGGAGCCTCTCGTTCACACGCGGAGTCGGTTCCGAAGCTCGATCAGAGTCGCGGGCCGGCGGCGCGGATCGCTTCGCTCGCGCCTGCTTCGTACTTCTTGAAGTTGTCGACGAAGAACTTCGCGAGCTTCTTGGCCGCCGCGTCGTACGCCGCCTTGTCGGCCCAGGTGTTCTTCGGCCAGAGGATCTCGCTCGGGACGCCCGCGCAGCTCGTCGGGACCGCGAAGCCGAAGGTCGGATCTTCGACCGTCTCGACCTTCGCGAGCGAGCCGTCGTGGATCGCGTCGAGCATCGCGCGCGTGTACTTGAGGCTCATGCGGTGACCGACGCCGTAGGGGCCGCCGGTCCAGCCGGTGTTCACGAGCCAGGTCGTGGCGCCGTGCTTCTCGAGGCGCTCCGCGAGCAGCTCGGCGTACTTCGAGGGGTGCCACACCATGAAGGGGCCGCCGAAGCAGGCGCTGAAGGTCGGGCTCGGCTCCGTGACACCCACCTCGGTGCCGGCGACCTTCGCGGTGTAGCCGCTGATGAAGTGGTACATCGCCTGCTCGGGCGTGAGCTTGCTGACCGGCGGGAGCACGCCGTACGCGTCTGCGGTCAGCATGATCACGTTGTTCGGGTGCGGGCCGACGCAGGGGATCTTCGCGTTGCCGATGAACTCGATCGGGTAGCTGCAGCGCGTGTTCTCGGTGATCGAGGTGTCGGTGTAGTCGACCTCGCGCGTGCGCTCGTCGTAGACGACGTTCTCGAGGACCGATCCGTAGCGGATCGCGCCGTGGATCTCCGGCTCGTTCTCCGCCGAGAGGTGGATCGCCTTCGCGTAGCAACCACCCTCGATGTTGAAGATTCCGTCCGCGCTCCAGACGTGCTCGTCGTCGCCGATCAAACGGCGCTTCGGGTCGGCGGAGAGGGTCGTCTTTCCGGTGCCGGAGAGGCCGAAGAAGATGGAGGTCTTCCCGTCTTCTCCCTCGTTGGCCGAGCAGTGCATCGAGAGCTGCCCCTGCAAGGGCATGAGGTAGTTCATGATGGTGAACACGCCCTTCTTCATCTCGCCGGCGTATTCGGTCCCGAGGATCACGAACTCCTTGCGAGCGAAGTTGAGCGCCACCGACGTCTTCGACGTCATGCTCGTCGTGTAGCGGTTCGCGCTGAACGCGCCCGCGTTGAAGATGACGTAGTCGGGCTCGCCGAAGGTCTCGAGCTCTTCCGCGGTGGGGCGGATGAGCATGTTCCACATGAAGAGCGCGTGGTACGCGCGCGAGCAGACGACGCGGACCTTGATGCGGTACTTCGGATCCCAACCGGCGTAGCCGTCGACCACGAAGATGCGCTTGCGCGTGTTGAGGTAGTCGAGCGCGCGCTCGCGGTTGATCATGAACGTGCGCTCGTCGACCGGCATGTTCACGTCGCCCCACCAGACGTGGTCGTGGCAGCCGGGCTCGTCGACGATGCGCTTGTCCTTCGGGCTGCGACCCGTCTTCTCGCCCGAGTACGCCATCAGCGCGCCGGTGGACGAGATCGCGGTGCCCTCCTCGAACTGGAGGCCGAGCTCGTAGAGCTGCCCGGGCGAAGCGTTGCGGATGATCCTCTTGACCGTGATTCCGTAGGCGGAGAGCGAGAAGGTGTCGTTCTGCGGCATTGAAAAGATCCCTCGCACGCCGCATCCCGCGGCGGTGCGCGGATGCTAGCCCGAAGCACGCGTGCGCGCTCGACCGGAAAGGTGCGAGAGTGTGTGTATCCTTGCGTGACTCGTTCGGGAGTTACGGCGTTGATTCCCCGTAAAACCGGGCGGCCTCGTCGGGTACGTGAACGTCGCAATCGCCGGCGGAGCCGCGGGGCCGAGCTCGTCGGGCACACCGGGCACACCAGTCCACGAAGCACGCCGTGGGGCACGCCTCGTCGGGCGCTCAGCGCGAGCCGAGTGAGCGGGTGACGGGCTCGTCGATGTCGCTCTCGTGCTCGAGCGCGACGTCGTCGACCTCCACCGCGGCCAACGCGGCGGAGAGCTCGACGGCGGTCTGCCATCGCCGCTCCCGATCGCGCTCGAGCGCGGCCGCCACGACCGCCGCGAACGTCTCGCTCACGTGCGGTGCGTGCTCGCGCAACGACGGCGCGTCCTCCGAGACGCACTTGAACATCGTGAGTGTCGGCGTGCTCGCCCGAAAGACCGCGCGGCCGGTCACGAGGCGGAAGACGAGCGCGCCCACCGCCCACAGGTCTGCGCGCGGATCGACGTCCCAACCTTCGACCTGTTCGGGGGCGAGGTAAGGCGGGGTGCCGAGGACCACGCCGCTGCGCGAGAGCATGCTGTACGAGGTCTCGTCGAGGCTGCGTTCGAGCACGTGGGCGAGGCCGAAGTCGATCACGCGGACGCGGCCGTCGTGCTGAACGAGCACGTTGGCGGCGGAGAGGTCGCGGTGCACGACGCCTTCGCGGTGGGCGTACGCGAGGGCGTCGAGGAGCTCGAGCGCGATGCGTCGGGCTTCGCGGGTCGAGCACGCCGGCAAGTCCGCGAGACGACGACCGCTGATCCACTCGTAGACGATGAAGGGGCGCTCGCGTGGATCGAGGCCGGCGTCGATCACCCGCACGATTGCGGGGTGCTCGAGCTCGCGCGTGAGCACGGACTCCCGCACGAAGCGTCGGCGCGCGGAGGACGACATCGCGAGCTCGGGGCGTAGGCGCTTGATCGCCACCGTGTGACCGGAGGCGTCGTGCGCGCGGAAGACCTCGCCGGTGCCGCCCGTCGCGATCGGGCGCTCGAGCACGTAGCCCGGAATCTCGGTCGGAGGAATCTCGGTCGGCTCGGTCATCCGAGATGCGCCTTCGGTGAAGGTGACGACGTCGGCGGCCGGTCCGTCGGCGGTGTCGCGCTCGTCGTGCGTGTCGGAGTCATCGTCGAGCTCGACGTCATCGTCGCTTGCGAGGTCCCGAAATTCCGAGCTTGTCGAGGCGCGCGATCAGCGTTCGCCTCGAGATGCCGAGGAGCTTGCTCGCGTCGGTCTGGTTGCCGCCCGTCTGATCGAGCGCGGCCAGGATGCGCTCGCGTTCGTCGGCGGGTGCGGGGGGGAAGTCCGACGTGGGAGTGAAGCCTGGCAGGGAGCTGCGCCGCGTGGAGCCATCGCCGCCGTCGCGTGCGAAGCCGTCGTGACTCGACCGATCGTGGCTGGGCGCGCTCGGTCGATTGCTCTCGAGCATGGAGCTTCGCGCGGAGAGCTCGTCGTGTGGGAGGTCGCGCTCGCGCAAGACCTCTCCGTCCGAGACGACGAGCAGGCGCCGCACGATCGCCTTGAGCTCGCGGACGTTGCCAGGCCACGCGTACGCGAGCAGCGCGGCTTCGAGGGCGGGCTCGAGGCGAGGGATCTCGCGGCCCTTCGTCTTGCAGAGCTCGGCGAGGAACGAACGCGCGAGAGGGAGGACCTCGTCGGCGCGTTCGCGCAGCGGTGGGATCCGGATCGTGAAGCCCGCGAGGCGGAAGTAGAGATCGCGTCGAAAGCGCCCTTCGACCACCTCGACCTCGAGATCGCGGTTGGTGGCGGCGACGACGCGCACGTCGACCTCGCGCTCCTCGCGCGCGCCGATGCGCCGCACGCGGCGATCTTCGAGCACGCGGAGGAGCTTCACCTGCGTCGCGAGCGGCAGCTCCCCGACCTCGTCGATGAAGACGGTGCCGCCT
>CALJLK010000150.1 GCA_937982655.1 uncultured Sandaracinus sp.
GCCGAGCGACCCGACGTCACGTGAGCGTCGCCGTCAGGCGACCGAACCATCGAACAGCACGCGTCCTGCGAAACCCTACGGATTCGGAGACGACGCGCTCGCGCGTCGGCGCCGAACCTCCGCGGGTTTCGCGGGGCGTGTCCGGTTCGGCGCACACGCGTCCAAGACGCCCAACGCCCAACACGACCCAACACGAACCGCCGCGCCCACGAAGCAAAAGCCAATCACGACCCAACACGAACCGCCGCGCCCAAGAAGCAAAGGCCAATCACGACCCCACACGAACCGTCCGCGTCCAAGAAGCCAAGCGCCAAGAAGAAACGCCCGCTTCGTCACACGAAGCGGGCGTTTTCACCGTCGAGGCGCCGCGAACGTCACGCGTCGATCGTGATGCCCAGCTTCTGCCGCAACTGCAGGTACTCCGGGCTCACCGCGAACAGATAGAGCTCCTTCAGCCGCTCCTTCTGCGTCGCCGCGTCGTCCGGGCTCGCCTTCACCAGCGCGACCGCGATCTCCAGATCGTTCGCCATCACGAAGCCCACGCGGTCCGCGGTCATGTCCACCGCCGCCACCCAGCGCTTCATGTCCAGCTCCGGCGCCGCCGCGAGCAGCCGCGTCACCAGCGTCGTCACCTCGCCCTGCGCGGCCGCGTCCAGGTGCTGCCGCAGCGCCTGCAGGTGCTCGTCCACCTTGTCCTTCAGCGACGCGGGCACCGGGAACTGCGGCGTCGCCAGCTTGATCGCCGCGAGCAACCACGCGCGAAGCCCGCTGCCGCTCGGCACCAGGTGCCGCAGGTAGTAGCCCGGCCGGAAGTACGCGAGCTGCCGCGCCGCCACGAACGCGAGCGCCTGCGCGGGGCCACCCGCGAGGGCGGCCTTGCCCACGCCGATCGCCGGCGGATCCGCGAAGACCACGCTCAACCCGCCCTGATCTTCCGGCAGGTAGTAGACGTTCGGCAGATCGATCTGCGTCACGCCCGCCACGTAGTGCAGCGTCCGCACCATCACGGACTCGTCGTTCTCCGGGTTGCGCTTCTGCTTCTCGTTGAGCTTGTACGCCGCGAGCGTCTGCGAGCGCGTCGCCACCACCGCAGGGGTGATCGCCGCGAAGATCCCGGTCAGAAGCGGGTCCTGATCGGGGTGCGTGACGTGATTGAACCACACGTCCTCGTCGAAGAACTGCTGCGCCGCCGCCGGGTGCTTGCTGCGGTGCTTCTTGAAGAAGCTCTCTTCGTCCGGCCCCGCCATCGCGAGCGACTTCAGCGCCTGACACACGCACCACGACTCGTCGGCGCGCTTGGCCTCCGTGTAGAGCTCCCGCAGCGCGCGGTAGCTCTCCATGCGGTAGGGGCTCGTCCGCAGGAGCTGCGCGTGCACGTCGACCGCCTTGCGGAAGAAGCGCTTCGGATCCGAGCCGAAGATCTCCGCCAGCTTCTCCAGCCGACGACGACCCTCCGGATCGAGCTCCTGCGCGTGCTCGTAGGCCTCGGTGGCCTTCGCGAGATCCTCGATCTTCGTCTCGTAGACCGCCGCGATCGCGTCCCAGAGCTTCGCGCGCTCCTCCGGCGAGCCGCCGCGCCGCCGCTCGAGCTGCGCGGTGTACGCCTCCGCCAGGTCTTCCCAACGCTCGGCCTGCTCGAGGCAGGCCACGAGGCCCGCGAAGGCCTTCTCGAGCGAGGGATCGTTCTCCAGCGCCTGCGCGTAGTAGTCGGCCGCCTCGTCGACGCGCGAGAGCTCGCCGCGCGCGATCGACGCTGCGGTCAGGTAGTACTTCGCCTGCTGCGCGGGCTCGTCGATCAGCTCGGCGATGCGGAGGATGACCTCGACGAGACGCGACCAGTCCTTCGTCTCCGAGTAGACCGCCATCAGCTTGGTCAGCAGGTTGCGGTCGTCGGGCACGATCTCGAGCGCGGCCACGAAGCTCTTCGAGGCCTTCTCGCGATCCTTGAGCTCCTTGAGGAAGACGTCGCCGACCTCGACGAGGAGGTCGAAACGCTCCTGATCGCCCGCGTGCTCCATGCGCTCGCGCAGGACACGCACGACCTCGGTCCACTCCTTCTTGTCCGCGTGCAGATCGCGGAGCGCGCGGAGCGGCGCCGGATCCTCGGGGCGAAGCTCCGCCGCCTCGAGGAGCAGGGGCTTGGCCTCGTCGAGGTGGCCCGCGCGTCGGAGCGCGTCACCCTGACGAAGGACCGCCTGGCCGCGATCGCCGGGCTCGAGCGCGCTGCCGTGCTCGGCCAAGAAACCACGATAGAGCTCCGCCGCTTCGTCCCACTCTTCGGCACAGAACGTGGCGTCCGCGAGGCGCTCGAGCACCTGACGATCCTTGGGCGCGTAGGCCTTCGCGTTCGTGTAGGCGCGCTGCGCCTTGCTCCAATCGCCGAGCTTCCCGAAGGCCTCGCCGCAGCGGAGGCTCACGGACTTGGCGTCCTCCACGCTCATCTGCCCGGTGCGGGCGAGGAGCGGCTCGTACTTCTCGGCCGCGGTGGCGAAGTCGCCTTCGGCAAACGCGAGATCGCCGAGCCCACGCGCGGCCGGCGTGCAGGTGCCGTCGAGCTCGAGCGCCTTCTCGAAGGACGCCTTGGCGCGCGTCGGATCTTCGAGGCGACCCACGTAGAGCTGACCGAGCTCGGCGTGGAGCTGGGCCTTGCGGCTCTTGCCCTCCGCGACCTCGATCTCGCGCAGGAGGAGCTCCGCCGCGCCGTGCGCGTCACCGCGCGAGGCATACAGACGACGAAGCGCCTCCGCCGCGCTGCTGCTCTCGTCGAGATCCAGAGCGCGCTTGTAACGCTCGATCGCGCGATCGCGATCGCCCGCGTCCTCGAGCATCTTCGCGGCTTCCACGAAACGCTCGGCCTTCTTCTTGGGATCCGACTCGCCCTCGGCGAGCTTCTCCACCGCTTCCACCGCGGCGGTCGCGTCACCCGTCTGGGCACGCAGGCGCGCGATCAGCGTGAGCGCGTCCGAGTGGCTCGGATCGACCGCGAGGACCCGCTCCGCGAAGCCGATCGCGCGGTCCGGCGCGCCGACGTCGACGAGCAGCGTCTTGGCCGCCTGCAAGAGCAGGTCGGTCTTGCGCTGGGCGTCGTCGGACGCGCGCGCGTGGCGCTCGAGGGTCGTGACGAGCTCGTCGTAGCGACCCTTCTGCCGGTAGAGGCGCGCGAGCGCGGGGTTCGCGCCCTCGTGGCCGGGATCGAGCGCGACGACCTGCTCGTAGGAGCCGATCGCGGCGTCGAGGTCGAGGAGCTCCTCTTCTTGGATCGCGCCGATCTGCTCGAGCACGCCGACCTTCTGGCGCGGGGTCGCGATGAGCTCGAGCTGCTGCCGCAGCACGTCGAGGAGGCGCGGGTAGTTGCTCGTGCGCGCGAAGATGCGCTCGAGGCCCTTGAGCGCGTCGAGGCCGCGCGGGTCGATCGCGAGCACGGCCTCGTACTGCACGATGGCGTCCTCGGTGCGGCTCAGGCGATCGTCCTGGATCTCGGCGAGCTCGAGGAGCGCGTCGATCTTCGCGCTGCCCTGGACGAGGCGCGCGCGGCGCTGCAGGAGCTCCGCGAGCTGCGCCCACTCCTCGCGCTGACGGTGCAGCGTGGCGAGCGCGTCGAGCGCGGTCGGGTGCGCGGGGTCGTCGGCGAGGATCGCCTCGAACATCGTGACCGCGCGGTCTTGATCGGAGAGCCGACGCAGCACGACGTCCGCCGCCTTCGCGCGGTGATCGCGCGCCGCCGCCGGGTTGGTGGTCGCCGCCGCGCGCGACTCGAGCACCTGCACGAGCTCGGGCCAGGACTTCGCGCGCTCGAAGAGGGCGATCGAACCCTCGTAGGCGGCGTCGCAGGTCGCGTCGAGCTCGATCGCCTTGCCGAAGCAGGGCAACGCGAAGTCCGGGCGCTGGAGCTGATCGCCGTACCAACGGCCGAGGCGCACGTAGAGACCGACCGCGTGCGGATCGTCCCCGAGCTCCTGCACGGACTCGTTGAGCGACTCGAGCACGGTGCCCCAACGTGCGGTGTCGTTGCCGCAGAGGCGCTCGATCGCGCGCGCGGTCTTGTCGTCGTCCGGATCGTCCGAGAGCGCCTGCGCGTACGCGACGAGCGCGTTCTCCGGATCGTCGAGCCGCTCTTCGTAGAGCGCGCCGATCTCGCGCAGCACGCGCGCGCGCTCTTCGCCGTCCTCGATCAGCTCGAGGCGCTCGAGCAGGAGCTCCGCGAGTCCGTCGTGATCGCCCGCTTCGCGCTTGAGCTCTTCGAGCCCGCTGCGCGCGATCGCGTCACTCGCGTCGAGGTCCAAGATCGCGCGGAAGGTCTTCCCCGCCGCCTCACGATCGCGGATCTCGGCCGCTTGGATGCGCGCGGCGCGGAAGAGCAGCGCCTTCTTCGCCGAGGCGTCGTCGATCTTGCCGGCCACCTCCGCGAAGAGCGCAGCGGCCTTCTCCCACGCGTCCGCGGGCGCGACGATCTCTTCGACGAGCGCCGCGGCTTCTCCGTCCGCAGGCGATCCCTCGAGGACCTTCGCGGCCTCCGCGAACGACTCCTCGTCGAGCGCTTCCTTCTTCGCCTTCGCACGGGCGAGCTGCTCGATCGCGTCGAGGAGATCGCGCGCCGACGCGTAGCGTTCCTTCGGGTCCTTCGCGAGCGCCTTGAGCACGAGGACGTCGAGGTCCTTGCTGACCCAACCCTTCGGCGCGACCTGCGAGGGCGGCTCGGGCGGCGTCGCGAGGTGCTTGGCCACGACCTCGAACGCGCTCGCGCCGACGAAGGGCACGCGCCCGGTGAGCAGCTCGTAGAGCATCACGCCCGCCGCGTAGACGTCGCTCGCGGGGCCGATGGGCTCGCCGCGCGCCATCTCGGGCGCGATCGCGTGCGCGTTGCCGAAGACGCGCAGCGCGCCGATGGTGTCGGCCTGACGCGCGCCCGCCGCGAGGAGGCGATGCGCGCCCGCGTCGACGAGCATGCCCGTCGGCTCACCGCGCGATCCGTCGGCGCGCTCGGGGCGCACGACGAAGACGTTGCCCGACTTCACGTCGGCGTGGACCAGACCGCGGTCGTGCAGCTTCTGCAGCGCGCCGAGCACGCCACGAAGGATCGGGCGCGCCTCGTTCATGTGCATCGGGCCGACGCGCTGCAGGCGCGCGGAGAGGGTCTGCCCCTCGATGTACTCGGTGGCGACCCAGGGGCGGCCGTCGTCGAGCACGCCGCACGCGTAGATCTTCGCGAGGCCTTCGACGTTCACGCGACGCAGCGCGCGCTGACCGGTGAGGAAGCGGGCGACCGCGCTCGGATCGCGCGAGAGGCTCATGCGTACGAGCTTGATCGCCGCGCGCTCTTTCTTGCCGTCGATCTCGCGCTCGGCGAGGTAGAGGCGACCGAGGCCTCCGTCCGCGAGCTGCTTGAGCACCTTGAAGCCGCCGAGCTCTTCGCCGGCTTCGAGGGCGCGACCCGCGCGCACGTCGAAGAGCTTGCTGACGTCGGGAGACTTGCCGAAGAGGCGCATCGCGTCCGCGAGCGCTTCGAGCGCGCTGTCGGCCACGCAACGCTCCACGAGCGCGCGGGCGAACGCGCCCTTTCCGTCGGTTCCACCGAGCTGTCCTGGCTCGTAGCCGAGCAGCTCCGAAGAAAGCTCCGTCATCTCGTCGAGCTCGAAGAGTCGTTCCAGCTCGCCGCGCAAAAGGTCGTAAGTCTCGCTCATCAGGGGTTCCAGCTCCGCGCCCCCCGGCGGGGAGGCGGGTACCCTACCCGCCCGAGGCCCGCGACGGAATGCCTCCTGCTTCGCACGTGACCTGGGGGTGAGGTCACGCACGCGCGGCGCCGCACCGAACGGAGCGTCGATGCGAGCGTTGGGTGGACTTCACGGCGGACGGTTCTCGCGCGGGGTCTCGAGGGCACCCAAGACCACCGCGGCCGCGTCGAAGCACGGCCTCGCGGACTCGTCGCGGCTTCGGCGGCTCCGCTCAGGCGCGGCCGGCGGGCGTCTTCGGCTTCAACACCGAGAGCGACACCCGCACGACGTCGCCGAGCTCCTGCACCGCCACGCCCGCACGGTGCAAGATGCCGAGGCCGTTGAGGGTCGCGGTCAGGTGGCGCGCGGTGGCCGCGGTGTCGAGCGTCTCGATCTCGCCCTTGCGGACTGCGTTGTCGAGCGCGTTCCGGAACGCGGCGACGGTGCGATCGAAGAAGTAGTGCACGCGGGCCGCGACCTCCGGGTCGGCCGCGCCGAGCTCCATGCAGCTCCGGCCGATGAGGCAGGCCTCGGGGTGCGTCTCGGCCGCGCCGCAGCTCCCCTTCTGGGCTGCGTTTTGCCCGAGGCGCTCGAAGAATCCGAAGACCTCCGCGAGGCTCGCGTCCTCGTGCTCGAGGTCACCGAGCATCTCGCGCGCCCGCAGGTCCGCGTAGCGATCGAGGGCAGCCAGGAAGAGGCGGCGCTTGTCGCCGAAGGTGTTGTAGAGGCTCTGTCGGCTGATCCCCATGTGGGTCAGCAGCGCCTGCAGCGAGGTCGCGGCGTAGCCATCGCGCCAGAAGAGCTCGAGCGCTCGCTCGAGAACGGCTTCTTCATCGAATTCGCGGGGACGGCTCATGCGGCGACTCGAACTGCGGAGGTCTTCACGGTCACGGTCCGTCGACGACCTCTGACCCCGTGGAGGGTCTACCCTCGAGGAAGTCGAAAGAATGCGGGCAGGCCGAGCGAGCGTCAAACCCGAGGCTCACCGACCCCGCATCGAAGTCGTCGGGATTCACCTGGAACGCGTTACTTCCCGAGGTCCTCGTCCGGGAAGCGCCGGACGCCGTGGAGGACGATCGATCCGAGGGAGCAGATCACGCGTAGCCCCCGACCCGGTTGCCGTCGGCACGATGCCATCGAGGCGCTTCGCCACGGTCGACCGGAGTTTCGAGGGAGGATGACCGTGAAAGCACGACTGCATTGGAAACGCTTCGGGGTGCTCGCGTGCGCGCTGACGATCGCGGGCGCGACCGGGTGTGGGGACGACGACGCACCGACCGAGGACGCGGGGACCGAGGTGGACTCCGGCTCGGATCCCATGGACTCCGGGCTCGACGCGGGGGAAGAAGAGCCCGACGCGGGCGAGATCGATCCCGACGCGGGCGAGCTCGATCCCGACGGCGGCGGCACCGACGCGGGCCCCCCGCCGGAGCCGGTGCTCGAAGCGTTCGCGATCCGCGACGGCACCGAGCTCGTGCGCATCGAGGTCGACTCCGCGGACGGCGTGAGCGAGACGGTGATCGGCGACGTCGCGGGGCTCGAGGTCGGAGAGACGATCGTGGGGCTCGACCTGCGGCCGGCGTCGGACTTCGAGCTGCTCTACGCGCTCACCGATGCCGGACGGCTGCTGACGGTCGATCCGACCGACGCGAGCTCGGCGGAGATCAACGCGGCGGTGGCGACGCTTCCGGACGGACGGCGCATCGGGATGGACTTCAACCCGGCCGCCAACGCGCTGCGCATCGTGGCGGACGACGGAACGAACCTGCGGGTGCCGACCGCGCTCGACGTGCCGGCGCTCGTCGACGGAGCGTTCGGCTACCACCAGAGCGGAACCGCCACCGCGTACTCGAACGCGCGACCCGGCGCGACCGGGACGATGATGTGGGTGCTCGACGTCACGAACAATCGTTTGATGCTGCAAGATCCGCCGAACGACGGGCCGCAGACCTCGCGCGGATCCCTCGTGGCAGCGGGCGCGATCACGGGCGCGAACGGCTACGACATCCTCGCGCTCGGCGACACCAACGAACATTGGGCGATCTTGTCGGTCGGTGACGTGCTCGGGATGTACCGCATCACGCCAGGCGCGGACGCGGACGCGACGAACGTCGCCGAGCGTCGCTTCGAGATCACGCCCACCGCGGGGAGCGTGATCGTGGGGCTCACGGTGCTCGAAGATCCGCGCGCGTTGACCGCCGCGGGCAACCGCATCGCGGTGCTGCTCGAGCGTGTCGGCGAAGGGGCCTCCGCGACGAACGCGCTGCGCTTCCTCCTCTTCTCCACCACGGGCGGCACGAACACCGACTTCGGTCGGCGTCCGCTCGTCACGGCGGAGGGTGCGATCCGCGATCTCGTGGGGATGGACACGCGCACGACGAGCCTCGTCGCGGAGGTGCTCGATCACACGTACGCGGTCGGTGCGGACGGCACGATCTACGACCTCGGCGATCTCAGCGAGCAGGTCACGAGCACGCTGCCGACCACGCCGCCGAACACGGTGTCGGGCTCGCTCACCGTCACGGAGGTGGCGACGCTCTCGACGCTGCCCGACGGCACGAGCTTCGGGGTCGACTTCAACCCGCGCGCGGATCTGCTCCGCGTGGTGAGCGACACCGGCCAGAACCTCCGCATCAACCTCCAAGAGGGCCGCGAGCTCGAGACGATGGCGCGCGCAGCCGGCTTCGCGTTCGTGGATGGCGATCAGAAGTCGCTCTCCGCCCCGCGGCCTCAGCCGGTGGCGACGGCCTATCGGGCCGCGCCGAGCACGCCGCCGGGTCCGCGCTTCGCGGCAGGGAACTTCCAGTTCATCCTCGACGCGCGAGACAGCTCGCTCGGGGCCGTGCTGGTGCCGAACGCGGGCCTCATCCGCCGCGTGGGCCCGCTCTTCTCGGAGGGTCCGGCGCTCCCGACGAACGGCGCGGGTGCGGCGGCGCAATCGCTCGACATCGTCGGCGAGGGGGACGCGCATGCGATCGCCGCGATGCGCCGCGAAGGCGAGACGACGTCGAGCCTCTACCGGATCGATCTCACGACCGGCGCGGCGACGCTCCTGTCGGAGCTCGAAGCGCCGATCGAGGCGATGGCGGTGCGGGTGATCCCCGAGTGATCCGGGATTGATCGCTGCGTCACCGACGCAAGAAAGATCGTGTCGAACGCCGTCCTTCGGGGCGGCGTTCGACATTTGTCTCCGTCGATGACGCCGCGGATGCAGCTCGACGTCAGCGCAGCGCGCGGAACTTCAGCGGCTCGGCCACGTTCTTCACCTTCGCTTCGCGCGGCGGGCCGAAGGCGTCGTCGTCCGCGTAGGCCGCCACGAACTCCTCCATGCAGAGGATCTCGTCGCAGGTCGCGACGCCTTGGAGGCGCGCGGTGTTGTTCATGCCGCTCGAGAACGCGGTGTAGTCCTCGTCGGGGCCGAAGAGGCCGACGCTCGCGCGGGTCCAGTTCAGGCCGGTGGCGACGCCGACCGGAGGGGTGACGCCCGCGAGCTCGGGCACGAGGTTGCCTTCGTTGAGGGTGCGCGTGAGGTCGCGGATGCGGCGGGCGGCGCTTGCGGCGCGGCGGCAGGCGTCGCTCGGCGAGAGGTCGTCGAAGGGTGGACCCCAGAACGCGATCACGCAGTCGCCGACCATCTTGTCGAAGACGCCGCCTTCGTCCCAGACGATCTCCACCACCTCGCGACCCCAGCGGTTGATGAGATCGCCGACCTTCGCGGGCTCCTTGAGCACCTGCTCGCTGATGCGCGTGAAGCCGCTCAGATCCGTGAAGAGGATCGCGGTCATCGTCTCGCGCGGCTTGAGGTAACGCTCGACGTAGTCCTCCGCCTCGAGGAGGCGCCGCACGTGGGCGGCGGAGAAGATCTGCGTGAGCTGCTTCCACTCGCGGTTGAAGTCGACGATGCGCTGGCGGAGGTAGTCCGCGAAGAGCTCGAGCAGGTCGCGATCGAAGGTCGCGAACTCGCCGAGGTGGCTCGTGACGACCACGCGGCCGACCACGCGCCGATCGCGCACGCCCGCGATCAGCACCTCCTCGCGACCGTGGTCGAGGCCGAAGCGCGTGAGGAGCGCGCGCGATTCGCCGCGGAGCAGCGGCGCGGCGTGGGTGCGCAGGAACTCGTCGACCTCCATGTCCGGCGTGCGCGAGTCGTGCGTGACCTTGCCGTGCTGGATGATCTTGTAGTGCAGGCTCGCGCCGCGGACGTCGTCCTCGTGGCGGAAGACGAGGAGCATGTCGTCGAAGTCGACGTGACGACGCAGCACGTCGATCGCGCGCTGCACGCCGACGTCCACGAGCGGCTCGCGCAGCGCCTCGCTGAGCTGCGTGGTGACGCGGTGCTTCTTGCGCGAGAGCGCGATCGCCGCGAGGTAGTTGTCGAGCTCTTCACACCAGGTGTTCAGGAGCGAGCGGTAGAGCGGCGTGCGTTCGGCGGCGAAGCGCGCGGCGTCGAAGACGATCGCGGCCGCGCCGAAGCTCTCGCCCGCGACGTCGAGCCGCTGCGCGATCACGTGCTGGTCGCCGACGCGCCGGCTGAGCACCTCGCCTTCGCTCGTGGCGGCCACGAGCTCTTCGCCCGAGAAGGGCATGCGCCCGCCGAAGGAGAAGTCGCGGAGCTGGAGCGACTCGTCGTAGGTGCGGATCCACGCGCTGCTCGCGTTGGTGTGCGAGCAGAGGATCGGCAGCACGGAGTCGAGGGTGCGCTCGAGCGGCAGCCGGTCGCGCTGCGCCATCTCGAGCGCCTCGTCGGTCGCGTCGTTGAGCTTCTGGCGCGCTTCGAGCGCGTCGAGGCGCTCGCGCAGACGAGGGTCGTCGGTCATCGAGGGAGACTCTACGCGGACTCGCGTCGTCGGTGGGAGCCGACACGTCGGGAGTTGGCCCACGCGGTCGCTCACGAGCGTCGGTCGCTCACGAGCTTGTCGCTCACGAGCTTCGGTCGCTCACGAGCAGGTCGCTCACGAGCAGGTCGAAGGGCGCTCAGCGGCCGAGCAGGTCGCTCACGAAGGCTTCGTTCGAGGCGAACGCGAGGCCCATCGAGACGAGCAGACCGATCGTCACGTAGAGCAGGTCCTTGCCCGCCATGCGGAACGCGGTGCGGAAGCCGCCCTCGTTCGTGCGCTGGATCGCCATCGCGATCTCGCGGCCCGCGAGCAGACCGACGAAGACCCAGGTCGTGCTCATCGGCACCGTCGAGTAGGTCTTGAAGACGTAGAGGATGAGCGAGTAGACGAGGTCGACCACGGTGGCCGCGCGCACGTCGACGACGCGCGACTTCTCGTCGACGACCTTCTGCACGCGCTCGCCGCCGAGCTTGAAGAGCAGGCCGAGGCCGAAGAACATCACCGCGAGGAACGCGCCGAGCTCGAGGACGGAGAGGCTGCGCGGCAGGTAGACCGCGACGTTCGCCGCGTCCTGCATGAGCCAGGTCATCCAGAGCAGGCCGGTCGTGAACCACTGCGCGATCGTCCACGCGGGGTGCGCGGGGCCGCTCTCTTCCCAGCGGCGCAGGGCCTTGCTCACCACGAACCACACGCCGAACGCACACGCGAAGGCGACGCCGTAACCCGCGAAGCTCTTGGTCGCGATCGACACCACGCTCGAGACCTCGGTCGCGAAGCAGCTCAGAAGGAGGAAGGTGGTCGAGACGGGAATGCCCGCGCGCGTGAGCAGGAGCAGGACGACGGGCGCCGCGACCTGTAGGTACGTGAACGCGACGGGGGTGGTCTCGAAACCCTTGCTGGCGAGGCGCGCGTAGCTGACGTCGCCGTCGTACGCGAACCACGAGTAGATCGCGGTCGCGAGGAAGATGCCGCCCATGAAGAGCCACTGGAGCCACCAGGGCTGCTTGCGGTTCGAAGCGATGAAGGTGCCGAGCGTCTGGACGCTGTCGTTGGCGACCGCGGAGTAGCCGGCGAGCGCGAAGCCGAACCAGCGCGCGAGCTCGGCGTGCGGGTAGACGAGGCCGGTCGCGATGAGCGCGGTGGCGATGAGCGCGAGGAAGACCCGCTCCTTCTCCACCAAGAGCACGAAGAAACGCCCGCGGCGCGAGAGGCCTTCGGTGCTCGCGGACGCGGGCGCGGACGGAGCGAGGGCGGACGGGGAGTTCACGCCGCGAACGGTGCGTGGCTGGCGTGGATCCTCGGCAACGCGATTGTGACGTTCCGGTGACGGGCCCTGTGAGGACGCAGAGGGTCGGGCCGGGGGAGGCAAGCAGAAAGTACAATGAATGCGAAACGTTACGCGTACGTTCCGTCGAGGTGACGGGTTCGCTCCTCCTGTCACGCGACGCGAAGACGTGACACGCGCGCGCTCGGTACGAGGCACCACACCGAGGGCGACGCGATCGGTCGTGAGGCGTGGGTCAGGGCGCGCCGTGAGGTGCCGTGAACCGTGGAGGCGCCGTGAGGGGGCGCTGTGAGGGGGAACCGCACACGTTTCGCGCGGCGGAGGGTGGCGGACTATCCTCGGCGTGTGAGGCACGCACTGTTCTCTCTCGCGCTCGCGCTCGGGGGCGCGACGCTCTCTGCGCACGCGCAGGCCCAAGCACCCGCCACGGAACCGTCGTCGAGCGACGCGCAGCTCACCGACGAGGAGCGCGACGAACAAGGTCGTCAGCTCTTCCTCGCGGGTGCGACCGCCTACGAAGGGGGGCGCTACGACGTCGCGCTCGCGAACTTCCAGGCGGCGTACGAGCTCACGAACCGCGGCGCGCTGCTCTACAACGTCGCGCTCGCGCACGATCGGCTGCGGCACGACGCGGAGGCGTTGACGGCGTACCGAACCTATTTGGTCGAGGTCCCCGACAACCCGCACCGCGTGCAGGTGGAGGCGCGCATCGAGGCGCTCGAGCGCGTCGAGGCCGAGCGGGCCGAACAAGCGGCCGCGCTGGAGCGCGAACGCCAGGCCGCAGCGGAGCGCGAGGCGCGCGAGGCGGAGCTCGAACGCGAGCTCGCGCAGGCGCGGACCGAGGTGAGCGAAGAGAAGAAGTCGCGCTGGTGGATCGGGCTCGTGGTGGGCGCGGTGGTCGCGATCGGGGTCGGCGTGGGGCTCGGGATCGCGCTCTCGGACGACGGCCCGCAGTACGACCGAGGGGACTTCGGCGGCGTGACCTTCACGCTCGGAGGCGGACGATGAGCGCGCGGGAGATGCGGCACGAAGTGTCGGTGGCTCGGAGGGACGACGCGATCGCTCGGACGATCGCGCGTACGAGCGTTTCGAGGCTGCGTTCGAGCGTGGTGCTCGCGCTCGCGGCGCTCTCGACGGTCGCCGCATGCGGTGGCGACCCGGTCACGCAGATCCTGGTGGAGATCGACGCCGCGGACGACGTGAAGGCGCGCGCATCCTTCGTGCGGCTGCGCATCGAAGCGGCCGCGGCGGGTGGGACCTTCGCGCCGGTGAGCGAGCTCGGCGACGTGACCATCCCGGTGGCGAGCGCAGACTGGCCGCGCGTGCACGTGCTCGCGCCCGTCGAGGGCGACGCGACGCGGATCTACCGCGTGACCGCGCGCGCGCTCGACACCGACTTTCGCACCGTCGCGGAGGCGCGACGTCAGAGCGGCTACGTGGCCCGGGAGACGCGCGTGCTGCGGGTGTTCATCCCGGGTGGCGCGTGCCTCGACGTGACGTGCCCCGACGATCGAACGTGCGACCAGGGCCTCTGCCTCGAGGTGCCGATGATCCCGCCGGAGCTGCTGCCCCGGCCGGGCGACGACGTCGACGGTGGCACCGACGCAGGGATGGAAGACGGCGGCGGCGACGGCGGCACCTGCGATCCGACGTCGATCGAATGCGAGGCGGAGGGCGCGTGCGAGACCGCGGAGGTCTCGTGCGAGAGCGGCGAGCCGGTCTGCGTGCGGACGCCGCGCAGCGCGGACACCGTGTGTCGAGCGGCGGCGGGCGAGTGCGACGCCGAAGAGCTGTGCGACGGCACCTCGCCGGTGTGTCCGGCCGACGCGGCGGTGCCGTTCGGGACCGAGTGCGCGACGGGCTTCTGCTTCGGACAGACGTGTGGCACCTGCACCCCCGGAGGATCGTGCGACACCGGCAACCCGTGCGAGGTGGGCGAGATCGAGTGCGGCGAGGACGGAACGCCGACGTGCACCCCGATGCGCGCGGCCGATCCGGGCACGGTGTGTCGCGAGTCGCTCGGCGCGTGCGACATGGCGGAGACCTGCCAGGACACCACGTGCCCGCCGGACGCGCGCGTGGCGGCCGGCGAGACGTGTCGCGGCGCGACGGGGCCCTGCGACGCCGCCGAGACGTGCGACGGGACGAGCCCGCTCTGCCCGACGGATGCGTTCCGCCCTGCGAGCACGGAGTGTCGTGCGTCGCAGGGCGCGTGCGATCCGGCGGAGACGTGCAGCGGCTCGGGACCGACGTGTCCGGCGGATACGATCTCGCCCCTCGGGACGGTGTGTCGAAGCGCGGGTGACAACACGTGCGACGTCTCGGAGGTCTGCGACGGAAGCGCGCGTTCTTGTCCGACCAACGTGTTCGCACCGTTCGGGACTTCGTGCGGCTTCAATCCCAGTTTCGTGTGCGACGGTGCGGGAAACTGTGCGGAATCCTCGTGCGGCGCGACCTGCGACACGGGGCGTCCGTGCGAGGTCGGCGTGATCGAGTGTATGGATTCGGGGCCCGTGTGCGTGAGCAAGGGCTTCCGCGATCGTGGCGAGGTGTGCCGTCCAGCGAACGGATCGTGCGACGTGGCGGAGACGTGCACCGGTGACTCGCTCGATTGTCCGAGCGACGGCTTCGCGCCCTCGACCACCCAGTGTCGCCCGGCCGCGGGTGCCTGCGACGCGCCCGAGAGCTGCAGCGGCACGAGCCCGAACTGCCCCGCCGATCAGCTCCGCCCGTCCACGCACGTCTGTCGCGCGGCGACCCCTGGGAGCTGCGATCGCGCGGAGCTCTGCTCGGGCAGCTCGATCGCGTGCCCGAACGACACCTTCCTCCCGAACGGCTCTGTCTGTCGTCCGGCGAGCGCCGAGTGCGATCTGCCGGAGGTCTGCTCGGGGACGAGCGCCGCCTGTCCGACCGACCAGCTCCGACCCACGGGCGCGCTCTGCCGCCCGGGCACTCACCCGAGCTGCGACTACCCCGAGGAGTGCACCGGCGTATCGGCCACCTGCCCCACGAACGTCGCCGTCGAAGCGGGCGAGAGCTGCATGCGGCCCGCGGGTTACGGCGGCGTCTGCTCGGGCTTCACGAGCTCGTCCGACGGAAGCCCGTACCGGTGCATGGACCTCGTGATCAGCGAGGTGCGGCTCGGCTCGGCGGGCTTCGTCGAGCTGTACAACCGATTCTGTGAGCCCATCGCGCTCAACCGCTGCACGCTCGGCATCGAGACGCCGCGGGCGGAGCCGTCGACCGTCGATCTGTCGGGGACGATCCCCGGCGGGGGCTTCTTCCTGATCGGAATGGGCCTCACGAGCGGGGATGTCGACGCCGGCGCCACTCTCGGCACGTCGCTTTCGGGAGAGACCGAGGTGCGCTTCATCCTCGACTGCCGGGGAAGCACGCTGGACGTGGTCGAGATGTCATCCGTCGCGATCGGCGGCGCGCCACAACCGGGCGACCCGAGGTTCTGCACCGGCTTCTTCGGGAACCTGCTCACGCCCGCCTCGGCGGAGCGCAAGGCGATCGCGAGCTCGACCTCGATGACGATGGCCGCGGGGGGGATGCACGCGCTCGTCGGAAACGCGTACCAAACCGGCACCTCGGCCATCGACCTCGTGTGCCAAGGAACCGCGGTCCCGCAGAGCACGCGCTCTCCGGTCGAGGCGATGGGCTGTCGCTGATCGATGGGCTGTCGCTGATCGATCGCAGACGCGCGTGCGGTGAACACCCATCCACGCTCGGGCGTCGTACCCTTCACCCATGCGCTCTTCGATTGCCCTCGCCCTCGCGCTGGCCGGCACGTCGCTCGCGATCCCCGTCCACGCGCAGTCCCCGAACGTCGACGAGGCTCGCAGCCGCGCCATGCGCGAGGTGACCTGCCTCGAACGCGTGCAGCGCGAGGTGACGACGCAAGTGCAGCTCCTGCGGGAAGCACACGAGCAGCTCTCGGCGCCCTACGAGGACGTTCGCAACGACGCGGCGCGCGCGGTGGAGGCGATCGAGCAGCGCCTCGACGAGCTCGCGGAGGCGATGCGCGCGTGTCTTCCGCGCGCCTCTCGGCTGGAGCAGCGCGAGGTGGTGCGGGAGCCAACGGGCAGCGCGGCCGCGGTCGCGGTGCCGAACCCGGCGACCGAGGTGGTCGAGCAGGACGTGCAGCTCAGCGGCTACCTCACGGTGCGCGTCGGCGAACGCGTGGACGGCTTCGGGCGCCTGCCCGCGAGCGCGGTGCAGTCGATGGTCCGCGGCGCCGCGGGGCGCATCGCGCAGTGCTACGGCGACTTCGTGGAGCGCGAGGCGCTCGAGACGGGGACGATCATCCTCGCGTGGACGGTCGACGCGTCGGGGCGGATCCAGCGGGTGACGATCGAGCAGCAGCAGATCGGCGACGTCGCGTTCGCGCGGTGCGTGGAGCGCGCGGCGAGCACGATGCGAGGCACGCGCCCGAGCGGCGGCGACGTGCGCTACGCGTACACGCTTCGCTTCGGGCCGTGAGCGGATCGCTCGCGTTTGGCGGGTGATTCGCGGGTCGCTCGTGGATGCGAGGGCACGCGAGGACAGCAGAGCGCGCGAGGGCGAGTCGCCTCGTTGACCTCGCCGATCACGTCGCCGATCACGTCGCCGACCACGACCACGACCACGTCCACGTCCACGTCCACGGTGAGGTCGTGCGGCGCTCAATCGTCGTCGTCGTCGTCGCGACGCATCGCGCGGGGGCGACGCGGCGGGCGTTCGGCGAGGAGCGCGCGCCACGCGTCGGCGCGACCGCCCGCGCGACGGAGCGCCTCGATGAAGTCGGGCGGAGGCTCGAGCAGGAAGTGGCGCGGCGCGCCGCCCCCTCCCTCGTCGTCTCCGTGGTCGCCGGGGTGCACGAAGCCGAGCTCGGCCGCGTGGAGCAGCGGGCGAGCGGCCTCCACGCGGGGGCCTTGGTAGTCGCGGATGTAGACGTTCTCGCCGACCAAGGGATGACCCGCCTCCGCGAGGTGGATGCGGATCTGATGTTGGCGCCCCGTCTCGAGGCGCACCGCGACGAGCGACACGCCCTTGAGCGGGAGCACCGCATCGACGTGGGTGATCGCGCGGCGCGCGTCCGGCGGCGGCTTGCCCTTGCCGGGACGGAATCGCCCGAAGGTGCCGCGCAATCCGTCGCCACGGTTCGCGACGAGGATCGTGTCGTGGGTGGCGCGCGAGGGGACGCCGTGCACGAGCGCGAGGTAGGTGCGCTGTACGGTGTGCGCGCGGAACTGTTGGCCGAGGTGGCGCTTGGCGGCGACGGTGCGCGTGAAGACGAGCAGACCCGAGGTGCCCTTGTCGAGGCGGTGCACGACGCCGACCTCGGGATCGTAGCGCTTGCCCGCGCGGGCCTTGTCGCGACGGCGCAGCGCGGCGCGGAGCTGATCGACGAGGGTGTCGCGATCGTTGGCGTCGTAGGGGACGGTGAGCAGGCCCGCGGGCTTGGCGACCACGACGACCTGGCGATCGACGTGCACGAGCGCGTCCTCGGGGAGCACACCGCGTCGAATGCGCGGCGCCTCGAGATCGACGGTCACCACGCCCGGGCTCACACGCTGCGCGGGATCGGTGATCTGCTCGCCCGCGACGAACGCGCGCCCGCTGCGCACGAGGTCGCGCGCGGCGCTCCAGGTCGTGCCTTCGCCGAGGCGCTCGCGCACGACCGCTGCGAGGGTCGGCTCGGTGGGCTCGGTGACGGCGGGTGTGCGCGCGCCAGAACGTGCGGGTCGGGCGCCGGAGCGAGAGCTCTTGGGGCGCGTGTCCTGGCGAGGGCTCTCGGACCGCGAGCCTTCGCTGCGCTTGCCGTCGCTCGGCTTGCCTTCGGGGCGTGCCGCATCGGCCTTCTTCGCAGGACGTCCGCCTCGCGTCGCAGAGGTCCGCTTCGATCCGGGTCGCGCGCTCATCGCGCGGTCGTGCGCCGACGCGCGGCCTCGGTCAAGGACGGCGAGGACCTCGAGTGGTCGCGCGCGCGCGCTCAATGCGTCGCGCGGCGGCCCACGAACGACACGCGTAGGCCCGCGTTGGTCTGGAACGCGAACGCGAAGGGGCGCGACTCGTAGCGTTCGTCGACGAGGACGCGCGTTTTGAGGCCGTAGAACGTGACGTTGAAGCTGAGCGCGAAGAGCTGCGTGAGCTGGATCTTCACGTCGAAGAGGCCCTGCACGAGGTGGCGGTTGCGGCCGCCGGGATCGCTCGCGAACCAGTCGACGGTGAGCTGCGCGGTCAGGGTGCGTGGCGCCGCGCCGAGGAGGATCCAGGGATCGACGATCAACTGCGCGCCGTAGCCGCCGAGCGCGACGCGCAGATCGTCGTCGAGCGCGTCGAGGAGCTCGAGACCGCCGAGCGCGCGCACGCGGAGCTGCGGGCGCAGACGCCACTGCAGCCCCCCGGTGAAGCGCACGGTGAGGAAGTGCGCGACGGGCTGGGTCTCCATCGTTCCGTCGTCGAGGGTGACGACGCGGGGATCTTGTTTCGTGAGCTCGGTGCGGAGCAGACCTTCCGCGAAGAGATCGGGCACGTAGAGCGCGTCGCGGCGATCGCGGAAGCCGCGGTAGTTGCCGCTCGTCCGGTAGAGGATCTGATCGGTGCCTTCGTCGAAGCCATCCGTCGTCGCGGTCGCGGCGAGGGTGTACGTGGTGTTGACGGTGTTCTCCCACGCGGCGCGGGGGTGCAGGGCGTTCCACGCGAGCTGGGTCGCGAGGCCGAACTGGAGCTGGCGCGCGTTGACGAGGGGGCCTTCGCGGTAGTCGCCCGCGTCGCGGATCGCGGAGCCGGTGAAGGTGAGATCGACCTGCGCGCGGAGCTGCCACTCGACGCGCTGGGAAGGATCGACGAGCGCGTCGCGTGGGTCGTCGTCGCGTGGCTCGGAGAGGAACTCGAGCACGCTCTGCCGCACCCCGGGCCCGCGGACTGGCTCCCACTCGGTCCCAGGCGGCAGCGCGGGGAGCAGCGCGTCGCCGCCACGCGCGAGGAAACGGTTGGTGACCACGCGGTAGCTCGCGGCGAGCTCGAGCGGTCGGCCGTGCACGCGCACGGGGAGCGCAGGCGTCGCGGGCTCGAGGCCGAGCGTGACGAGGTTCGCGTTGCCGGCGCGCACTCCGGCGAGCGCGGCGATCCACGCGCCCGGGACGGTCGCGGCGACGAGCGGCTCGTCGTAACGGATCGCGACGTTCACGTCGCTCGCACTGAGCGCGTCGTTGCGCGACGGATGCCAGCGCCGATCGATCGTCGGCAAGTTGAGGACCGCGACGTCGGCGTTCGCGCGCTCGCGGAGCACTCCTGCGGCGAGGGTCGCCATGGCTTCGGCGTCGAGGGTGCGGGTCGCGTCGAGGCGCGCGCCCGGCAGCGGTGCGCCGAGCGCGTCGCAGTAGTCGACGCCCACGTGCTCGACGAGCTCCGCGAAGGGCAGCGCGGTGACGGACTTCTCGCTCGGGATGGCGAGCACGTCGAGGCCCTCGGTGATCGTGTCGCGGCGGATGCGCAGCTCGACCGCGCCGCGGTAGGGCGCGGAGACGACGGCCGGGCGAAAGGTCGCGGGGCGCGCGAAGAGCGGGTTGCCGCCCGCCTCGGACGAGAAGACCAAGTCGGGCTTGGCGTCGTCGTCGAGCGCGGAGACGAGCTCGAGCACTTGCGCGGCCCCCGTCGCGCCGGAGCCGAGGTCGATCGACGCGAGCACCAACGTCGCGCCACGGGCACGCGCCGCGCGGACGTCACGCGAGAGGGCCGCCGCGATCGGCTCGATGCGCAGACCCGCCACGCGATCGTCGGCCATGCGGCTGGTCGCGCGTGGATCCAGGTACGCGAAGAAGGCCACGCGCTCGGCGCCGCGCGTGGCAAGTGGGACGCCGTCGGAGCCGTCGAGGAGCGCGTTGCAGACGTCGGACGCGGCGGCGCTGCAGCGCAGGTTCGAGGCGACCATCGGGATGCCGGCGCGACGGAGGGCGCGCGCGCGCGTGAGGAGCAGCGCGCGCTCGTCGCCGAGGTCGGCCTGGCTGACCGCGAGCGCGTGGTAGCCGAGCGCGCGTGCGAGTCGGGCGAGCTCGGTGGGGCGGTGCTCGGCGAGCCAGCGCGAGACGCCGTGACGCGCGAAGAGGCCGCCGGTGTCGACGACCAAGACGTCGTCGCCGAGGCCACCCCACACGTCGCGGGTGGCGAGCTCCGACGGGTCGAGCGTGAGCTCGGAGTCGCAGACGGCGGTGGCGATTTCGCCGCTGACGCCGCCCGTGGCGACGATGGTCATCGCCTCGCGCAGGGAGCGGCCGGTGACGGACGCCATCGCGTCGTTCGCTCCCGCACCTTCGTTCGTGTCTTCGCTCTCGGCCGTGCTCGACTCCGCGCGTTCGTTCGAGCTCGGGTCGTTCGCGCTCGCGTCGATTCCTTCCGCGTCGTTCGCGCTCGCGTCGTTCGCGCTCGCGTCGTTCGCGCTCGCGGCGTTCGTGCTCGCGTCGTTCGCGCTCGCGTCGTTCGCGCTCGCGTCGTTCGCGCTCGAGTCGTTCGTGCGCGCGGCGCTTCCGCCTTCGTTCGGCGCTTGTGCGGAGGCCGCCGCCGCGACGAGCGCGATCACGATCGCGCCGACGAGTCGAAGCCCGGCATCACGATCACCCACACGCGTGTCGCGAACGCCCGCGTCGCGAGCACCCGCGTCGCGAGCACCCGCGTCGCGAGCACCCGCGTCGCGCGCTGGGACCGCTCGCAGTCTCAGTTGTTGTTCTTCACCGGCCGGAACGGGTGAAGGAACGCGGCGAGGCTGTTGGCGTTGCGCGTGGACATCCACAGGCGACCCTGACCTTCGAAGCGACACACCAGACCTTCACCGCCGAGGAAGAGCGACTTGAGGCCGCCGACCTTCGTCACCGTGTAGTTGAGACCGCTGGTGAAGCCGACGATGTGGCCGTTGTCGCAGATGTAGCCGCCAGGGCCGACGTCGACCGCGTGGATGCCGCCGTACGAGCTGAAGAAGAGCGGGCCGTGGCCGCTGCACTTGAGGAGGAAGAGGCCCGCGCCGAAGAAGCCCTTCGCGCCGCCCCATTTGGTGTCGAGGGTCACGCTCGGCGACGCGGCGAGGTAGGCGCCGCTGTTGAGCATCACCTCGTAGGTGCCGTTCATGTCGAGCGCGAGCACGTCGCCTTCGGCGCTCGGCGCGAGCCAGAGCTCTTGGCCCGGCTGCGTCGCGGTGAAGGTGTTCTGGAAGAGGCTCTCGCCGCCGAGCATCTTGCGCTTGGCCGCGGCCAGGATGCCGCCCTGGAGCTGTGTCTTCATCTCGATCGCCGAGTGTCGCGCGACCATGGCGGACGACTCGACGAGGAGCTGCTCGCCGGGCTGATCGAAGCCCACGCGAACCATACCGAAATCGGGTTTGTCGAGGAGCTCGTAGCGCATGATTTCACCCCTGCCGCGGCGGCAACATGCGACCCACGGTCGTGCCGTACTCTTGTGGGTTTCGCGTTTGAATCCAGATGCGCCCTTGGCCTCGGAAGTGACAGACGAGGCCTTCGCCGCTGAAGAAGCTCGCGAGCCAACCGTCCGCGCTCTTGCCGACGCTGTACTCGAGGGTCGCGTCCCAGGCGACGAGGTGACCGGTGTCGATCACCATGTTTCCGTCGCAGAGGAGCTCCTGGATGCCTCCGAAGGCGCCGACCAGCACCTGCCCCGGCTGGGGCGAGGTGGCCTTGAGCACGAACACCCCTTCACCGGCGAAGAAGCTGCGGAAGCCGCCGATCTTGGTGTCGCATTGAACCCAAGGAGAGCTCGCGATGTAGCTCGCGCTCTGGATGAAGTACCCCGCTTGGGTCATCTCCAGCGGGACGATGTCGCCACAGAGCGAGTGCGCGAGGAGCACCTCGCCGGCGCCGCCTTGGGCGGTGAAGGTGTTCTGGAAGAAGGACTCTCCTCCGAACATACGCTTCAAACCGCTCATGATGCCACCGGTCGCGCCGGTCTGCATCTGAACGTTGGTGGACATGCCCACCATCGCGCCCGACTCGGCGCGGATGGACTCACCCGGCGCGAGGATCACGCGCGCCATGGCTTGAGCGGGACGGTATGCGACGTCGATCTGCATGGTTCGACTCCTTCGGCTCGCGGCGTTCGCTCAGGAGGGGAGGAGCGGCGAGAGCCACCCGACGAGGGAGCCGAGGTTGCGCGACTGCACGTACACGCGCCCTTGCCCGTTGAACTCGCAGACGAGGCCTTCGCCCGAGGCGAGGAAACCCATCGCGCCGCCACCCGCAGAGCGGATGGTGTAGGTGAGGTTTCCTTCGAAGCCGACGAGGTGTCCGTTGTCGATCATGAACGGACCGTTGACGTCGATCGCGTGGATGCCGCCGTAGCTGTTGAACCAGAGGTCGCCGTGGCCGCTGACCTGGAGGAAGAACGCGCCCTCCTTCGCGAGCAGGCTCTTGAGGCCCCCGAACTTCAGCGAGGTCTCGAGCGGACCGGAGCTCGCGAGGAACGCGCCGGTGGAGAGCGTGAGCGTCTCGCCCTGCATGCGCCGGTGGGAGATCGCGCCCGCCATCGTCGGGGCGACCCAGACCGAGCCGCCCTGCGCGGCGGAGAAGTGGTTCACGAAGAAGGTCTCACCGCCGACGATCTTGCGAATGAAGGCGATGAAGAACGCTTTGATCTTCTGCCACAGACCGGCCGAGGGCGAAGCGTTCATCTTCACCTCCATGTGCACGTTCGAGTGGCGCGCGACCATCGAGCCGGCCTCGGCGACGATCGTCTGCCCGGGCTGGAGGTCGACGCGGAGCATCGCGAACGAAGGTCCGTGCGTGATCTGGTGGGCGGGCGTCGGCCCGGCACCCATCGGCGCTTGCGGCGCCGCGGGCGGCATCGGCTGCATCGGGGCTTGCTGGGGTTGCTGCATGGCCATCCCTTTCCGTGGACCGCGAGCTAACCGAAAGGACCGTTGCGAAGCAAGTCGCGACGAAGGGAGCGCGACGTCGGCGCGACCGAAGCGCTCACGCAGAGCGGCGGCGGGCGTCGGATGGGGTACGCGGCGCCCGCATCCGACACCCGTGCTCGGAGCCGCGTCGCGGCGTCGCGTCGTGGTTCGCGGCCGTTCAGCGAGCCGGGATGTCGGCGCGGAAACGACCGACCACCGCCGGTCCGTCGCCCTCCGCGACAGCTCTCCGCAGACGTGGTGAATGCGAAGGTCGCGAGCGCGCGACACCCGTCGCGGGTACCACGACGCCCCGCGTCTCCGGAGTTCGCTCGGTGCTCACTCGGTGCTCGGGTTCGCACCGGAGGTCCGGGATTCGAAGGGTCCGCGACGTCCAGCGGCGATTCGTCATCCCGGAACCCGAGAACGTCTCGTCCTCGACGATTCGGCACGTCGAAAATCGACGCGATCTACCCCGTTTGGAGGATGTGCGTCGGTCGCGTAGCTGCCAGCCTGTCCGGATGCGGAACCTCGCCCGAGTCCTTCCGATCGCCCTCGCGCTCGCCCTCCCGCTCGCGGCGTGCACCGACGGAGCCGCCGTACCTCCGCCGAGCCGACCGGACCCCACGCCGACCGAACCACCCCTCACACCGCAGCCCGAGCCCGAGCCCGCGCCCCGCGACCTCCGCCCGGCGTTGCCGATCTTCGGCGGTCACGGGCTCGTCGCGAACGGCTACGTCTACATGGCGGATCCGGAGCGCGACATGCTGTTCCGATTCCACGAGGTCGAAGCGACGTTGATCGAGGGAGCGCGCCAGAGCCTTCCACTCGGGAGCATGCCGTTTCGCGTCGCAGCGGTCGGCTCACCGTCGGGCGACATCCACGTGACCCTCCGCGGGACGGGAGCGGTCGCGCGCGTGTCCGCCAACCTCACGAACGTCGAAGGTTTCTACCATCCGTGCGCCGCGCCCCGCGGGATCGCCTGGGACGTCCGCCGCGATCGCGTGCTCGTCGCCTGCGCGGGGGGTGAGCTCGTGGCGTTCACGCCTTCGGGCGCGGAGCTCCAACGCGTGGTCTTGGAGCCGGATCTGCGCGACGTCGTCGTCGACGAGACGGGCACGATCTTCGTCAGCGTGTTCCGTGCGGCGGAGGTGCTCGAGCTCGACGCAGCGCTCGTCGTTCGCGCGCGTCACGCGCTGCCCGACGAGCAGGCGACCGATCCGGCGGAGCTCGACCTCGTGAGCGAGGACCGCGTGGCGAACACCGCGTGGCGCATGCGCGCAGCCGAGGGCGGCGGGGTGGACGTGCTCTACCAGCTCTCGACCCGCGTGGCCGTCGCGCCCTCGCCGACCGATCCGAGCGATCCGATGGACCCGCCCCCCGAGCCCGCGCCG
>CALJLK010000151.1 GCA_937982655.1 uncultured Sandaracinus sp.
GAGCTGTAGCCGCCCGTGAGCTGCAGACCCGCACGCCAACCGCCGGGCGAGCCTTCGCCGGAGAAGCCCGCGTGCAGCCGATCGAAGGTCACGCCGGGCGCGAGGAAGCCGCGGCGCGCGTTGGTGTCGCGGGCGGCGCCGAGCCCGCGCACCCAGCGGAGCAGACCGCCCGTGCTGCGTGGATCGGTGGTCGCGCGCAGCGCGATCGTGGAGTCGGTCACGTACTGACGGCGCAGCGCGACGTCGACGAGCCCGATGATCGCGCGTTCGGTCGCGGCGTATGCGAGGTTGAAGCCTTGGAAGACCGGCGGTCGCCACGGGTGCGCGGTCGCGTCGTCCGCGAGCGGGTGATCGCCGGCGACCTCCGCGCTCTGCACGGTCCGGCCGCGGGGATCGATCCGCACGTCGCGTGCGGGCCCGTCGGTCTCGAGCTCGACCACGCCTTCGTTGCCGTCGCCGTCGCCGTGTCCGTCCCAGGTGCCGACCACGTGACCGTCGCGCGTGTCGATCCGCACCTCGACCGGTTCGCGCCGCGCGTCGCCCTCGCGGCGCACCCGCACGCGGTGTCGCACGCGTCCGTTCGACAGCTCCGAGCTCTGCACGTCGAGCAGTCGGTAGTTCACCTCGGTGCCCGCCGCGTCGAGCCATTCGTCGAGGTGCTCGGCTTCGTCGGGCGCGATCCGCGCGAGCGCCGCGCGTGCGGTCTCGTGCCGCTCCACCAGCGCGGTCGTCCACGCGCGGTGCCGCTCCTCGCCGAGCACGTCGCGCGACATCGCGAGGATGCGCCGGCCACGCGAGCGAGGACGACGCGCGTAGACCGGATCGTCACGGAAGGCGTCGGGCTCCGCGCTTCCCGCGAAGTACACGTCGGGGAACGCGGTCTGCGGCGCGTAGAGGAGCTGATCGATCGCGGGATGGAAGCCCGCCCAACCGAGCAGCTCGCGGGCGGTGCGCGCGCGACCGCTGCGGCGGAGCTCGTCGAGATCGGTGAGCAGCGCGGCGCGTACGTCGAGGGCCCACGCGCGATCCGCGGGCGGCTCCTCCGCGCTGCGTGGACAACGTGCGAGCGCGTCGCGGAAGAGCGCGCGTCGGATCACGCGGTCGTGGAAGCTGCGCGCGAGCTCGTGGGGGAAGATCTCGAACGCACGATCGGAGACGAGCACGAGCCCCGGCGCGTTGGCCGCGAGCTCGGTGCGCGAGGGCGCGAGCGCGATCACGAACGGTCCTGGCTCGATCGCCGCGCAGCCACCTTCTTCGACGAGCGCGAGCGTCTCCGCGACGTCGGAGGCGACCCGCACGAGCTGATCGAGCACGTAGATCTCGTTGAGATCGCGGAGCGCGAAGATGCCCTCCGCGTCCGCGCGGGGCGGCTCGGGGAGCGCGTCGGGAGAGAGCACCACGAGGGAGTGTCCGTGCGGCAACGCGCGCTCGACGCGGTGCATCCGATCGTCGAGCAGCACGGGGACGAAGGTCCCCACGCGACGACGCCGAAGCACGCCGCGCGTGAGCACCGCGCCGCGATCGCCGGGCGCGAGCGCGACGGTGTCCTCCGGGAGTCGCAGCGCGACGTCGTGGAGCGCGTCGTCCACCGGCGCGTCGCCACGCAACGGAAGCGGGTACCACGGACCGGTGAGCGCGATCCGATCGCCGGTGCGGCCGAGCCGTCCGAAACGTTCGGGGACGCGGTAGGCGAAATGCACCTCGACGTGGTGGCGGCCGGGCGCGAGCGGGAGCTCGAGATCGGAGCCCGCGACGTCGCGCCCGCGAGGTGAGCCGACCGGCGCGTGGACGAGGCGGGCTTCGACCGCGACGCCGTCGACCGTGGCGCTCACGCGGGTGGATGCGAGATCGCGCTCGCGAGGGAAGATCCAGCGCGACGAGCGTTGGTCCATTGCGGCGGGCGCGACCGCGTTTCGATCGGAGTAGACCCAGAGGCGCAGTGGGCTTCCGTCGGACTCGACCTCGTAGCGCGCGACTCCGCGGAGGTTCGCGTCGGCGTCGAGGCTCGCCGCCACGCGGACCGCGAGCACGCGGGGATCGTCGGCGCGTGCGACGCCGAGATCGACCGAGGACACGAGCGCGCACGCGACGAGAGCGAGCGTGATCGAGCTGGAGCGCCGAGCCACGCCCGCGTTCTGACGGAAGTTCGGGGTGGCGGGAAGGGGACGCGGCCCGCCGAACCGACGAGCGCGCGGGAGGTGACATCTGCGACCGCGTGCGCACCCTGTCGCGCTACCCGTGCCGATCGGCTCGCTCGAACAGCCAGCGGTCGGACCAGGCAGGCGTTCGCGTCGGGCTCGCCCGCACGCTTCGTGGTAATGGCGGTGGCCCATGTCGAAGAAGAAGCGCGTCGATGAAGGTGTGGCGGGGATGGATCTCCTCATCTGCCGCAACCCGAAGGCGGCCGCGCGCTACGAGATCGAAGAGACGCTCGAGGCGGGGATGATCCTGCAAGGCTCCGAGGTGAAGAGCCTGCGCCAGCGGCGCGCGGACCTCGAGGGCGCCTACGCGATCGTGCAGCAAGGCGAGCTCTGGCTGCACAAGGCGCACATCGCGCCCTACGAGCAGGGCGGTCCACACTTCAACCACGAGCCCAAGCGCTCGCGGAAGCTGCTGGCGCACAAGCGTGAGATCGAGCGGCTCGCGGGCAAGCTCGCGACCAAGGGCTACTCGCTCGTGCCGCTGCAGCTCTACTTCAAGAACGGGCACGCGAAGGTGCAGCTCGGGCTCGGCAAGGGGCGCAAGGTCCACGACGATCGCGAGACCATCAAGCGCCAGGTCGATCTGCGCGAAGCGCGCGAGTCGATGAAGGAGCGGTGACGCGATGATCGCGGTGCGCATCGGTGGTGGCGAGGGCGAGCTCGTCGGCTACGCGAAGAACGTGGTGGAGCTCGTGTCGCCCGTCTCGTTCGCGCCCGGACAGCCCGCGCGGTTCGAGGTCGCGGAGCTCTCGCTCGAGGGCCGGAGCCTCGGCAGCCGCAAGCGCGAGGACGGACGCTTCACGGTGCGCTTCCGGCTGATCAGCCTGCGTCGTGAAGAACGCGAGCGCCTGGAGTCGATGGCGAGCGGTTGAGGGCCGGAGTCGATCGCGATTGGCGGTCGACATCGCGGTCGTCGTGGTCGTGGACGTGGTCGGCGACGTGGTCGGCGACGAAGCGTCGAGCCGAGTCTGATTCGGTGACCGAGACGGTGACCGTGACCGAGACGGTGACCGTGACCGAGACGGTGACCGTGAAAGAGACGGTGACCGTGACCGAGACGGTGACCACGACCACGCCTGGATCGGGGACCAAAAACCGCGCCCTGGACCGACGAAAACACCGACGACCGCGCGCGAAGAGCCGCGCATGTGGATCGCTGCCTGGAACGGGCTCCTCGATCTCCTCGCGCCCGCGCGCTGTCCGGGCTGCGACGTCGCGCTCGACTTCGGAGAGCGCGGCTTCTGCGGCGCGTGCGCGCTCTTGCTCGAGCGGCTTCCGGGGCCGGCGGCCTATGTGTTCGGAGGCCCGCTCGCGGACGCGATCCGTCGCTACAAGTACGGGCGCCGCACGGATCTGGTGCCGGAGCTCGGCGCGCTCCTCGTGAACGCGGCGCGCGCGCACGTCGGCAAGATCGACGTGGTGATCCCCGTGCCTTCGCACCCACGCCGCGTGAAGGCGCGCGGCTTCGATCACGGCGTGTTGCTCGCCGAGCCGGTGGCGAAGGCGCTCGACGTGCCCCTCGATCGCGCGCGGCTGCGGAGGATCCGCGACACGCCACCGCAAGCGAGCCTGCCCGAGACCGCGCGCGAGGAGAACGTGCGGGGCGCGTTCGAAGCAACCCGCGACGACGCGCGCCGGCGCGTGCTCTTGATCGACGACGTGCGCACCACGGGCGCGACCACGAAGGCCGCCTCCGCCGCGCTCTACCGATCGGGCGCGACCGAGGTCCGAACGCTCACGCTCGCGGGCACACAAGCGTGAGACTCACGTCGCTGCGCGAGAGATCGACGTGGTCATCGAACCTGGCGACGAGCCTGGCGACGACGTGGCGACGAGGCTGGCGACGAGCCTGGCGACGAACGTGGAGCGCCTTCGTTCGACGGGCTCAATGGCGGATCGCGTCGTCGGTCTCGCTCACCGGCAGGATCGGCGCCCAGCGGAGTTGACGGAGCAGCGTGTCGTCGATGCGGTGACCGCGATCGGAGAAGTAGAGCGCGTTGTCGGCCATCGCCTCGCGCTTCTCCGCCACGAAGAGGATGCCTTGGCCGGTGCGGTCGTAGCCGAGCTGCACGATCGCGTTCTCCAGCCAGCGGCCGCCGTTCCCGAGCTCGAGCGCGCGCGGGAGGGTGTAGAAGCCCTCCGCGGGCAGGGCGATCATCGTGCGAGCCCAGACCTCGTCGGTGAGCGGCGTGACGGGCTCGCGCCAGAACCAACGATTGTTCTCGTTGAAGTGCGGCACGACCACGAAGGCTTCGCCGTTCTTGCGCCCCACGTAGACGAGCCGTCCTTCGGGGAGCTCGCTCGGGACGAGCGGATGCGGAATCGTGGTGCGGTACAACCCGTTCGCAGGAAGCGTCATCGTGCCTCGGTCCTCGTTTCGGTCGCCGTCTCGCTCGTCGCGTTCGCCGCGCGCGCTCGACTCGATCGGCTTGGCACGGCGCGGCGACCAGAGCCAGCGCCGCGTGCGATGCACGTCGGTCCTCGTGTGGCTCGCGACGTTCGTGCTGGTGGGCTGCCGCGCTCCGGCCGCGCCGCTCGACGATGCGCGACACCTCCGCGTCGGGCTCGACGCCCGAGCGGAGGCGGACGCGATCGAAGCTCGGCTCCGTGCGCGCGGTTGGGTGCGGGTGGTCCGCGTCGAGGCCCCGGACGCGGTCGGGCTCGCGATGCGTGGCGACGAAGGGCGCACCGCGCTGCGGGTGGTGACGCGGCGCGGCCTCGTGCTCGCAGTGGAGGCGCCGACGGAGTCGCTCGAGCGCGCGGAGGTCGGCCTGATCGACGCGCCCACCGATCTCGATGGCGACGGCTTCGTGGAGCTGCTTCCGGCCGCGACCGACGCGGCGACGGAGCGGCGTTGTTTCGCGATCGCGCGTGTTCTTCCGGACGGAAGCCTCGTCGAGGTGACGCCGTCGTTCGAAGGTCTCGGTGGCTCGGCGTGCCTCGAGGCGTTGGTCGATCTCGAAGGCGACGGTCGGCTCGAGGTCGTGGCGAAGGTTCGTTTCCCGTCGCTCGCGTGGGAGACCGCGCCCTCCGTGGCGCTTCCGTTCGCGGCGACGCTCGAAGCTCCACGGTCGGCCGGGTCAGCGGCCGACGAGGCTTCACGGTCGGCCGGGTCAGCGGC
>CALJLK010000152.1 GCA_937982655.1 uncultured Sandaracinus sp.
CTGCGTCCGGACCGGCAGATGCGCGAGCTCTTCTTCTACCTGCTGCAGGTCTACGCGGAAGCGTACGGGATTCGACTTCACGCGGTGGTGCTGATGTCGACGCACTACCACCTGCTCTTCACGGACGTTCGTGGAGTCCGAGGTGATTTCTTCCAAGCGTTCCACGCGATGCTCGCGAAAGCGGTCCAGGTCTATCGCGGAACGAAGAGCGTGCTCTTCGACAAGCGACCCACCTCTCAGCCGGAGAACGTCACGGCGACGGCGTGCGTGGAGGCGATGGCGTACATCCTCTGCAACCCAACCGCCGCGGGCATCGTGGAGGAGCCCACGCAGTGGCCGGGCCTCTTCACGCGCGTAGAGGACGCGGGGCGTCGTCGGGTGCAGCGGTTCGAGGCGCCGCGGACGATTCGTCGCGAGGACGGAACGCTCGTGCCCTTCCTCGGCCACTGGTGGCCGGACTTCGTGGAGCTCGTGCAGGAGCCACTCTGCGAGGCGATCGACATGGACCCCGACGCGTGCGTCGCGGAGGTGCGCAAGCGGGTGGAGGGGAAGATCGCGGAGAAGCGCGCCGACCAGGCGAAGAAGGGCCAGCGCTTCGTGGGCGTGATGCACGCGATGCATCAGCGGGTCACGAAGAACGCGGCGTCCTGGTACACGCCGCCGTGTCTCGAAGGAAAGATCGCCCCGCGCGTGAAGGCGGGAATGGGCGAGGGCGTGGCGCGCGCGAAGGCGCTGTGGCGTCTCTTCGCGTTCTGGGAAGCCCACGCCGACGCGCGCCGACGCCTCCTCGCGGGCGAGCTCGACGTGGTCTTCCCCGCGGGCACCTTTCGCTGGCATCGGCTGTTCGGGTTCCCGCGCGAAGAGATGGAGGCGGCGTTCTTCGAGAGCGCCTCGTTCAGCTAACCGGCCACGCCCGTGAGGCGACCCCGTCCGAACGCGCCGCGAGCGCGTGAGGCCGAGGTGCGTCTCGAGCCTCGCCTCGAGAGGAGTCTCGACGTCGAGGCACCGCTCCGTCCGTCTATCGGGGGCGTTGGGGCCTCGGCGGCGCTGCGCGGGACGGTCGGTGCGCGAAGCGCGGCGAGTTGCGCGCCGAAAACGGGCAAGACCCGACCGCACTCCGCGTGCCGCGAAGTTGGGGTCGTTATGGCCGGTCGCGCGAAGCGCGCCCTTCCGCCTCGGTCACCGCGAAGTGATTTGCGAGCTTGTGCTGGAGGACCACGAGCGTGAGGCCGGAGAGTGTTCCGTAGTTGTGTAGGAAGTGGACGTACTCGTGGACCAGCGTTCCTAGATCGGGCGCACTCGCGTCCGCGAGGGCCTTCCCGCTCGCGTCGTAGACCGTGACCCCTGGCATCAGCTCGATCACGAGCTGGTGGAGCCGATAGACGCCTCGGCGGTTGAGAGCTTCGAAGTCAGTCGACATCGCTAGCACCTCGCTCCTCAACACCATCAACATCGCTAACCGGGGCGACGGTCACGGCGAGCTGGACGGGCGCCCTTTCGACGGGGAAGGCCGTCGCCGAGATGTCGGGGCTTGCCGGGGCTCCAAGGATGACCATGACTGGGCACTCCGTCAGGAAGTTCGGGTCCTCCGCCACGTCGAGCAGCGAGGCGACATCACGACCACTCGGCCGAACATCGCCGTTCGGATGCGAGTGCCACTCGCCCACGTAGTCTGCGCCTGGGTGTTGCACGGCGGCTTCCTTCAAGAACTCCGCGCAGAACTCACCGTCCCGGATGAACTTCACGGGGGTCGAGATCGCGTTCGGGCCGGGCCCGCTCACGGCGAGGATCTTCACGGTCTGCCCCTCACGAGATCCGACGAGAATGCCCCCGGTCTCGTTGGGGGCCGTCTCTCCGGCGAGCTGCTCCATTCTCGCGCGCGCCTCGGGGGGGAGGACGACCTTGGTCACCGGCGGTCCACCACACACAGAGCACTCTGGGTGGGGATCGAGTCGGAAGGCCGACTTCGAGAAGCTCGTCGTCAACTCCGGGTGGTCGGGAACCCCCTCGGTGGCCCATAGCCAGTGGTTGTCCAGAGTTTCCTCCTCGAGGTGGAGCAAGGTCCGAACGGCGAGGCCAGCAACGATGGTCAGGTCGGCCGCGCTGGCGGCGAGCACGGCGTTCCCACACTCGTGGGTGATGACCTCGTCCTCCGCCGCCTCCACCGAGACCAAGCGGTGCTCGCCGGCCTCCAGGTATCGGGCGATGCACTCGAGACAGGCATCCTGCCCTGGTCGAACACGGATGAGGCGACCGACAGTGCCACGACGGAGGGCCCGCAGATAGAAGACGGTGGCACCGGCCCGAACCGCGTGCTCGTTGAGCGCCAACTCGGTGGCGTCGTTCGCGATCGTGCTGAGGATCGGCCAACCGCGACCAAAGGGACCGCCGCCACCGCGCTCGAGCACGGACGCAAGCTGGGAGGTGGTCTCGCAGTGAGGTGCTCGGTGCTGAACATGGGCGCTCACCAGAAACGCCTTCGGCAGCCCGACATTGCCGAGAGGAGCGACGTGGCGCACCACGTTCCCGGTCTCAAGGAGCTGGCTGTCCCACAGCTCCAAGGCTCCAGCCCCAGCCTTCGCCAGTAGGTCTGCGCAGGTTGACCCCAGCGCGCCGGCTCCAGCCAACACGAACTTCATGTCTTCGGTGCTGGAGAGAAGATCCTCGCCGTTCCGCAGAAGGAAGGTGCGCCGCCGAAGGTCGTGCGTTCGGAGGATCTCCAGCTTCGCGTGTTCGAGCGGATCGTGCGGGCTGAGGTCCAGCACGAGACCGTGGGCCGACAGGCCCGAGACCGGCCTCCGTTCGAGTTCGCGTTCTCGCAGGCGAAGGAAGAAGAAGACCCACTCCACCTCCCCATCCCGGTCTGGCAGGCGAAGCGCGATCGCAACGGCTCGCGCTCGCAGTCGCTCGACGGCGAAGTCGCGGCGAAGTCGTTCGAAGGGATCTGCCTCGTCTGGAAAGACGAGTTGGGCGAGCTGGCGCACGTCACGAACCGGCGGCGGCTCCGAAGCCAGCGTGTAATAGCGGCCTGCGAGTACGGCAGGGATCGACACGCTCGGGTCTCCGAGAATCGCATCCCAGGTCTGTCCCGCCGTTGGAGCGTCCTGTTCGAACCAGGGGAGCAGCTTGTGCTCGGTCTTCGTCGACCCGCCGTCGCCAGCCCAGCGGCTGACGACGTACAGCGGCAGGTCCTCGGCCTCGCGCGCGTTCACGGCAAAGAAGGCGCCCGTCTCATCCAGCGGCCCCCAGGCAGCGGGCCCCAGTAGAACATCACCGATCCCCTGGTAATGCTCCCCCATGGCGACTCGCTCGATGTCGATCCCCGCGGGGAACTCGCCGCGAAGAACCGAGCGCAGCCACCGCTCTGTCCGGCGCAGTGCATCTCGGCCCGACACGTAGCGAGACTTGCCGCTGGTACCTGGCAGCTCGAACAAGCAGATCGAGCCGTCGGCCATCTGGTGCCGTGCTGAGAACCAGCGAACTTCTTCCTTGCTGACCCGCGATTCGTTGGGAGCCCCATCGGCGAGGGGAATGACGCGCGGCGGCACGTGAGGGTGATCGTCGTCGAAGCGCAGCAGGATCCGAACGGTCTTGGTCTCGCCGTCCATGCGGAACTTCAGCGAGCCGGAGAGGGCGAGTGCGTTGTTGGTCCAGGCGTCGGGGAGGGGCTCGAAACCGGGGAACGCGAGATGAATCTGCTCTAGCTCGTACCTGAGCAGCTCGGGCTTTCGGACAGTCCAGGAGATCATCGGTATCACCCCATGGGGCGGCTCTTTTCGACCCGGCTGATCACCGTCGGGGCCCCATCGATCTTCCTTCCACCGCCGCCACCGCCGTCATCGCCATCGTCGGGCACGTCGAGTCCGTAGCTCCCCTTGAGATCTCCCCCATCGTTCCAGACCTCGTAGGTGCCGTCCGACTTGAAGTCGGCGATGAACGACCAGCCCCGGCTGCCCATGTGGTGGATCCCGTCCTCTCCGACCTTGTCCTTGTACAGCTCGAGGGCTTCCTTGTGAGGGTGTTCGAACGGACTGTCCTTTGCGTCGGGGGCGGAGATGATGATGTCGGTCGGTGCGATCTGGTCGAGGTGCTTGGTGTAGCTCTTCTCCCCCTCATCTTCGCGCTTGTGCCGAAAGAACGTGTACGAGCCGTGGTGCGAGGCGGACATCACGACGGCGGCCACGCGGTTGGCTTCGTCCTGGCCGTGGTAGTTCGTGATGTGGTCTTCCCAGGCAGTTCGATCCGAGTCGCCTGTGATCAGGACGCCGTGGCTCGATGGGTGATCGCCGATAGAGATCCGGAGCACGGCGCACTGTTCGTGGATGCGCTTGCGCCGGACTTCGGGATCTTCGTCGCCGATGTCGTCCGACACGTGCTTTGCAGGCGACACGATGTTGATGTGAGCATCTCCGAGCGTCGTCGCCGTGCGGCTTCCGAGCATCTCGACGACCCCTCCGCCAGAGTCCTTCACCGATTTCATCAGGGCCTTCAGCTCCTTGTAGCCGGCGTAGTTGTCAGGCCCAGGCTTGTGACCGCTGTGCCACACCTCGGCGATGTCGATCGCCCCGCGCAGCTCTGCGAGCCCGCCGAAGTGGTCGGCGTGCGGGTGGGTGTTGATGAACACGTCGAGCTGCGGCCGACCAGCGTTGTTCCATGGCAGCGCGTCCGCGAGGAGCCTCACGAGATCGATGCCCCCGAGCTTCGGAGCCCTGTTGCAGTCGATCAACACCGAGAGGTGCTTGCCCGCTCCTTTGGGGACGAAGACCAGCGTGGCCTCGCCTTGGCCTACGTAGAGGAAGATGACCCGCATTCCTCCGCTGGGATGGGGACCGATGATATCGTTGAACTCGCTCATGCGTTTCTCCGTCACCGGACCACTGCGCGGCCGGCGGTGGGCGCAGCATCCTTGAGGTCCAGCACATAGCTCTCATGGGCGCCGGGACTGGCGCCCCAGCGTGTGACCAGGAGATGTTCTCCATCCGTCCTCACGTGAAGGACGCCAGCCTGTGTTCGCTCCCGCGCGTAGAAGCTGCCGGCTGCGACGTCCGGGACCCATGTCCCCGACCCACGCGGACTCTCGATCGCCGGGAAGGCACGTCCTCGCCAACGGTCGAAGGCGTTTAGGTTGGTCACGAAGACCAGCGCCGGCTCGCGTGCGTGGCGAGCCACAGCCCCCAAGACGGTGGCTCGGGGGTGGAGGTGGTCTCGCCGAGCATCCTCGTCCCCGGCGGAGATGATGGACACGACAGGCGCGACCTTCGCCAACATCGCTTCCGAGATGTCAGAGGACCCATGGTGCGGGACCTTGAGGACGTCTGCGCCGACGTCGACCATCCCGGCAGCGTGGTCGGCTGCGATCTGGTCCCCAGTTCGCCGGGTGAGGTCCGCCCCGAGGAGGAAGCGGGCTCGGCCGTAGACGAGCTTCAGCACGATGGAGTGGCCGTTCACCGTTGCCGCTGGCGACCCGAGCCATCGCAGTCCCGCTGCGCCCTTGGTGCTGACCTCGAGTGTCGGGTTGATCCCCACGATGGAGATGTCCCCGAGGTTCACGTTCTCCCCGCGGGACAGGGGACGTACTTCGAGCTTGGTGTGTCGCCGCCGTAGCTCGCCGATCGAACGCTTCAAGTCGCGGAAGTGCCTGTTCAACTCCGAGTCAGGGAGGGAGGACGGGTCTTCCACCAGGGGAACGACTCGGCCGCCGTCGCTCGCGCTCTCGGTTGGTCCGAATCGCGCTGAGGAAGGTGTGCTTGCTGGGCGCTTCGCGAGTCCGTTGTGAAGCAGTGCGCGCGTAGCGAACACGATCTTCTTCTCCGCCCGCGTCTCGGTGGCTGCGTCGACGAGGTGAACCAGCCCGGCGATGTGGTCAGCGTCGCCGTGCGTGAGCACGACAGCGTCGAACAGCGTCGTCTTGCCCGCGGCGGTCACGCTCCGGTTGCGGGCGGCCAGATACCGAGCGAGCTGCTGATTCTCCCCGGCGTCGATCAATAGCCGTTTGCCGGTGGGCGTCGTGATGATGCAGGCATCCCCCTGACCCACGTCCACGAAGGCCACCTGGAGGATGCCATTGGAGCGCTTGCGAAGCGCAGCATCGACGTAGCCCGTTCGGCCGTCGGGCAGCGTGACGGGCCTGCCGCCCGCACGGCTGGCGCCGACGTGGGCCAGCTCGTCCCCCCAGCACAGCGTGGTGAGCAGCTCCCCGCCCCTTCCGATGTCCCGAGTCTTCCAGACGCGAACCAGGTGGTCGTCAACGAAGGGCAAGGCGGGCTCCCCTCATCTCGGCCGAGTCCCAGACCTCCGTGTTGGCTCCCCAGACCAGGCCGGGCTTGGTGACGAACGAGGAGCCCTCGTGGGTGGAGAGGACTTCTGCCCCGCCAGCTTGGTAGCAGGCGACCGCCTCGGGGTGAGGATGGCCGTAGGTGTTGTTCCTGCCTGCGCTGACGATCACCGTTTCCGGACGGACGAGACTCATCGTCCTCTCGTTGATGGCGCCCCGGGAGCCGTGGTGTGGAGCCGCCAGCACGTCGGATTTGAGACGCTTGCCGAAGATGCGGTTGATGGACTCCCACCTCGGGTTCTCCGTGTCGCCGGTTACGAGGTAGCTGAAGCCGTCGTGACCGGGCTTTGGATCGATTCGTACGACAAGGGAGCTGTTGTTGGAGGTGCTCATGTCTGCTGGGTGCGGACTGAAGACCTCGAACCTCAGGTACTTCGAGAGATCCTCGTAGACACGACTAACGTCCCTATCGAGGCGCACCGAGATGCGCTTGAGCGACCACGCGCTATCGCTCCTCTCCTGCTCGGCCTCTCTGATCGCCGTGAAGACGCGAGTCGCGAAGCCCCCTGACTTGAAGTAGCCGGGATACATGATCCACCTGGGCAGGTAACGTCCGACGAGGATCCCGATCCCCTTCGGATCCGCGTGGTCAACGTCGAAGCCGGTGAGAACCACCCCGACTAACTTCCGACCGCGGAGTAGTGCAGGGAGCACTCCGATGACAGTCTCCGCTCCTTCGTCGCTCGGCCCCGGAATGCGACAGTCGATGGCAACGGCCTCGTCACCTACCGTGACGACGGCGAAGCAGCCCTGCCCGACGTTGAGCGTGTACAACCGCATGAGGCTTCGTAGGATCGCGATCGTGAACGCGTCAATGGATCTCGGGGATCTTTCACGAAAAATAAGTCACGCTTGAAACCACCGTAGGTGCACAAACATACGAGATGATTGTGAAACCGATGGAATCGGCGTGCTCAACTCCTACACCATCAGACGCGCGAGACACGATCGCTTCCACACGCCTCGGCACCAAGTGACGTCTGGTTACGCGGCCGATCAGCTGGGCTTCACGGCGCTGCACGTCGCGGCCCAGTTCGGGCGCGATATGCTGATGGAGCTCTTGGTCGAGCGCGGCGCCGACCTCGAGGCGCGGACGGCGGAGGGTTACGCACCCGAGCACGTCGCGGCGGGCGCCGGTCAGGTCGCGGCCATCGAGTGGCTCATCGCGCGGGGGATGGACATGTCGCTCGACTCGCCTCGCGGCACGGCGCTGGAGATCGCGCGGTCGGAGGGGCACGCCGCGCTGGTGGAGCGCCTGGCGTCGCTCGGTTGAGGAGTGACGAGGACGGGGAAACGTTCCGGCGGCGGCGATTTCTTCACTCGTCCGCACCAAGTTCGACTCACCCCACGCGATTCCCCAACTCGCCTGCGCCAAGTTCAACTCAGCCCGACGGAACAATCCCCTCGCCCCAGCCAAGCTCAACTCAGTCCGACGGAACAATCGACTCGACTCCGCCAGTACAACTCAGCCCGACGGAACAATCCCCTCGCGCCCGCCAAGTTCAACTCGCCCCGACCAACCCCGAACCTCCCAAACCCCAAGCCCAACTCCCACCGGCGCACCCGCCCCAGAAAAAAAAAACTCCGCCACACGCAACCACCACCGAGTCCGGTCGAGACCCCGCCACCGCGCACCCCACATCACCCGCGCGCCTACGGAGATCCCATGCCGACCGAGACCCCGACCCCCGACGTCTTCGACGATGCTGCGTTTCCCCTCGCGCTCGAGCAGCGGCGCGCCCACCTGCTCGCGATGCCCGAGTCCGACGTGCAACGCACGCTGCGACTCGACCCCGGCGCCGTTTACACCGCCGCGCACGGCGCATCGCGGCGGCTCGTCGTTCTTCGCGACGGCCTGGTCGCGCAGTTCGGCGAGGTGGCGGGCGAGCTGCTCGACGCGCTTCATCCGGCCGCGATGGCCGCCAAGCAGGCGGACGCGGACTTCGACGGCATCGTGGAGGGCAACGAGCTGCCGGAGCTCCATCGCCAGCTCGTGGCCAAGCACGCGATGGTGCTCCTGGACGCGGAGTCGCTCGTGCTGCGTGGGCACTTGCCCGCGGAGGCGCTCTCGAACGCGAAGAACACGCACGGCTACGAGGCGGCCTCCAACAGCGCGCTGGTGCTCGCTTCCGTGCTTCGGCGTCATTGGGCGAAGATCGGCGGGAACACGCCCATCTCGACGGGCGATCTCGTGGAGCTCCAGAAGCTCGGTGAGCGTCTCCGCAACGGCATCGCCGACCGCGATCAAGTCGGACTTCGGAGCGAAGCGGCCGACCTCCGGGCGCGCGCGCTCAGCGACGTGTTTCGCATCTACGATCAGCTCCGCCGGATGACGACGTACCTGCGCTGGCGCGAGGGCGACGTCGACGCGCTGATCCCGTCGCTCTACGCGGGACGCGGCGGCCGGAAGCGCATGAGCGACGCGGGCGATTGGGAGCCGATGCCGGAGGCCCCGACGCCGATCGAGGAGCCGACGTCGCCCTTCGTCGCGCCCGCCACCCCGAGCCCGAACAACGGCGGCCCGGCCTTCGAGGCCTGATCACCCCCGCGC
>CALJLK010000153.1 GCA_937982655.1 uncultured Sandaracinus sp.
GCTCTCCGAGCTCGCGGCCGAGGCGCTGCGTACGATCGCGACGCGCGCGCCGGACGCGGTCGACGCGGCGCTGCACGAGAGCACGCTGCGATCACCCGCCGCGATCGCGCTCTACGCGCACCTTCGGGGCGAGGCCTCGATGGACGCGCTGCGCGCGCAGCTCTCGGCGCCGCGGGTCGAGCTGCGGGTGGCGGCGGCGCAGGCGCTCGGCACGCTCGCGGACGGTCGCGCGCGAGACGATCTCGCGTTCGCGCTCGCGGACGAGGACGAGCGCGTCCGGCTCGCCGCGGTCGAGTCCCTCGCGCGATTCCCGGATCCCACCGTCGCTCCGGTCTTGCTCGAAGGGCTCGGCGCCGCGTCGGCGCCCGTGCAGGCCGCGATGGCACGCGCGCTCGCGCGGCTCGGCGCCGAAGACGCGGTCGGGCCGCTGCGCGCGCTGCTCGAGTCGGCGGCGCCGGTCGCGGCGGCGGCGATCGAAGCGCTCGGAGCGCTCGGCTCGAGCGAGCTCGCGGACGACGTCTCACGTGCGCTCGGGCACCCCGATCCGGAGGTCGCGCACGCGGCGGTCGCGGTGTCGGCGCGGCTGCCGGTCGACGTCGCGCGTCCTCTTCGCCAGCGCGCGCTCGCCCACCCCGCGTGGCACGTGCGTCGCGCGGCAGTGCGCGCGCTCGCCGACGATTCCGTCGCGCGCGCTTCGCTGCGGGCGGCGCTCGCGTCCGACGAGGATCCGATGGTGCGCGAGGCGCTGCTCGAGGCGATCGGCGACGACCCGGAGCAGACGCGCTGATGTCGTTGCTTTTCGATCGCGGTCCCGGGATGAGCGACGAGGAGTTCCGCTTGATGCGGGACCTCGTCAATCGTTTCTGTGGCATCGCGTTCGGAGAAGACGCGAAGTACGTGGTCGAGCGCCGCCTGCGCGAGCGACTGCAGGCGCTCGGGCTCGCCGACTTCGGCGAGTACTACCGGCACCTGCGCTTCCACGTCGACGGGGACGCGGAGCTCGAGCGCGCGGTCGATCTGCTCACCACGAACGAGACGTACTTCTTCCGTGAGAGCTACCAGCTCCACGCCTTCGAGCGCGAGCTTCTTCCGGAGATCGCCGAGCGAAACGCGGCCCGCAAGCGGCTGACGATCTGGAGCGCGGGCTGCTCGACCGGCGAAGAGGTCTACACGATCGCGATGATCCTCGCGTCGATGCCGCGCTTCGCCGGCTGGGACGTGCGCATCTTCGGGAGTGACATCAGCCGACGCGTGCTCCAACAAGCGCGAAAGGGCGTTTATCGCGAGGCGAGCTTCCGCGCGATGCCGCCCGAACATCTACGTTTCTTCGAGGAGACCTCCGAAGGCCGCTCGGTGCGCTCGGAGATCCGCGCGATGTGCCACTTCGGTCATCTGAACCTCCTCGAGCACGGACGTACCGCGATCGTCGGCGCGGTCGACGTCATCTTCTGCCGGAACGTGCTGATCTATTTCGACGCTGAATCTCGGGCGCGCGTCGTGCGAACCTTCTTCGACCGCCTGGTGCCCGGCGGGTACCTCCTGCTCGGGCACAGCGAGTCGCTCCTCCGCACGACCACCGACTTCGAGCTCGTCCACTTGCGCACCGACATGGTCTACCGACGACCCGCGACCCCGGAGGCTCGATGAGCCCTCCGGACGACAAGCGCGTGCTGCGCGCGCTGGTGGTCGACGACTCGGCGTTCAACCGTCGGACGATCACCGAGATCCTGAACACGCTTCCGGGGCTGGAGGTCGTGGGGAAGGCGACCGACGGCGACGAGGCGCTGCGGCTGGTGCGTGAGCTCAAGCCCGACGTGATCACGCTCGACCTCGAGATGCCGCGCATGGACGGCTTCACGTTCTTGCGGCTGCTGATGGCGAGCACACCGACGCCGGTGATCGTGGTGAGCGGCTACGCGAACAAGGAGAACGTCTTCCGCGCGCTGGAGCTCGGCGCGCTCGACTTCGTCGCGAAGCCGACCCGCTCGATCACCACGGACCTCGCGTCGATTCGGGCAGAGCTGCTCGAGAAGGTCTCGCTGGTGCGCAGCCTCTCGCACCTGGCGCGGCCCGTGACCACGACGCGCGCGGCGCTGCCCACGTCACCGGGCCGGCGAGTGGACGCGTCGCCGCGGCACGTGCTCGTGGTGGGCGCGTCGACCGGGGGACCGACCGCGCTCGTGGAGCTCTTCCGGCGTTTCCCTCCCGCGCTCGACGCCACGGTGCTGGTCGCGCAGCACATGCCGCCGCGCTTCACGCAGACGTTCGCGGAGCGACTGGATCGCCTCGGCGGCGTGAAGGTGCGGCAGGCGGTGGATCATCACCCGCTCGTCGCGGGCGAAGCGTGGGTCTGCCCGGGCGGTCGATGCTTGGAGATCGGCGCGGACGGCCTCGTCGCGGTGGTGGAGCCCCGCGCGGACGATCGCTACGTGCCGAGCGTGGATCGGCTCTTCGAGTCGGCCGCGCGCAAGCTGCGCGAGCGGGTCGTCGGCGTGGTGCTCACGGGCATGGGCGACGACGGCGCGCGCGGCACCACGGCGATCGCTGCGAACGGTGGGCGGGTGTTCGCGGAGTCGGCGCAGAGCGCGGTGATCTTCGGCATGCCGCAGGCGGCGATCGCGACCGGCTCGGTGCAGCGCGCGATGCCGCTCGACGAGCTGGGCGACCACGTCGCGACCTTGCTCGGCACGGTCTGAAGATCGGCGGCGTCACCCGTCGTTCGCTCGTTCGCTCGGCATGGTCTGGACGTTGGTCTGGACGTCGGTCTGAGGTTCCCGTCGTGCGTCGCCATCACGCACGTCGTCGAGCGCGTCGGCGCCGCATGCTCGTGTCCGTGGCGAGTCACCCACTTGGGGGATGCGCTCGTGGCGAGTCGCGCGCCGATTCGTGTCGATCGCGGGTCGTGGGCTCTGATAACGTCACGCGTCGTGAGCGACGAGGACGAACCCCGCGACGGAGGCCGCCGCGCGAGCGACGTGCCGATGGACCTCCTGAAGGAGCGCGAAGCGTTCGTGCGCTCGTTCCTGAAGAAAGGCGTCGAGTACACCGAGCTGCTCTTGCGCGAGAACCGCGAGCTGCGCGAGGAGCTCGACGAGGTTCGCAACGAGAACGCACGCCTGCGCTCGCAGGTCGCGAGTGACGACGCGATCCGCGATCTGCTCCGCACGGTGGAGCGCCTGGAGGCGGAGCGACGCGCGCTGCTCGATCGCTCCAAGCAGCTCGAGCGCTTCGAAGCGGAGCACGAGCACCGTCAGGCGCAGATCGAACAAGAGATGAACGACCTCGCGAACCTCTACGTCGCGAGCTTCCAGCTCCACGGGTCGCTCTCGGTGCGTCGCGTGGTGCGCCACCTCCAAGACATGGTCGGTCAGCTCGTGGGCGCCGACGCGTTCGTGATCTACGTGATCGACGACGCGGCGGGGCGCATCGTCCCGATCGCCCACGAGCACGTCGAGCCGAGCGAGGTGCGCGCGCTGGAGCTCGGCGAGGGGCCGGTCGGCGAGGCGTGCATGACGGGCCTGCGGCGTCTGCGCGAGCTGGACGTGCACCGCGTCGATCGTTCGGATCCCGTCGCGGTCATCCCGCTGCTCGCCGACGGCAAGCCGGTCGGCGCGGTGGAGATCGTCCGGCTGCTCGAGCAGAAGAGCGGCTGGGCGTCGGTCGACCACGAGCTCTTCGAGCTGCTCGCCGCCCACGCCGGCGCAGCGCTCATCGCCGCCAACCTCTACGAACAAGCGGGAGGCCCCCTCGGCGCCCTCCGTCACCTCACCTCGAAGCTCTGAGCTTCCCTCTCCGAATCGCCCGCCGATTCCGAATCGATCGAGAAGAACGCATGGCCGAGCTCTCCTGTCTGGTAGTCGAAGACTCGCCGATGATGCGGCAGTTGTTGGTCTTCGCGCTCGCGCGGATCAAGCGCCTCCACGTCACGGAGGCCGAAGACGGGGTCGACGGACTGCGCAAGCTGGCGCAGGGCAAGTACGACCTGATCATCACCGACATCAACATGCCGATCATGGACGGCCTGAAGCTCGTCAAACGCATCCGCAGCGACGAAGCCCACAAGGACGTGCCCATCATCATCATCACGACCGAGGGCTCGCAGGAGGACCGACAGCGCGCGATGGCGCTCGGCGCGACCGCCTACATCACGAAGCCGATCCAGGCTCCGCAGGTGATCGCGAAGGTGAAGGAGCTGCTCTCGATCGAGTAGAACGGTGTCCGTTCGCGACGGCCTTCGCTCGCCTGCTCGGTGAGCGAAGGCCGAAGCCGCAGCGAACAGTAAACGCTCAACTCACCTTCCAAGTGTGGCCGCCGTGGAGGAGCGCGTCGACGTCTGCGCTCGCGCCGGCCTTCTTGGCCATCTTCACCTGCGCCTGCACCGCGTCGTCGTACACGGGCGCGCTGGGGTCGCGGTAGAGCACGCCGAGCGCCTTCACGTCCGGCAGATCGCTGATGAGCCACGCGAGGGTGGAGTTCGTCTCGTCGTGTACGAGCAGCTCGCTCTCGCTCACGCCTTCGCCGAGCGTCACCACGTCGACCTGGAGGGTCTTCGGGTTCAGGCGCAGGCCCTTCTTCTTGTCCGCCGTGATCATCGGCTCGCCGTGCTTGAGCCAGAGCTGGTGCTGCGGGCCGCTCTTGCGGTCGGTGATGAGGTCGAAGACGCCGTCGTTGAACACGGGGCAGTTCTGGAGGACCTCGACGAACGCGGTGCCGGGGAAGGCGTGCGCTTCCTTGAACAGCTCGGGCAGCTCGCGGCTCACGTCGTAGCCGCGCGCGACGAACTTCGCGTTCGCGCCGAGGGCCACGCGCGCCGGGCACACCGGCTGATCGATCGAGCCGACGGGCGAGCTCGGCGTGACCGTGCCGACCGCGCTCGTCGGCGAGAACTGGCCCTTGGTGAGCCCGTAGATCTGATTGTTGAACAGGATGATCTGCAGATTGACGTTGCGGCGCAGCAGGTGGAGGAAGTGGTTTCCTCCGATGGAGAGCGCGTCGCCGTCGCCGGTGATCACCCACACGTCGAGCTCGGGGCGCGCGATCTTCAGGCCCGTCGCGATCGCCGGCGCGCGGCCGTGGATGGTGTGGAAGCCGTACGTGCTCATGTAGTACGGGAAGCGGCTCGAGCAGCCGATGCCCGACACGAACACCGTGCTCTCCGGGGTCGCGCCGATCTCGGGGAGCGCACGCTGCATCGCGGCGAGGATCGCGTAGTCGCCGCAGCCGGGGCACCAGCGGACCTCTTGGTCGGAAGAGAAGTCCTTCTTCGTCAGGACGCGGGGATTCTCGGTCATCGTGGTTCTCTCGGAACGAGCACAGGAGGAAACGCGGAAACGAAAGGCGACGCGCGGGCGATCAAGCCTGCAACTGGACGCCGGGGCGCTCGGTGGTCGGCGCGCCGAGGCGGCGCTCGATCTCGCTGACGAGCTCCGCGATGCGGAAGGGCTGGCCGGTGATCTTGTCGAAGGGCTGCGCGTCGACGAGGAGCTCGGCGCGCAGCAGCTTCACGAGCTGCCCGTTGTTCATCTCGGGGACCATCACCTGGCCGAAGCTCGAGAGCAGCGAGCCGAGCCCGCGCGGGAGCGGCCAGAGGTTCCGGAGGTGGAGGTGCGCGACCTTGCGGCCCTTGGCGCGGACCTGCGCGACCGCCTGCTTGATCGCGCCGTAGGTCGAGCCCCAGCCGACCACCACGAGCTCTCCGCCCGGCTCACCGGTGTCGAGCGTCGCTTCGGGCACGTCGTTCGCGATGCGCGCGATCTTCTCCGCGCGCAGCTTCGTCATCGCCTCGTGGTTCGCGGGGTCGTAGCTGATGTTGCCGCTGTGTTGGCCCTTCTCGAGGCCACCGATGCGGTGCATGAGCTCCGGGGTTCCGGGTTTGACCCACACGCGCGCGAGCGTCTCCGGATCGCGCATGAAGGGATGGAAGCCCTCCGGCTTCTCCGTCAGATGCTTCGCGGGGAAGGGCGCGAAGTCCTTCATGCTCGGGATCTTCCAAGGCTCCGCGCCGTTCGCGAGGTAGCCGTCGGTGAGCACCATGACGGGCGTCATGTACTTGGTCGCGAGACGCACCGCCTCGATGCCCATGTAGAAGCAGTCGCCGGGCGTCGCCGCTGCGAGGACGACGAGCGGGGCGTCGCCGTTGCGGCCCCAGACCGCCTGGAACAGGTCGGACTGTTCGGTCTTCGTCGGTAGACCCGTCGACGGGCCGCCGCGCTGCACGTCGCAGATCACGAGTGGGAGCTCGGTCGCGATCGCGAGGCCGATGGCCTCCGTCTTGAGCGCCACACCCGGGCCGCTGGTGCCCGTGACGCCGATCGCGCCGCCGAAGCTCGCGCCGATGGCGGACGCAACGGCCGCGATCTCGTCCTCCGCCTGGAAGGTCACGACGTCGAACGCCTTGAGGCGCGCGAGGGCGTGCAGGAGGGTCGAGGCGGGCGTGATGGGGTAGCTGCCGTAGAAGAGCGGGAGCTCGGCGAGCTTGGCGCCCGCGACGAGGCCCCACGCGAGCGCGTCGTTGCCGCTGATGGTGCGGTAGGTGCCGGGGGCGAGCTGGGCCTTGGGCACCTGGTAGATGCCGATGCCCTGCGGGAGCTCCGCGGTTTCGCCGTAGACGTGGCCCGCGTTCAATGCCGCGACGTTGGCCTCCGCGAGGTTCGGATCTTTCGCGAACTTCTTGCGGATCCATTCGATCGTCGAGTCGCGCTCTCGGCCGAAGAGCCAGAACATGAGGCCGAGAGTCCAGAGGTTCTTGCAGCGACCGGCCGCCTTCGCGCCGAGGTTGAACGCCGCGACCGACTGGAGCGTGAGCGCGCTGATGTCGATCGCGAGCACGCGGTACGGCTCGAACGTCCCGTCCTCGAGCGGGTTGGACGTGTAGCCCGCCTTGTCGAGGTTCGCGCTGGTGAACGCGCCGGTGTTCACGATGAGCTGCCCGCCCTGCTTGAGCGCGGGGAGGTTGACCTTCAGCGCGGCGGGGTTCATCGCCACGAGCACGTCGGGCTCGTCGCCGGGCGTGAGGATGTCGTGGTCGGCGAAGTGAACCTGGAACCCGCTGACGCCGTAGAGGGTGCCGGTCGGGGCACGGATCTCGGCGGGAAAGTCCGGGAACGTCGCGAGGTCGTTCCCCATGAGCGCGGTGGCGGACGAGAACTGCGTGCCCGTGAGCTGCATGCCGTCGCCGGAGTCGCCGCAAAAGCGGATGACGACGCTGTCCAAGAGCTCGCGCTTCACGTCCTTCGAGGAGGTCTGCATGGCGGGCCTTCGTATAGGGGGTGTTCTTCGCCGCTTCCACCGGAAGCGAGCCGTCCGTCACAGGTGCCGGTCGCGCCGTATCGGGGCGCGGCGAAGTGCATCGTGGACGGGCGTTCGCGTGCGCGCCAGGAGAAATTGACGACTATCCCTAGCGGAAAAGTCGGGTATGTTGCGCGGGCGCGGAGCCGATGAGCTCTGCGGCGCGGATGGGGACGTCATGAATCGAGATCTTCTCTCGGGTGGCGTGAAAGTTTGTGGAATCACGACCCTCGAAGACGCCCGCGCCTGCGTGGACCTCGGGGTCGCCGCGCTCGGCCTGAACTTCTGGCCGGGCACCCCGCGGCGGGTCGAGCTCGAGGTCGCGCGCGTCGTTGCGGAGCAGCTCCGCGACCGGGTCGAGCTGGTGGCGGTCTTCGTGGATGCCGAGCGCGCCGAGATCGATCGCGTGCGGGAGATCACGGGGATCCGCGCGGTGCAGCTTCACGGCGGCGAGTCGCCGGACTTCGTCGCGGCGCTCGGGCCGGACGCCTACAAGGCGGTCGGGGTGGTGGACGCGAGCGACGTCGAGGCCGCGCTCGCGTTCCCCGGAGAGAAGCTGCTGCTCGACGCGCGGGTGCCGGGGGCGATGCCGGGCGGGACTGGCCATGCGTTCGAGTGGGAGCTCGCGCTCGAGGTCGCGCGACGGCGGCGTCTGATCCTCGCGGGCGGGCTTCATGCGGGGAACGTGGCCGAAGCGATCGCGCGAGTGCGGCCGTGGCGGGTGGACGTCGCGAGCGGGGTGGAGAGCGCGCCGGGGAAGAAGGAGCTCGCAAAGGTGGCGGCGTTCGTGCGTACGGCGACGAACGCGTGAACGGGCTTGGCAGGCGCGTCGCGCTCGGGGACGCTCGCGCGATGCGGATCCTCGTCGCCGTCGTGTGCGTGCTCTTCGTCTCGTGTGGTGGATCGAGCGACGCGCCTCCCCAGGAGCCGATGGGAGCCTCGACCGGTGGTGAGGTCACCAGCTCGGGCGTGCGCGCGCGCGAGCCGCACGAGATCCCGCACGCGCCCGGCGTTTGGGAGGAGATGAGTCACGACGAGAAGGGGCGCTTCATGGCGGAGGCGGTGGTGCCGTACATGCGCGAGCTCTTCCGCGAATACGATCCCGAGGCGTACGCGAGCTTCGGCTGCCAGACCTGCCACGGGCCCGACATGAGCGCGCGCGAGTTCGCGATGCCGAGCACGGGCTTGCTCGCGCTGCATCCGAGCGGCTCCGACGAGCAGCGCGCGGTGGTGGCGGAACAACCGCGGATGACACGCTTCATGTTCAACCACGTGGTGCCCGCGATGCGCACGATGCTCGGGCAGCCGGAGCTCGACCCCGCGACCGGCGAAGGGTTCAGTTGCTACACGTGCCATTCGCGTGCGCAGTGAGCCTGCGAAGTGAATGTGTCGAGCTCGCCTGCGGAGCGAGCCTGTGAAGTGAGCGCGAAGTGTGCCCGTGCGGCCGCGGTGGGGCCCCGCGGCGTGACGTCGATCGCTTTGCCGATCGTGTCGTTGTGGTAGGTTCGGACCACTTTGCGCGCGCGCGTCTCGCAGCCTCCCGACGAAGCACCGCTGCGCGCGTTGCCGACGCTCGGTGTCCTCACGCTCGCGTGCGCGCTCTTCGATCTGATCGGGCGGCGCCTCGTCGTGCGTGTGCTCTCCGACCGCAGCCTCGCGACGCTCTCGCACGACGTGCTCGTCGATCTCGGGCGCGGGACGCAGTTCGTCCGGAATCTCGCCGCGTTCGCGGGGCTCGTCGCGCTCGCCTCCGCGCTCGGCGGGTTCCTGCATCCGCGCGCGCCCGTGCCGACGCCGCAGCGCGTGGGCCTCGCGGGCTTTGCGGGCGTGTTCCTCCCCACGATCTTTCTCTCCGCCGTGCTGCCGGTAGAGCGCACCACGCCGATCGTGGTGCTCGTCGCGTGCGGCGCGAGCAGCTTCCTCGCGATCCTCTTCGCGCTCGGCGCGGTGCGCTGGCGTGGGCCGGGGCTGCTGCGCGCGGCGGTCGGTGGGCTCGCGATGGCGGCCTTCTTCGGTTTCGCGTCGACGGTCTTCCTCGTGCTCGCGCGCTTGCTGCTCTGGGACACGGGGTATTCGGTCGGGATGACGCTGCGGCGCGTCGGCGAGGTCGCGTGGCTCGCGACGCTCGTGACGTCGGCGCTCGTCGCGTGGCCGATCGATCGATCACGGCGCGTGCAGGCGGGCACGGCGGTCGCGGTCGCGCTGGCGAGCGGTGGCGCGGTGGTGGCGCTCGCGGCGCTCTTTCGTCGCGCGTCCGTCGAGCTCTACGCGGACCTCGTCTACGGTGCGACGCACCTCGAGCTCGCGCTCGACTCGATGCCCGTCGCCTATCCCGCGCTCGTGCTGGCGAGCTTGCCCTTCGGGCTCGCGGGGCTCGCCTCGGGCGATGCCGGTCGACGCTTCGCGGGGGCGGCGTTGCTCTTCTTGGCGGCGGGTGGGTTCTCGCCGTCGACGCCGCTGACGCTGCTCTTTCAAGCGCTCGGGGTGGTGTTGCTCGCCCGAGCGCTGGTTGGAGAGGCGATGGCGAACGAGCCCGCGCTCCCGTCGCTGCGCACGCTCGAGGCCGAGCTGGACGCCGAGCCGACGGCTTGAGCCCACCGCGCGAACCGTCAGACGACCGCGGGTGAGCCGTCGCGTTCGGTGGTAGGCTGACGCCGCGATGGGGAGACTCGCTTTCTTGGCCACGTTCGGCGTGCTGCTCGGTGCGTCGAGCGCGTCGGCGTTTTCCAACTATCCGGACAACGTGCCCAACGGGCGCGATTCGATGGGTAACGGGCGCTGCATCATCTGCCATTCCAGCGATGCGGGAGGCGACGCGCGCAACGCGTTCGGGATCGCCTTCATGAACAACGGCTACGTGTGGAACCGAAACCTCGCCGAGCTCGACTCGGACGGTGACGGGTGGACCAACGGCCAAGAGCTCGGGGATCCCTTCGGCGATTGGACGCCGGGCGGTGGCGCGCCGCCTTCGGTGTTCCGCGCACGGCCCGGCTTCTCGAACAACGAGCCAGGGGACTTCAACCTGTGCGGCGTCGCCGCGTACAACGACTGCGCGAGCGCGGGCGGGACGACGCGGGGGACGTGTTCGGATTCCTTCAGCGGCTCGGGCCGCTGGACCTGCGGCTGTGGGACGGGATCGTCGGGGGACGGGTACCGCCGCACCGGGAGCCACAACTGGGGCGGAGGCGCGGGGACGCGGCGCTACGTCGTGCAGCTCTTCCCCGACGTCGGGTGCACCGACGTCAACGAGTGCTCCGGCAACCCGTGCGGGGCGGGCATCGGGACCTGCTCGGAGCTCGATCCCGCAGCGGGGTATTCGTGCTCGTGCATCGCGGGCTACTCGTTCAACGGTACCACGTGCGCCGACGTGAACGAGTGTTCGACGCCCGGTCGTTGTGGCGTCGGGACGTGCATGAACACCGTCGGCAGCTTCACGTGCTCGTGCCCGATGGGCTACGGGTTCAACGGCGCGACGTGCGTGCTCTTGAACGCGTGCCTCGCGAACACCGACGACTGCGACGCCAACGCGGACTGCACCCCAGTCGGGATGAGCGGCTGGAACTGCACCTGCCGCAACGGATGGCGCGGCGTCGGCAGCGCGACGAACGGCACGGGTGACCTCTGCGCCGACATCAACGAGTGCACCGAGATGGCGGGCATCTGCGGCGTCGGCACGTGTCGGAACAGCGCCGGTTCGTACGCGTGCACGTGCCCGAGCGGCTACGTGTTCGCGGGCGGGACCTGCCAAGACGTCAACGAGTGTCTCGCCGATCCGTGTGGGTTCGGTGGCACCGCGTGCATGAACACGGCGGGCAGCTACACGTGCACGTGCGCGTCGGGCTTCCGCTTCCAGGGCGGCACCTGCGTCGACGTCGACGAGTGCGCGGGCAACCCGTGCGGCGCGAACGGCACGTGTTTCCAGAGCGTCGCTCCGCCCGGTGGGTTCACGTGCTCGTGCAACACGGGTTACCAGTTCACGGGCGGCACCTGTCGCGACATCGACGAGTGCGCGTCGCCCGAGATCGCGCTCTGCGCGACGGACGCGAGCTGCACGAACACGCCGGGGAGCTGGGTGTGCGCGTGCAACGAGGGCTACACGGGCGACGGCTACACGTGCCTCGATCTCGACGAGTGCGCGACGGGGATGAACGACTGCAGCCCGGTCGCGACGTGTACGAACGCGGTCGGCAGCTTCTCGTGCGCGTGCACGGAGGGCTACGAGGGCAGCGGCGTGACGTGCCGGGACATCGACGAGTGCACGAACGGAACCGCGCGCTGCGAGCCGGGCGAGACGTGTGTGAACCGAATCGGCATGCCGTACGAGTGCGCGTGCGCGCGTGGGTTCGTTCGCGATCCGGAGTCGGGCGAGTGTGTGCGTACCTGCGGCGACGGCGCGCGCACGCCGGGCGAGGAGTGCGACGACAACAACACGGAGGATGGCGACGGTTGCGACGGAACCTGCACCGTCGAACCGGGCTTCACGTGTTGGACGGTGGACGGACCGAGCACGTGTCTGCGCACGTGCGGCGACGGCGTGATCCACCCGAACGAGGAGTGCGATCGCGGCGAGGAGAACAACTCCGACACCGAGGTCGACGGTTGCCGCACGGATTGCCGCGAGGCGCATTGCGGCGACGGAGTGATCGACTCCGGCGAGGTCTGCGACGACGGCGAGAGCAACAGCGCGACGCGGCCGAACGCGTGTCGTCCGGAGCGCTGCGAACCGGCGTTCTGCGGCGACGGCGTCCGCGACGACGGCGAGACGTGCGATCCGGGCGGCGGCGCGCCGCTCGACGAGCGCCTGTGCGCGGAGTGCACGAGCGACGCGGGCGTGATGGTCGACGGCGGCGTCGACGAAGGTGGCGGCGGCGGAGGGTGCGGCTGCGCGACGACGGGCGACGCGTCGGGCTCGTTCCTGGCGATCCTCGGGGCGTGGCTGGTGATGCGGCGTCGGCGTCGGCGTTGAGGGCGGCGCTGGGCTCGAGGGCCCGGCGTGCAGCTCGCCTCACCGCGCGCCGCACCGCACTGCGCGTCGAGCCTTCGTGCGCCCTTCAGCGCGTGAGGCCCGCGAAGATCTGGCTCGGCGCGCCTGTCCGCCAGTCGACGCTCGCCCACGCCGCACCATCCGTCGCCAGCGTCCGCGAGCTCGCGCGGGTCGCGCCGAGCTTCGTGGGCAGGGTCCAGAGGCGATCCCACTCGGGGTCCGTCGTGTCGGGTGTGCGCTGCACGTGGAGCGAGAAGCCTGGGCCGCGCCAGAAGCCGAACGCCGCCGTTCCGACGTGGCGACCGTCGACCAGGAACGCGAAGACTGGGCGGAGGCGCTGCTTCGTCAGCGACGCCAGCGTCCACTCGCGCGGCGTCACGGCCGAGGGGTCGTCGTAGTGCACCATCGTCAGCGCAGGCATCTCGAGCAGCTCGTGCAGCGTGGCGACGGTGACGTCGTCGGACGAGCACTCCAGGTGGAAGCTGGACTGCCATGGGCGCGGCCGCGGCGCGAGGAGCTTCGGCTTCCCCTTCGCGACGTCCACGCTCGCGCACGTGAGGAGCGCGCTGCTCCCGGTCTGCAGGCGGATCGCGATCGGCGCGTCGGCGTCACCGGCGGCCTCCACCGTCAGCTCGCCGTCGCCCTCGATCGCTCCTTCCCAGCGCGCGACGCCCGACGCGCGCAGCGAGAACGTGAAGTAGCGATCCTTCGCGCCCTGGTACTCGAGGTCCGGTAGACCGAGCACCAGGTCGACGCGCGCCGGCGGCTTCTTCGTGGTCGCCTTCGGCTGCGGGGAGCACGACAGCAGCCTCAGCTCGGAGAGGTACTCGCTCTCCATCCACGCGAAGAGCTCGTCGGTGGTCGCGAAGGTCGGCACGCTCGAAGCGTGACATCGGCCGAAGTCGCAGGGGAGGGCTGTCTGTACGTACTTCACACGCAGGTACTCGCGTGCCGCCGCGACCCATGGGCACGCGGTCACTCGTCTGCACGGTCACCAGACGCCGCGGCTACCTGCTTCGAGAAATCACGCGTCTCGGTCCGTGCACGATCGTGGCTCGACTCGCGCGAAGCTTTCATGGTTCTTCTTTCGTGATTCCTGGGCCCGATCTTCTGCGTCCCGTAGGGTAGGGGAGCGCAGCCGAGCTGCCCACTCGAACCGCGTCGCGTCGTGGAAGGAGATTGTCGAAAGGGCGTGCTTCGGTCGGCAGCTCGGGGGTCGGTCTCGTCGGCTCCTTCGTCGACGTCGACGCGCGCAGGAACGCCAGCCGACGAGGCGGCCGGTTCCGGGGGCTCGCGGCAGCGCGCCCGTAGAGGCGGACGCGACCCGTCGGCGGCCAAGACGAGTTTGCTTCGACCCCTCGTTGGAGTAGTGCGCATCTTCGATGAGCTTCGGTGGTGATCCCACGATCGGCGGTTGGTTGGTGGCGGCCGCATACGTTGCCGCCGCGGGATACGTCGCGACCCGCAGCTCGCGCGCGACGGGAGCTCGTCGGCACGTGCTCGTTCTGCTCGCGTTCTCGCTGTTCGCGCTCGGGCTCAACAAGCAGCTCGACCTCCACGAGGCGGCGTTCGTGGCCGCGCGTGAGGCGGTGCGCTCGCTCGGATGGGACGACCACAAGCGTTTGCTTCAGCTCGTCGGGGTCGGGCTCGTGCTCGCGGTCGGTGTGGTCGGTTTGCTCGCGTTGCGACGGCTCGCGCGGCGGGTCGGGGGATGGCCGAGGTCGTTTCGGCTCGCCGCGATCGTGTTCCTCGGCTTTGCGGCGTTGCGCGTCGCGGCCTTCGTCGGCTTGTTGAAGGCGCTCGCGTGGCTCGAAGGCGTGGTGCTGATCGGCGTCGAGCTCGTGGTCGTCGCGCTGGTGGTGCGCGGCGCCCGCGAGTGGACCCGACCGGCTCCAGGCTGACGGGCCTCACACGCGCAGCGCGTCGACCAAACGCGGCAGCACGTCGCCCGCGCGCGCGTCGAGCTTCGTGGTCGCGTGCGGATCGCCGCGCGTCTCGCCGAGGTTCACGATCGCGATCGGCTGGCCGCGCTTGGATGCGCCGCGCACGAAGCGGTAGCCCGAGAACACTGCGAGCGAGCTGCCGATCACGAGCAACACGTCGGCCTCGTCGACGATCGCCCACGCGGCGTCGACGCGCGGCTTGGGCACGCCCTCACCGAAGAACACGACGTGCGGTTTGAGCGCGCCGCCGCAGCGAGCGCAGGGTGCGACGTCGAAGCCCGTCACGTCGTCGAGCTCGGCGTCGCCGTCGGGCGCGACGTCGGCCGTTCGTTCGAGCCAGCCGGGGTTGCGGCGCGCGAGCTCGGCTTGGAAGGCTTCGCGTGAGGTCACGTCGCCGCACCCGAGGCAGATCACCTCGTAGAGCGTGCCGTGGAGCTCGACCACCCGCGCGCTGCCCGCCGCGTGGTGCAGGCGGTCGACGTTCTGCGTGACCACGCCGGTCGCGATGCCGGACCGCTCGAGCTCGGCGAGCGCGAGGTGCCCCGCCGCGGGGGCCTTGTTCGCGAAGCGCGACCATCCGACGAGCGCGCGCGCCCAATAGCGTCGGCGCGCCGCCTCGCTGCTCACGAACTCGCGCCATTGGATCGGGTTGCGCGCTCGGCGACGCGTCTCGGGGCCGCGGTAGTCGGGGATGCCGCTCTCGGTGCTGATGCCGGCGCCGGTGAGCACGCCGACGCGGCGACCGCGGAGCAGCGCGACGAGCTCGTCGACGTTCGTGGTCATGCGTGGTGAAGGTGTGGAGTCGATCGGGCGGGGGCGCCAGAGGCGCGACGGTGGCCGACACGGAGACCGAGACGGAAACCGAGACCGAGACGGAGACCGAGACGGAGACCGAGACGGAGACCGAGACGGAGACCG
>CALJLK010000154.1 GCA_937982655.1 uncultured Sandaracinus sp.
TGCCACATGCGTTCAAAGAGGCCGCCGGCCGCGACGGCGCGGGCGCTGGCCTCTTCGGGTGTGTATTCGCGGGGCCTTCTTCCCGCCGCAGTCGCGGGAAGCAGCGCGAGGTCGATCCGCGCGAAGGTCTCCTGTGGGTCGCGGCGATCGACCACCACGAACACCAACACCGCCGCGAGCACCGCGAAGGGCAGGTTCGCGCCGAGCACGAGCGCCAGACCGAGGGAGCTCACGACCACGAACGCGAGCTGCCACCCTCGGTCGGTCGACGGCTCCGACGAGAACGCGTCCGCCTCGAATCGCGCGGGGAGCCGCCGCGCGTAGAAGGCGTGCAGGACCATCGCGTTCAGCACGAGGCCGAGCAGCGCGACCGGCCCGACCGCGAGGAGGAAACGCCCGAAGTCGAGGTCACCCAAGCTGCCGACGAGCATGTTCTGCGGGTTGCCCACCAACGTCGCCGCGCTGCCGAGGTTGGCGCTGGTCGCGAGGGCCAAGAGATATGGCTCGAAAGGTAGGCGCGACGCCTTGCACGCGCGCACCACGAGCGGCGTCAGGAAGAGACAGACCGCGTCGTTGAGCAGCAGCGCGGAGAGCACCCCGGGCATGAACGCGAGCAACCACAAGAGGCGAAGCGGTGTGTGGGCGACGCGCAGCGCGATCCGCAGGAGCCGATCGAAGAGGCCTCGTGCGTCGACGTAGGCGCTGAGCGCCATGGTGCCGAAGAGCACCACCAAGGTCGGGCCGTCGATCGCATCGTAGGCGGCCTCGGGCGTGAGGCTGCCGAGGGCGACCATCAGCACCGCGCCGAGGAGCGCTCCGGCGGGGCGACCGATCGGCAAGAGCGCGAGCCGACGGGTCGCGATGAGCGCGTAGGCGAGCAGGAAGATCGCGAGCGTGAGCTCGGGGCGCATGAGCGGGCGGAGGATGGCTCAACCCGAGACTCCGTCGAGGGGTCGGCTCAGCGTGCACACGCCGATGGTTTCGCCCTCCGGTCGCTCGGCCTGCCGGTCGGCTGCCGAAACGTCGAATCGACTCGTCTCGGCTCGGCCACGGCGTAACGTTCCGGCCCCGGCACGCTACGAGGACCCGATGAGCGACGACAGCCCCAAGCCGACCTATTACACCCCCGAAGATCTCGGGAAGTTCGGACAAATCGCGGAGAACCAGCCCGACCTCGCGAAGAAGTTCTTCGAGTGGTACGGCGCGGTGTTCGCGGAAGGCGCTCTGAGCGCGCGGGAAAAGGCCCTCATCGCGCTCGCGGTGGCCCACGCGATTCAATGCCCCTACTGCATCGACGCGTACACGAAGGGCTCGCTCGAGAAGGGCGCGGACCTCGACCAGATGACGGAGGCGATCCACGTCGCGGCCGCCATCCGCGGCGGCGCCAGCCTCGTGCACGGCGTCCAGATGCGAAACCACGCCACGAAGATTTCGATGTGATGCAGACCCGCCCCGCTCCTTCGCTCCCCACGCTCCAGGCCCGCCGCGAGCCGCTCGGTACAGCGCGGCCTCCTCCGCCGTCTCCCCATCGCGCGCGAGTTCGACGAGGCTCTCGAGCACGCGGGCCTCGAGCTCCGCGCGGGCGACGTCGAGATCCTGCAGGTGAACGTCGGCAAGCTCTGCAATCAGACGTGTCGCCATTGCCACGTCGACGCGGGGCCCGACCGTCGCGAGCGCATGAGCCGCGAGACCTTCGAGGACGTCCTGCGCGTGCTTGCGGCCACCCAGATCCCGGTCGTGGACATCACGGGCGGCGCGCCGGAGCTGAACCCGGAGTTTCGTTGGTTCGTGGAGCGGGTGCGCGCGCTCGGCCGCCACGTGATGGATCGGTGCAACCTCACGATCCTCGACACCGGACCGGGTCGCGACCTGCCCGAGTTCTTCGCCGAGCACGAGGTCGAGCTGGTCTGCTCGCTCCCGCATTTCCGGGCGCTCCACACGGACCGGCAGCGCGGCGACGGCGTCTTCGACAAGAGCATCGAGGGCATGCGACGCCTCAACGCGCTCGGATACGGCGACGGCACGAGCGGGCTGCGGCTCAGCATCGTCACGAACCCGGCGGGGGCGTTCCTCCCCGGCTCGCAGCCCGCGCTCGAAGCCGAGTGGAAGCGCGAGCTCGATCGGCGCTACGGGATCCGCTTCGACCGGCTGTTCACCATCACGAACATGCCGATCTCGCGCTACCTCGAGTGGCTCGAGGCGAGCGGAAACACCGAGCGCTACCTGCAGACGCTCGTGAACAAGTTCAATCCCGCCGCGGTCGCCGGGCTCATGTGCAAGAGCACGCTGAGCGTCGCGTGGGACGGCACGCTCTACGACTGCGACTTCAATCAGATGCTCGAGATGCCGGTCGATTCGAAGGTACGCCACGTGCGCGACTTCGATCCGAACGAGCTCGTCGGGCGCCGGATCGCCACCGATCGGCACTGCTTCGGGTGCACGGCTGGCGAAGGGTCGTCCTGCGGCGGCGCGACGGCCGGCTGACCGCGAACGATGCGACCTCGAGCGACCGCGAACGGACGAGCCCTCGTGGGGGGCGTGCGTGAAGAGGAGCGGCCGTGAGGAAGGCCGCGCGATGACGCAGCGCACGGACTACCTCGCGAGAGGGCTCCCACCGGCGCGCGCGCGTGCTATTTCCGCCGCCTCATGAGCCGTGAAGCCAAGCGCATCGTCGAGGTCCTCCGCGGAGGCGTGGACGTCGGGTCCGAGGTCGTGATCGAAGGTTGGGTGCGAACCCGGCGCGACTCGAAGGCGGGCCTCTCCTTCGTGAACGTGCACGACGGGTCCTGCTTCGATCCGATCCAGGTCGTCGCGCAGAGCGCGCTGCCCGAGTACGAGGGCGTGGTCCTCGCGCTCGGCGCGGGCTGCTCGGTGCGCGTGCGAGGCACCGTGGTCGCCTCGCAGGGCAAAGGGCAGAGCGTCGAGATCGCCGCGACGAACGTCGAGCTCGTCGGCGACGTCGAGAACCCCGACACCTACCCGATGCAGCCGAAGCGGCACTCGATGGAGTACCTCCGCGAGGTCGCCCACCTGCGCGCACGCACGAACGTCATCGGCGCCGTCACCCGCGTTCGGCACGCGCTCTCGCAGGCCGTGCATCGATTCTTTCACGAGCACGGCTTCTACTGGATTCACACCCCGATCATCACCGCGAGCGACGCCGAAGGCGCGGGTCAGATGTTCCGGGTCTCCACCCTCGATCTCGCGAACCTTCCGCGCACGAAGGACGGCGCGATCGACTTCGATCAAGACTTCTTCGGCAAAGAAGCGTTCCTCACGGTGAGCGGCCAGCTCAACGTCGAGACCTACTGCTGCGCGCTCTCGAAGGTGTACACCTTCGGCCCCACCTTCCGCGCCGAGAACTCCAACACGCGCCGCCATCTCGCGGAGTTCTGGATGATCGAGCCCGAGCTCGCGTTCGCGGATCTCGCGGACGACGTCCAGCTCGCGGAGGACTTCCTGAAGTACATCTTCCGCGCGCTCCTGAACGAGCGCGACGACGATCTTCGTTTCTTCGCGCAACACGTCGACAAGGAATGCATCACGCGGCTCGAGAAGCTCGTCGCCAGCGACTTCGAGCGGATGACCTACACCGAGGCCATCGATCGGCTGCAGAAGAGCGGCAAGAAGTTCGAATTCAAGCCCGAGTGGGGCGCGGATCTACAGTCGGAGCACGAGCGCTACCTGACCGAAGAAGTCGTCGGTCGTCCGGTCGCGGTCGTGAACTACCCCAAGCAAATCAAGGCGTTCTACATGCGGCAGAACGAGGACGGAAAGACCGTCGCCGCGATGGACGTGCTCGCCCCCGGGATCGGCGAGATCATCGGCGGGAGCCAGCGAGAAGAGCGCCTCGATCGCCTCGACGCGCGGCTCGACGAGATGGGTCTGCCGAAGGACCACTACGACTGGTACCGCGACCTGCGCCGCTACGGCACCGTGCCGCACGCGGGCTTCGGCCTCGGCTTCGAGCGCGCGATCCTCTACGCGACCGGCGTCGACAACATCCGCGACGTGATCCCCTTCCCGCGCGCGCCGCGCACGATCGGGTTCTGATCGGTGGGCTCCGCCTCCGCTCGCCGCGCGACCCTCGCGTGGAGACGCGTGGCTGCTCGCGGCGGCGTGGCCTCGAGCGCGTTCGCCGCGACGTTGTTCCTCGTGGCGTGCGGCTCTCGCACCGGCCTTCCGATCGATCCGCCCGCCCCCGACGGAGGATTCGACGCTCGGGTCGACGCCCCTCCGGACGTCGGCGTCGACGCCTTCGTCGAGTGTCGTCGCGACCGCGACTGCGACGACGATCTCGACTGCACGTCCGAGCGCTGCGAGCGGAACCGCTGCATCCGCACCACGGACGACGCCATCTGCGACGACGGCACGTTCTGCAACGGCGCCGAGCGCTGCACGCTCGCGCGCGGCTGTGTCGAGGGCACGCCGCCGGTCTGCGACGATGGCGTCGCGTGCACGATCGACCGATGCGACCCGCTCCTCGACGCGTGCCTGCCCTCCCCCGACGACACCCTCTGCCCACTGAGCTTCCGGTGCGATCCGCTCTCCGGGTGCCGCGCGCGCACGCTCGCGAACTGGGGCGGGCGCCTCGTCGAGGTGGATCTCCCGTCGGGTGAGAGCCGCGTGCGCGCGTCCACCGGCGGCGTCGAGCTCACGGACGTCGCGCTGCATCCGGACGGGACGCTCTATGGCCTCACCGTCGACGCACTCGTCGAGATCACCTACGCGACGGGCGCGACGCGCGTCGTCGTGCCGCTGCGAGGCCCCGCGGTGCGCTTCGACGGGCTCGACGTCGGCCCGGACGGCGCGCTCTACGCGAGCGGTGGAAGTGGTCTCTTTCGCGTCGAGCCGACCACCGGCGAGGTCGTACGCGTCGCGAGCCTGCCACGTGGCACCGTCTCGGCGGGCGACGTGGCGTTCTTCGACGATCGTCTCTTCGTGACGGTCGGCGCGCGCGTCGGACGCGACGTGCCCAGCTCGCTCGCGGAGGTCGATCTCACCACCGCGACGTCGCGCGTGGTCGGCCCCCTCGGCTACGACTGCATCTGGGGCCTCGCGCCCCTGCGCGACGTCCTCTACGGCCTGAGCTGTGGCGGTGCCGTGATCGAGATCGACGTGGACACGGGCGCGACCACCTTCCTGGCGCGCCCCTTCGGCTTCGAGTTCTGGGGCGCGAGCAGCCGCTGATCTCGAGCGCGTCCTTCGACCCGTCAGCCCGAGCGCCCAACGAGCGCATTCAGCGCGCGGTGCAGCTCGTCGCCCGACAGCGGCTTCGCCACGAACGCCGCCCCCGGGACGCGCGCCTGCATCTCGTCGACCGCCAGCTCGGAGAACCCGCTCATCAAGAGCACCGGCAGGCGCGGGGCCCGCTCGCGGAGCGCCTCCGCCAACGACACGCCGTCGAGGCCGACCATCCGGACGTCGGTCACCAAAACGTCGACCGATTCGCGCGAAAACGTCGCCATCGCGCCCTTCGCATCTTCGGCTTCCACGACCTCGAGCCCCTCCCGCCGCAAGTGCTCGGCGAGCGCCCGACGCACCGCGTCGTCGTCGTCGACGAGTAGCACGCGCGCAGGGCTCGTCAGCAGTCCGCTCGTGCGGTCGTGCGACGTTCGCCCGTCGGCGAGGGGGAACACCACCTCGAACGTGGTGCCTTCCCCGGGCACCGATCGGATGCGCACCGAGCCTCCCGAGGTCACCGCCGCCGCGCGCACGGTGACGAGACCGAGCCCGGTGCCGCGCCCCTCCTCTTTCGTGCTGAAGAACGCCTCGAACGCGCGCTCGCACGTCGCGGCGTCCATCCCGACGCCTTCGTCGCGAACCGTCAGCACCGCCCACGGTGGCGGAGGCGCGTCCGGCACCGCGTCCGTGGGCGCATCCACGCGCGACACTGCGATTCGAATCCTTCCACCTTCGGGCATCGCATCGCGCGCGTTCGCCACGAGGTTCATGAGGATCTGTTGGACGTGCACGCGCTCCGCGTCGACCGGGGCCGCATCGAGCGCGTACTCGATCGAGACGCCTTCCCCCGCGACTCGCGACAGGAAGCGCGCGCTGCTCCGCACCTCCTCCGCGAGATCGAAACGTTCGCGCGCACCCCGGAATCGACTCAGCGTCAGGAGCTGCCGCGTGATGAGGGCCCCGCGCTCTGCGGCGTCGCTGACGTCTCCGAGCACCCGCGCGCGCGCCGTCGCCGGCAACCGCTCGTCGCGCGCCGCGCTCACGCCGGTCTGGATCACGGTCAGCACGTTGTTGAAGTCGTGCGCGACGCCCCCCGCGAGCCTCCCCAACGTCTCGAGGCGCTCCGAAGCGTGAAGTCGCTCCGTGAGCTGACGTTCGACGGTCACGTCGCGTGCGATCCCCTGCCACCCTTCGGCGAGCCGACGTCCCTGCACCGCGATCCGCAACGCGCGTCTCCCGAGCTCCACGTCGACTTCGACGCTCGCTCCCTCGCTCACGCGAAGCGCCGACCAGACCTGGGCCCACGCGTCGTCGGTCACGTCCTCGACGGCTCTCGCCCCGAGCAGACGCAGGAACGTGGGGCTCGCGTCCACGAGACGTCCTTCGAGGCTCGCGCGAAAGATCCCGACCGGCGCATCCTCGACGAGCCCGCGGTATCGCTCTTCGCTCGCGCGAAGCCGCACACGGCTCCGCTCGACGTGCACCAGGACGAAACACACCGCGGTGAGCTGCTCGAGCAAGGTGGCGAGCGAGAAGCCGATCGGCGCGAACCACGCGACCTCGCGCAGCAGCGGGTAGTCGAGGCGATGCACGCCCCACGCGACGAGAACCAGGCCCGCGAGGCGCCCGAAGCGCCCCGCGACCTCCGAGCGCGCGAGCACGATCCCGGTGCCGATCATCGCCAGGCCGAGCAACACGAACGCTGGCGAAACGCGCCACAGGAACGGCTTGTCATGCCAGACCGCGACGACGCTCCACACGCCGACCGCGAGGAACGCGACGTCGATCGCCAGCGGAGACCGGCGCCGCAAGAGCACGAACGTGCCCTGGACGAGGAACCAGCCGTTGAGCAGCGCGAAGAGGAGCTCCACGGCCTGCAGCGCGGGCGGGGCGCCGAGGCTGAGGGCGAGCGTGGTCGCGTAGCGCGCGATGCTCGCGCTCCAAGCGGCCGTCCACCAGCGCAAGTGGCGAGGTGCCTCGTCGCGCTCTTGCACGATCAGGAAGACGAGGACGCCGACGAGCGCGACGTTCGCCGCGAGCGTCCCTGCGACCGAAGAGCTCACCCACTGCATGCGCGCACCCTTCGATCTCGAGCGGGCGGGGGCCCCATCGGGGCTCGGAGAAGCTCACGGGCGCTCACTGGACGCGCTGGATCACATGGTAGCCGTAGACCGTCTCCACCACGTCGCTGATGCCACCCACCGGTAGCGCGAAGGCCGCCTCTTCGTAGGGCGGTTGGAAGAGCCCCCGTCCCACGCTGCCGAGGTCTCCACCGCGCTCGGCCGATCCGTCCTCGGAGTGCTCGCGCGCGAGCTCCTCGAAGCTCCGCCCGTCGAGCGCCGCCTGACGCAGCTCCGCCGCGAGCGTGCGAGCGGCGTCTTGGGAGCGCTCCAGATCTTCCGGCGCGTTTCGGGCGCCCGTGTAGCGAATCAGCAGGTGCCGCGTGTGCACCTTCTCGACCGCGCAGCGCTCCCCGAAGACCCAGCCGAACGGCGCCTCGACGACGGGCGTGCGCGCGCCGATCGCGGCTGCGAAGAGCGGCTCCTTCAGCGGTGCGAAGAGCTCCGGCCACTCGTCGCGCACGAACGTCCCGATGGCACCGCCGCGCGCCCGACTCGACGGCGCGTCGCTCTCCGTGCTCGCGACCGCGGCGAGGTCCTCGCCCCCGTTCACGCGCGCGAGCAGCGCCTCCGCTCGTGCACGCGCCTCGTCCTTGCTCCGCGTGATCTCGGCCGGCGCGGCGGTCGCGCCTTGCCACGCCACCACCACCACGCGCGCGCACGCTTCGTTCGGATCCGCCGGGGGCGTCGGCGCGGGAGTCGGCTCGACGGCTGGCGGTTCCACGGCGGGAGTCGGCTCCGTGGTCGGCGCGGGCTCGTCGCCGCAGCCGAACGCGAAGGAGAGGAGGAGCGCGAGCAGGCAAGTCCGTCGAAGGCGTCGAGTCATGTCTCTCCGAAGCCACCCCTCGACGGGGCGTGTGGTGCGTTTCGCGGAACGCGGCGCGCGAGGCTACCACGGGTCGAACGCGTGACGCGGTCGGGATGGGCCGGACGCGCTCGTACGGCCCTTTCTCCCTCGACCGAGTCCGTGCCGAAAGATGTCACGGTCTTTCACCCGTCGCTGATATCATCGCCGCCGCATGTCGGCCGGGAACCTCGATGCGCGGCTGCTTCGCTTTCGGTTGGACCCCAAGAGCGAGGACGCGAGCACTCTCGCGTCCTCGCTTCTCGCGGCGGAGCGCGCCGGAGAGGCCCTCGAGGTCGTCGGAGTCCAGCTCGGAACGCAGCCCAAAGACGTGGACGCGATGGTGATCGCCGGGCGCGCGTGGATGGCGCGTGGTGATCTCCTTCGTGCTCAGAAGACGTTGCTCCAAGCCGCGCGGATCGACGCCGGCCACCCGGACCCCTACCGGTGGCTCGGCGAAGTGCTCCTGCGACGCGGGGATCCCGATCGAGCGCAGAAGGTGCTCGCACGCGCGCGGGCCTTGGGCGCGATCGATCCGGAGGTGCAGCGCCTCCACGAGCGCGCGACGCGCCTGGCCAAGCTCGCCCGCGACGAAGGGACGTCGGGCGGGAACGACGACGACGAGGACGACTTCACGACCGCCGAGCGCGTGGCCCCGTCCGAGCGCCCCTCCGCGCTCGAGCCCGCGACGGTGCGCGCCGCCGTCCCCGAGCCCCGCATGCCGGAGGCCCGCACGGTGCCCCGCGCCGCGCCGCTCCCCGAGCCCCCACGGGCCGCGCCGCGCCCCGCCCCCGCGCCCCCTCCGAAGCGCGCGCCCGTGCTCGGCTCGAAGGCCGTCGCCGCCACTGCCCCCGCCCGTGGCTTCGCG
>CALJLK010000155.1 GCA_937982655.1 uncultured Sandaracinus sp.
GCGTAGCCGAGGCCGATCACCGCGAGGGGCTGCTGCTCCATGCGCGCGACCGTACGGCGGGAACGCGCTCGGTGGAAGCGCGCCCCATCGTGCGAGCGAGCGAACGTTCGAACGAACGCCGGTGCTCGACCGACGTCCTCCTCCCGGCCTCGGGCGTCGGACGCGCCGCCTCTTCGTTCCGCCCGCGGGCTCTGGTATCTCTTCGCGCTCCCGAGGGCACGCACAGCAGGAGAGCCGACGATGAAGGACGAGCCGATCGACACGATCCTCACGAAGGAAGAACAAGCCGCCCTGACGCCGGACGCGGTGCTCGCGATCTTGAAAGAAGGCAACGCGCGCTTCGTGGAGGGCGACGTCACGCACCGCGATCACCGCGAGCAGGTCCGTCTCGCCGCCGCGGGTCAGTTCCCCAAGGCGTTCATCCTCTCCTGCGTCGACTCGCGCATCCCGGTGGAGGACGTCTTCGACCGCGGCATCGGCGACATCTTCGTGGGCCGCATCGCGGGGAACTTCGTGAACGTCGACCTGCTCGGCAGCATGGAGTTCGCGTGCAAGGTGTCGGGCTCGAAGCTGATCGTGGTGCTCGGCCACGAGAGCTGCGGCGCGATCAAAGGCGCGATCGATCGCGTGGAGCTGGGCAACCTCACCGCGCTGCTGCAGAGCCTCCAGCCCGCGGTGGACGCAGTGCAGGGCGTCGATGGGCCGCGCTCGAGCAAGAACGACGCGCTCGTGCATCACGTCGCCGAAGAAAACGTGCGCCTCAACGTCGCCGCCATTCGCGACAAGAGCCCGATCCTCCGCGCGATGGAGGAGGCGGGCGAGCTCCGCATCGTGGGCGCGATGTACGCGATGGAGACGGGCAAGGTCACGTTCTTCGAGTGAGCGCCGCGATGCGCGTGGAGCCGACGACGACGGGGTTGTGCTCCACGCTTCGTCGCAGCGTGCTTCGTGCTCGCTCGAACATGGCGCGTCGGCCCGCGCGTCGCCGCGACGTTCGTCGGAGCGGGCGATGAAGCACGCGTACGTCGTGCTCGGCGTGCTCTACGTCGTGCAGGGGCTGCCCTTCGGCTTCCAAGCCTCCGCGCTCGGGCTCTACCTGCGCAGCGAAGGCGTGTCGCTCACGGCCATCGGCCTCGCGGGTGCGCTCGCGGCGCCATGGCTGCTCAAGGCGCTCTGGTCGCCGCTCGTCGATCGCTACGGATCGGCGCGCTTCGGACGACGTCGCTCCTGGATCGTGCCGATGCAGGTGCTGCTCGCGGGCGCGTGCTTCGTCACCGCGCTCTTCCCGCCGGGCGGAGGTCGCGCGCTCGAGCCCTTGCTCGTGCTCGTGCTGCTGATGAACCTCTTCGCGGCCACCCTCGACGTCGCGGTCGACGGGCTCGCGGTCGATCTGCTGCGCGACGAAGGCGGCGCGGTGCAGCGCTCGCTCGCGCTCGGCAACACGATCCAGGTCGTCGGCTTCAAGGGCGGGATGTTGATCGGCGGTGGTCTGCTCACGTGGGCGAGCCAGTGGATCGGCTGGTCCGGACACTTCGTCGCGATGGGTGCGCTCGTGCTCGTGGCGCTCGGGCTCGTGCTCTTCGTGCGGGAGCCACCGCCGCGCGCGTCGCAGGAAGCGCCGGAGAAGCTGACCGGTGTGCTCGCCGCGCTCGCGTCGACGTTGAAGCGCCCTGGCACCTGGCTCGTGCTCGCGATCGTCGCGACCTACAAGACCGGCGAGTCGGTGATCGATCCGATGTTCTCGATGTTCCTCGTCGACGCGGGCTACTCGCGCGAGACGCTCGGGCTCTGGCTCGGCGGCTACGGGATGGGCGCGTCGGTCACGGGCTCGGTGCTCGGGGGGCTCGTCGCGACGCGGGTCCCGCTGGTGCGCGCGCTCGTGCTCGTCGGCGCGATCCGATCGATCCCGCTCGCGCTCGAGCTCGGCCTGTCGATCGTCGGTGAGCCGAGCCCCGCTGCGGTGATCTCCGTCTCGCTCGCGGAGCACTTCGGCGGAGGGATGCTCACGACGGTGATGTTCGCGTTCATGATGTGGCGCGTCGATCCGCGGATCGGCGCGAGCCACTTCACCTTCCTCGCCGCGGTCGAGGTGCTCGGCAAGATGCCGGCCTCGCTCGCGTCCGGCTGGCTCGCGGACGAGCTCGGCTACGTCGGCACCTTCGCGATCGGGGTCGGGCTCTCGCTGGGTTGGCTCGGCTTGGTCGGCGCGGTGGGGCTGCGTCGCCTACGCCACGGGATTGCTGGCGAGGTCACCTGACGGCGACCTCAGCCGCCATGCGTGCTCCCTTCGGTCGCGCGGCGGCGACGTAGTGGAGCCGCAGCATCGAGCCGATCCACCAGCCCCAGATCGCCATCACGCCGATCCCGAAGATCGTCAGCTCACCCCACCACGGCATCCACCAGAGCTGCGCGCCCATGCCGATCACCGCGCCCGCCACGTTCCAGCGCGAGGGCGCGTAGAGCTCGCGCTCGAGCAGGCGCCAGCGCGCGGCGGTGAAGAGCGCGGGGTAGAACGCGCTCGCGAGCATCGGGTAGTCGGCGACGTTCATCACCGCGACGTGCGGGAAGTGGAAGCACATCAGCCCGATCACGCACGGGATGGTGAGGCGCGGCACGAAGAGCGCGACGATCGGGAAGGCGTACTCCACGACGAGCGTGCCGTAGGTCGCGATCGCGATCGCCCAGGTGGGTGCGACGGAGCCGAGGTCACCCCAGATCCAAAAGTCGGTCGTACCCCGGAAGGCCGCGGATCCCTCGTCGAACGCGAGGAATCCTTCGTTGGTCTTGTGCAGACCCGCATAGAAGTACGTCACGCAGAGCACCGCCGCGACGCCGCGCACCGCGTGCCGATCCACGAGCCGCGGTGCTGCGCCTCGACCACGCAGATCGATCAAACGTCGCCCGCCTTCGCGCAGGCTCGCGCCGATGACCCACACGATCGCGATCGCGACCAGCGACGCGAGCATGAGCGTCATGTGGTTGCGGATGCGGTAGGGGTACGTGAGGTAGTGCGCGACGTAGCTCACGATCACGGCCGCGAGCCACGGCCGCGTACGACGGATCGCGAGGCCGAGCGCGCTGACGATCAGCGCGACCGCGATCGCGACGATCGACCACGGCGGCAGGTAGAGGTGCCAGCCCGGCGTGCGCCAGTAGCGCGCCCACGCGTGCGGCGCCCACGGCGTGTCCTCGCCGAGGAGCTGCAGGGTATGCCCGAGCAGCGCCATCGGCAGGAGGAGCGCGGTCGCGCGCAAGCGGCCGTCGACGCTCACGTCGCGCATGGGGCGGAACGAGCGCGTCGTCCAGGAGTGGACCGGGGAGCGGAGCACGGCGGAGAGGATACCGTCGCCTCGCCACGAACGTCCGCCGTGACGACGAGCCGCGGATCGTTCGCACGCGGAACGCGCTTGGTCGTACCCTCCCGAAGCGGCACGCGCCGCTGGGGGTTCGTGTGGACTCGACGGTGATCGCGTATCTCACGGTCGTGAACTACGCAGTGCTCGCGCTGCTTTGGTCGGTCGCGTTCGTGCTCTATCTGCGCGGCTTGCGGACCGCACGTCGCGCAGACCGGCTCGTCGCGACCTTGCTGGCCGTGCTGGCGCTCGACGCGTTCAAGAGCGCGTTCGAGAGCTTCTACTTCGGCACGGTTTGGGCGGCTCAGTACGACATCGCCTTCGTGAAGCTCGGCGCGTGGCTCCAGGAGCCCGCGCGGCTGATCCTCCCGAAGATCCTCAACACGATCGTCGCGCTGAGCGTCCTCGGCGTCGTGGTGCGTCGGTGGATCCCGCAAGAGCTCGAGGAGCGACGGCGCCACGCGGAATCGGAGGGCCGACTGCGCGAGGAGCTGGCGGCGTCGCTCGAAGAGACGCGACGGGTGGCCGAGCGCTGGAACCTCGCGCTCCGCGCGAATCAAGACGGCATCTGGGATTGGAACGTCGTGACGGGGGAGGCTTGGCTGTCGCCTCGCTTCGAGGAGCAGCTCGGCTACGCGGAGGGGGAGCTGACGACCGACTTCGACATCTCGAAGTGGGAGAAGCTGTTGCACCCCGACGACCGTGCCCACGTGAAGGCGGTCGTCGACGAGTACCTCGAAGGCCGGATCTCCGAGTACGACGTCGAGCTGCGCATGCGCGCGAAGGACGGGTCGTTCCGCACGTTGCGCTCACGTGGCGTCGGTCAGCGCGACGCGAGCGGCCGCGTAGTGCGGATGGTCGGCTCCCACATGGACGTCACCGAGCACCGAAAGGCTGAGAGTGCGCTCGAGAAGCGTCGGCAGATCGAGACGGTGGGTCTCGTCGCAGGTGGTGTCGCGCACGACGTGAACAACTTGCTCGCCGTCATTCGCAGCAACGCGGAGAGCGCCCGCGCCGCGGTGCCACCCGGCTCGGCCGCCGATCGCGCACTGGCGGATGTCGACGACGCGGTGGCGCGTGGAGCGACGCTGACCTCGCGCTTGCTCGCGGCGAGCGGTCGCGGGCGGTTCGCGGTGAGTCAGATGGATCTCGGGGAGCTCGCGCGAGAGACGGCGCGACTGCTCGGCTCCTCGGCGCCCGACGAGGTGGTGGTCGACGTCGAGGTCGCGAGCGAGATCCCGCCGATCGAAGCCGACGCGGCGCAGCTCCAGCAGGTGATGATGAACCTGCTGACGAACGCGATCGACGCGGTCGGCGCGCGCGGGAAGATCCGCGTGAAGGTCTGGGCCGAGGACCGCGCGTCGGCGTCGAGCGGCGCCACGGCGGACGATCCCCCCTTGCCTCCGGGGCGCTACGTCGTGCTGCAGGTGGAGGACGACGGAGTGGGGATGGACGCGACGGTGCGCGCGCGAATCTTCGAGCCTTTCTTCACGACGAAGCCCGAGGGCCGTGGGCTCGGGTTGTCGGCGATGCTGGAGACCTTACGCGCGCACCGCGGAGGACTGTCGCTGCGCAGCGCTCCAGGCGAAGGCACGACGTTCACCCTGAGCTTCGCGGCGCTCGCACGCGAGCAACCCGCGCCAGTGGAGGAATCCTCGATGGCTCCGACCGATCAACAGCCCATCGCGCTCGTCGTGGACGACGAGCGTATGGTTCGCACCGCGTTGTCGCGCGTGCTGCGTCGCATCGGGCTCGAGCCGCGCGAGTTCTCGAACGGCGCCGACGCGCTCGCGATGTTGGAGGCCGGCGTCGAGGTCGCGGTCGTACTGCTCGACCTCACGATGCCCGGACAAGACGGGCACGAGGTGCTCGCCAAGATTCGACAGACGCATCCGGCGCTGCCCGTGGTGTTGTGCAGCGGCTATCACGCGACCGCGCCCGCGAGCGACTCGAAGTGCACCGCGATTCAGAAGCCGTTCTCGGTGCCCCAGCTTCGAGAGGCGCTCGAACGCGTCGGCGTGACGACGAACGATCCCTCCCGCGATCGAGGCGCGCGGGCGACGTGAGCTCGGGTGAGTGAGGGCGGGGCGACGTGAGGGCGGGTGAGTGAGCTCGGGGCGAGCGTGCTCAGGGCGATGGACCATCCGTCTCGTAGAGGCGCACCGGGATCCACGCATGGGGCTCGCTGAGCTCGGGGACCGCGCACGCGTCGCCGGTCGTGCGCGGCGTCGCCTCGTCCGGATGGCGGTAGCGGAGCTTCACGCGGTGGCCGCGAGCGCAGAGCTGCGAGATCACGGCGCGCGTGGCCTCGGTGTTGAGCTGACGGTTCTCTTGGTTCAGCCAGCGCAGGAGATCCTGCTCGTGCGCGTCGAGCGGTCGCGCGCTCACCACCTCCGCGCGCACGTCGTTCCAGCCGCGCCAGAGATCGCTGAGCATGCGCTGCGGCAAGAAGAGGTGGTTGTTGCCGTCCGCTTCCCAATGGAGCGAAGAGAACATCGCCTGGCAGGAGTCGTCGCGCAGGCCGAAGTAGGGGAGGGCGTTGTTGATCGCGAGCAAGGTCGCGAGCGCGCCGAGCGCGAAGCGGGCGCGGAGACGAAACGCGTCGCGCGGGGAGGCGCGTACGGACGAGGTGGCGCTGGACGATGCCGTGGACGAAGCCGTCACGGCGCCGAGGGTATCGCGAACGGGCTCGCGCTCTCACGTCGCGCTCTCACGTCGCGCTCTCACGTCGCGCTCTCACGTCG
>CALJLK010000156.1 GCA_937982655.1 uncultured Sandaracinus sp.
CCGGGCGGGGCAAAGGCCGCGGGCGCGCGCACCGACGGGCGCACCGACGCGACCTACGGCGACGCGGATCGCCCCGAGGTGCGCGACATCGACTTCGGCGTCGCGCACGAGACGGAGATCACCGCCGAAGAGCTCGGCGTGCTCGCGCGCTGGATCGACATCGGCGCGGCCGGGGGCCCGATGGAGCGACGCGACACTCAGCGGCCCACGCTCCATCTCGCCGCCACGGTCGACGGTGATCGCGTGACCGCGCTGCACGTCGGCACCGTCGATCTCGGTGAGGGCGTCGACGTCGGCTCGCTCGAGCTCTGCGTGCTCGAAGGCGAGGCGTGCGCGACGGATCTCTCGGTGCCCGCAGACGCGCACGGCGTGGTGCGCGTGACGCTCGATGCGCCGCTCTCGGATCCCGAGGTCGAGGTGCGCGCTCGCGTGTCCGACCTCGCGGGCAACGAGACGGTCGTCCGGCGAACCGTCGCGTGGTTGCTCCGCGCCCCTCCGCCGCCTCCGCCGCGGCCCGACGGCGGACCGAACGTCGACGGCGGGGTGCGGGCGGACGGTGGCGACGAGGGATCCGACATGAGCGGTGGCTGCGGCTGCAGGGCGACGAGCGCGGGCGACGGCGCCTTCGCGCTCCTCGCTCTCGCCGCGTGGACGCGACGACGCCGCGCCGCTCGAGGGTCATCGCGCGATCGGTCGAGCCCCTGAACGACACCGCACGGACGATCGCTCCGCGGACGATCACCTCACGGACGGTCGCTCCGCGGACGATCGCCTCGTACGCGAGCGGCGGACGGTCACCCGACGAACACCGACGGCCGAATCACGACCTGAGCGATCACCACCGAACGCTCACCCGCCCACGAAGGGCAGGTACTCCGGCTTCCAGAAGCGCTCCTCCACGTACGCGCGCACCGCTTCGGGCGTGCTCGGAAGGTTCGCCTTCTGCGCGACGCCATCCTCGATCGCGGCGAGGATCACCGCGGCCGCCACGCGCCGCGAGGTCTCCTGGAGATCGCTCACCGGCGGGTAGATGCGGCGCTCGGTCGTGTAGCGCTCCTTCGTGTACGCCGCGAGCGCGTAGGCCGCCGCGCGCACCATACCGTCGGTCACCTTCTTCGCGTCCGCGAGGATCGCGCCCATGCCGAGGCCGGGGAAGATGAAGGCGTTGTTGCCCTGACCGACGATCTGCGTCTTGCCCTCGTAGCGCACGTCGCCGAAGGGCGAGCCGGTCGCGACGCGCGCCTTGCCATCCGTCCACGCGAGCACCTCGGCGGGATGCGCTTCGCTGCTGGTGGTCGGGTTCGAGAGCGGGAAGACGATCGGGCGCTCGCAGTTCGCGGCGCACGCGCGCACCACCGGCTCGTCGAACGCGCCGGGCTGACCCGAGAGACCGAGGAGCACGGTGGCGCCGCTGTGGATCACCGTCTCGAGCAGATCGGGCGTGCCGCTCTCGGTCTTCCAATCCGCGACGCGCGTCTTGGGCTGCACGAAGGGCTGCTTGTAGGCCTCGACGCTGCGGCCTTCGATCAAGAGCCCGCGGCTGTCGAGCACGAAGACCTTCGCGTGCGCGTCTTCCTTCGAGAGCCCCGCGCCCATCAGGCCGTCGACGATCGCCTGCGCGACGCCCACGCCGCCCGCGCCCGCGCCGTGGATCACGAAGGTGTGATCCGCGATCGACTCGCCTTCGAGCTCGCACGCTTGGAGCACGCCCGCGAGGGCCACCGCGCCGGTGCCTTGGATGTCGTCGTTGAAGCTCGGCGTGACGTCGCGATAGCGCTCGAGCACCTCGAAGGCCGCCGTCTTCGAGAGGTCCTCCCACTGGATGACGGCCTTGGGCCAGCGGTGCTTGATCGCGGTGACGAAGCGATCGACGAAGTCGTCGTAATCCGCGCCGCGCAGGCGCCGCTGACGCACGCCGAGGTAACGCGGGTCGTTGATGAGGTCGATGCGGTCGGTGCCCACGTCGAGCGCGACGGGCATGGTGTGGAAGGGGCTGACGCCGCCCGCGACGGTGTAGAGCGCGAGCTTGCCGATCGGGATCGCGAGGCCGCCGTAGCCCTGATCGCCGATGCCGAGGATGGCCGACGAGTCGGTGACGACGATCATGCGCACGTCGTCCATCGGGTAGCTCTGCACCGTGCGCTCGGCGCGGTGGATGTTGATGGGCGAGAACGAGAGCCCGCGCGGCGTCTGGTAGATGTGGCTGAACTGCTGCACCGCCTTGCCGACGGTCGGCGTGTAGACGATGGGCAACATCTCCTCGAGGTGTTGCTCGAGCAGCGCGTAGAAGAGGATCTCCTGCCGCTCCTGGATCTCGCGCAGGAACTGGTACTTCGCGAGATCGGAGGGCGCGGTGCGGAAGCCCTCGTAGACGCGCGCGATCTGATCGGAGAGCGTCTCGACCTGCGGCGGCAACAATCCGTCGAGCTCGAGCGAGATGCGCTCCTCTTGCGTGAACGCGGTGCCCTTGTTGGAGAGCACGAGGCGCAAGAGCGCGATGCCGCGAAGCTTCACCTCCATGTAGCGCCGACCGCTCGGATCCTTCTTCAAATCGAAGTAGGGCGTGACGGGGCGCCGCTCGGGCTTGGCCTGTTTGCGCGTGTGGGTCGTGTCGGTGTCGGTCATGGCTCGAGCTCGAGGGTTCGCGGAAGTGCGGCAGAGAAGTGAGCGTTCGGGGAGCGGTCACGCTTCGATGGCGGCGACGATCGCGTCGGCCATCTCGACGGTGGAGGCTTTGCCTCCGAGGTCGCGGGTTCGGGTGTCGCGGATCGCACGCTCCACCGCGGCCTCCAGCGCGGCGGCCGCTTCGGCGCGACCGAGCGAGAGGCGGAGCATCATCGCGGCGCTGAGCACCGTGGCGACGGGGTTCGCGACGCCCTTCCCCGCGATGTCGGGCGCGCTGCCGTGGATGGGCTCGTAGAGGCCCGGCGTGCCCGGATCGCCCAGCGAGGCCGAGGGAAGCAGGCCGAGGGTGCCGGTGAGCACCGCGCCCTCGTCGGAGAGGATGTCGCCGAACATGTTGCCCGCGACGATCACGTCGAAGGACGCGGGATCGGTGACGAGGCGCATCGCCATCGAGTCGACGAGCTGGTGCTCGAGCTTGATCTCCGGGTGCCGCGCGCCGACGTCGATCGCGACCTGGCGCCAGAGGCGCATCGACGCGAGCACGTTCGCCTTGTCGATGCTGGTCACCTTCTTCTTGCGCTCCGCCGCGAGCCGGAACGCGATCTCCACCACACGCTCCACCTCGGGGCGCGTGTAGACCATCGTGTCGAGCGCGCGCTCGCTGCCCTCTTCGCGCGGCTCACCGAAGTAGATGCCGCCCGTGAGCTCGCGGACGAAGAGCAGGTCGACGTTCTCGATGCGCTCGCGCCGCAGCGGCGAGGCGTCGAGGAGCGCAGGCCACGCCTTCACCGGGCGGAGGTTCGCGTAGAGGCCGAGCGCCTTGCGGATGCGCAGCAGACCCTGCTCGGGGCGAATCTTCGCCTTCGGATCGTCCCACTTCGGGCCGCCCACCGCGCCGAGCAGGATCGCGTCCGCGCCTCGGCACGCGTCGAGGCTGACCTCGGGCAGCGGATCACCCACCGCGTCGATCGCGGCGCCGCCGATCAGGCGCTCCTGGAACTCGAAGTCGAGCCCGTGCGAGGCGGCGAGCGCGTCGAGCACCTTGCGGGTCGCGGCCACGATCTCGACGCCGATGCCGTCGCCGGGGAGGAGGACGATGCGTTGTCTCATTCGGGTTTCCGTCGTGATCAATCGGCTTTGGGGGCGGGATTCAGTTAGCGCGTTCTTCGCGAGGTGAAGCTCTTGTCGAGCTCAATCCGCGCTCGCGACCGCGCTCGCGGCGCTCGTGACGGAAGGCGCCTCGGGGAAGTGACGGAGGCCGTACTCGTAGCCGTCGACGAGCGCTTCGAGGGAGGCCTCCACGATGTTCTTGCTCGCCCCGACCGTGCTCCAGCGGATTCCGTCGCGCTCGCACTCGAGCAACACCCGCGTCGTCGCGTCGGTGCCGTCGTGTCCGTCGAGGATGCGGACCTTGTAGTCGACGAGGTGGATCTTCTCGAGCGCGGGGTACGCCGACTTGAGCGCCTCGCGCAGCGCGACGTCGAGGGCCGCCACCGGACCGCTGCCTTCGCCCGCCGACACGCGCACGTCCTCGTCGTTCGTGCCGAGCGCGACCTTCACCGTCGCTTCGCTCCAGGGCGCGGTGCCGCGACGACGCGCGACGCCGGTTCGGTAGTCGAGCACCACGAAGGGCGGCGCGTAGTCCGCGCGCTGACGCTCGACCAAGAGCGCGACCGAAGCCTCGGCCGCCTCGTACGAGTAGCCGCGCGCCTCGCGCTCCTTGATGGTCTCGAGCACGCGCCCTTCCCCACCTTCGACGCGCAACCCGAGCTCCTCCGCCTTCGAGAGCACGTTGCTCTTCCCGGAGAGCTCGCTGACCACCACGCGGCATTCGTTGCCCACGAGCTCCGGCTCCACGTGCTGGTAGCTGCCCGCGTCGCGCCGGATCGCGCTCACGTGCACCCCCCCCTTGTGGGCGAACGCGCTCTTGCCCACGTAGGGCGCGTGCGCGTCGGGAGGCAGGTTCGCGAGGTCCGCGACGAAACGCGAGAGCGACGTGAGCTCCGCGAGCTTGCCTTCCGGCAGACAGCGCCGGCCGAGCTTGAGCTCCAGGTCCGCGGCCACCGTGAGCAGGTTCGCGTTTCCACAGCGCTCGCCGTAGCCGTTGACGGTTCCCTGCACCTGCGTCGCGCCCGCGCGCACCGCGGCGAGGCTGTTGGCGACCGCGCAGCCGGAGTCATCGTGACAGTGCACGCCGATCGGCGCGGTCAGCGAGCGGCGCACGTCGCGCACCACCTCGTCGATCGTCCAGGGCAACGAGCCGCCGTTGGTGTCGCAGAGCACGAGCGTCTCCGCGCCTCCGTCCTGCGCGGCCCGAAGCGTCGCGAGCGCGTAGTCACGATCGGTCGCGTAGCCGTCGAAGAAGTGCTCCGCGTCGTAGATCACGCGGCGACCACGCGCGCGCAGGAACGCGACGCTGCGCTCGATCATGCGGAGGTTCTCGTCGCGCGTGGTCAGCAGCACGTCCTCCACGTGCCGCGTCCACGACTTGCCGAAGATGGTGACGACGCTCGTCTCCGCGTCGAGGAGCGCGCGGAGCTGCAGGTCGTCGTCGGGCGCGATGCCGGGGCGCGCGGTGGATCCGAACGCGACGATCGTGGCGTCACCGAAGCGGCGACCCTTCGCGCGCGCGAAGAACGCGGCGTCCTTCGGGTTGCTGCCCGGCCAGCCGGCCTCGACGAAGCGCATGCCGAACGCGCCCAGGCGCTCCGCGATGCGGAGCTTGTCGTCGACCGAGAGCGAGAGCCCCTCGCGCTGGGTTCCGTCGCGCAGCGTGGTGTCGTAGAGGTGGAGATCCGTCGGCGTCCCCACGAGCGGCGTCGTGGGCCTCGGGCGCGCTGACGGTCGCGAGGTCTCGCGATCAGGCACGACGGGCCTCGAAGGCCGCGATGGCGTCGTCTTTGGCCAGCAGGTAGCCGAGCTCGTCGACGCCTTCGAGCAGCATGGTCTTGGCGAAGGGGTCCACCGGGAAGCTCGCGCTCTTGCCGCTCGGCAGGGTCACCGTCTGGGACGCGAGGTCCACGTGGATCTCCACGTTCGGGTCGGCCTCCACCGCCGCCCGCAGCTCCGCGTGCAGCGCCGGCTCGAGCACGATCGGGAGCAGCCCGTTCTTGAGCGCGTTGCCGCCGAAGATGTCCGCGAAGCTCGTCGCGATCACCGCGCGGAAGCCGTAGTCGACGAGCGACCAAGGCGCGTGCTCGCGCGAGGATCCGCAGCCGAAGTTGTGCCCCGCGAGCAGAACCTGGGCGCCCGCGTGCTTCGGGTCGTTGAGCGGGAAGCCCGGCTTGGGCGAGCCGTCCGCCTCGTAGCGCCAGTCCGAGAAGAGCTTCTTCCCGAGGCCGACCTTGTCGGTGACCTTGAGGAAACGCGCCGGGATGATCTGATCGGTGTCGACGTCGTCGACGATCAGAGGAAGCACGCGGGAGGAGAAGGGACGGAGAGGTTCCATGGCGAGCTCGGAGTCGGAAAAGAGCGATTGAAGGAGCGTCGAGATCGGTCGAAGCGTCGGCGACCGTGAGGTGTTCGAGTCCGCGACCGTGGCGACATCCGCGCGCCGGTCGACCGACGCGTCAGGAAAGAAGCGTCCTCGGGTCGGTGACCTTGCCCGTGACGGCGGCGGCGGCGGCGGTGAACGGCGAGGCCAACAGGGTCCGGCCGCCCTTGCCTTGGCGACCCTCGAAGTTGCGGTTGCTCGTGCTGACCGCGACCTGACCCGGCTCGATCTGATCGCCGTTCATCGCGATGCACATCGAGCAGCCGGGCTCGCGCCACTCCGCGCCGGCCGCTTCGAAGACGCGGTGCAGGCCCTCGGCCTCCGCCTGCTTCTTCACGTCGTAGCTGCCCGGCACCACGAGCGCGCGCACCCCGCTCGCGACCTTGCGGCCTTCGAAGATCTTCGCCGCCGCGCGCAGATCCGAGATGCGCGAGTTGGTGCAGCTGCCGATGAAGACCACGTCGACGCCACGCCCGAGCAGCGGCTTGCCCGCCTCGAGGCCCATGTACGTCAGCGCCTTCTGCGTGGCCTCGCGCGCCTGCGCGTCCTGCATCTGCGCGGGATCCGGCACGGGCTGGTCGATCGCCACGCCCATGCCCGGGTTGGTGCCCCAGGTCAGCCGCGGAACGAGCGCGGCCGCGTCGATGCGGAGCTCACGATCGAAACGCGCGCCTTCGTCGGTGGGGAGCGTCTTCCACGCCTGCACCGCGGCGTCGAAGTCCGCTCCGTTCGGCGCACGATCGCGGCCCGCGAGGTATTGGAACGTCACGTCGTCCGGCGCGATCATTCCCGCTTTCGCGCCTGCCTCGATGCTCATGTTGCAGACCGTCATTCGGCCTTCCATGTCGAGCGCGCGGATCGCGTCTCCCGCGTATTCGAGCACGTGACCGGTGGCGCCTCCGACCCCGATCTCCGCGATCAATGCGAGGATCAAGTCCTTGGCGCTCACGCCGAGGCCCGGGGTTCCCTCGAAGGTCACGCGGAAGGTCTTCGGCCGCGCGTGCAAGAGACACTGCGTCGCGAGCACGTGCTCGACCTGCGAGGTGCCGATGCCGAACGCGAGCGCACCGAACGCGCCGTGGGTCGAGGTGTGGCTGTCGCCGCAGACGATCGTCATGCCCGGGTGCGTGAGCCCGCGCTCCGGCCCCACCACGTGCACGATGCCGTTGCTCGCCTCGCCGAGCGCGAAGAGCTCGATGCCGAAGTCGGCGCAGTTCTTCCGCAACACCTCGAGCTGCGCCTCGTTCTGCGCGTCCACGAAGACGAAGCGCCCGTCGCTGCCTTTCCGGGTCGGCGTCGAGTGATCCATCGTCGCCTTCGTGCGCTCGGGACGGCGCACCTTCAGGCCGCGCTCGCGCAGACCCGTGAAGGCTTGCGGCGAGGTGACCTCGTGCACGAGGTGCAGGTCGACGTAGATGACCGCGGGTGCGCCGGGATCTTCGGCGACCACGTGGGAATCCCAAACCTTGTCGAAGAGAGTTTTCATGTTGGTCTCGAGGAGTCGAAGTCGAGAGAGCACGCGCGCTCAGGCCGCCTTCTCGCTCGCGGCCTTCGCGGCCACGAGGCGGTTGAGCGCGGACAGATATGCCTTCGCGCTCGCCACGATGATGTCGGTGTCGGTCCCGTGGCCGTGGTAGACGCGCTGCTGCGTGTCCTCGCGCTGCGGGTTGAGCTGGTCGTCGTCCTCGCCCTTGCTGCGCACGCGGACGCTCACCTCGCCGAGCGCGTCGATGCCCTCGGTCACCGAGGTCACCGTGTACTCGAGCAGCTCGATTCCGTCGGGGTGCAGCCCGATCTCCGCCGCGACCTGATCGATCGCCTTGAAGACCGCGTCGACCGGTCCGGTGCCCACGCACGCGCGCACGTGCAGCCGCTCGGCCTCGCCCTCGCCGCTCTTGAGGCGCAGCGTCGCGGTGGGCAGGCCCATCGAGCCGCACGCGACCTGCAGACCGTCCAGGCGCAGGTGCTCGGGCGCGCGGTAGAGCTCGTCGCTCACCAGCGCGACCAGGTCCGCGTCCGTGATGCGCTTCTTCTTGTCCGCGAGCGCCTTGAATCGCGCGAACGCCTTCTCCAGCTGTTCGCCGGATGACCCCGGCGAACCGAAGACACCGCCGCCGTCGAGCGGATAGCCGAGCTCCGCCAGCCGCGCACCGAACGCGTGCCTCCCCGAGTGTTTGCCGAGCACGAGCTGCGTGCGCGACGCGCCCACCGTCTCGGGGCGCATGATCTCGTACGTCTCTTCGTTCTTCAGCATCCCGTCCTGGTGGATGCCCGCCTCGTGCGCGAAGGCGTTGGCCCCGACGATGGCCTTGTTCGGCTGCACCACCATACCCGTCACCTTCGAGACGAGCCGCGACGCGCGCGTGAGCTGCGTGGTGTCGATGCCGGTCGTGAGCCCGAGCAGCGCGCGCCGCGTGTGCAGCGCCATCGCGATCTCTTCCAGGCTCGTGTTGCCCGCGCGCTCGCCGATACCGTTGATCGCGACCTCGACCTGGCGCGCGCCGTTCAGCACGCCGGAGAGGCTGTTCGCGGTCGCGAGCCCGAGGTCGTCGTGGCAGTGCACGCTGATCACGACCTTCTCGATGCCGGGCACGTTCTGCCGCAACAGGCGGATCCGCTCGCCGTACTCGTGCGGCAGCGTGTAGCCGACGGTGTCCGGGATATTGAGGGTCGTCGCGCCCGCTTCGATCGCGACCGCGAGCACCTCGTAGAGGAACTCCATCTCCGTGCGGCCCGCGTCCTCCGGGCTGAACTCGACGTCCGCGCAGAGGCTCCGTGCGTAGCTCACCATCTCGCGCACCTTCGCGACGACCTCCGCCTTGCTCATGCGGAGCTTGTGCTCGCGGTGGATCGGCGAGGTCGCGAGGAAGGTGTGGATGCGCGGATGCTTCGCGGGCGCGATGGCCTCCCAGCATTTGTCGAGGTCGCCCTTCGCGGCGCGCGCGAGCCCGCAGATGCTCGGCGGCTCGGCCGAAGGACGCCCGATCACCGGCTCGCGGCCCACCGTCTCCGCGATGGCACGCACCGCGCGAAGATCGTCCGGGCTCGCGGCCGGGAAGCCCGCCTCGATGACGTCGACGCCTAGCCGCGAGAGCGTCTTGGCCACCTCGAGCTTCTCTTTGGAGGTCATGGTCGCGCCGGGCGACTGCTCTCCATCGCGCAGCGTGGTGTCGAAGATGCGGACGTAGCTCGGGTCGTTCGTCATGGTGAAAGGTCTCGGGTCATCGTGGTCGCACGCTGGATGACCTCATCGAGCGGCGGCGACAGAACGGGTGAGAGGAGGGCCCTCCTTCGAAGGAGGCCGTCGGAACGCGGCCTGCGAGAGGACTCGGGCCACTCGCGCAGCCCGGCCCCGAGGAAGCGGCCGATCAATCGCCGGGCTTGATCTCGACCGCGTCGACGAAGGTCATCATCGCGCGAAGCTTGCCGCCCACGCGCTCGATCTCGTGCTCCTGCTCGGCCGCGCGGGTCGCGAGAAACTTCGGTTTGCCGGCTTCGTTCTCGGCGATCCAGGTGCGCGCGAAGCTGCCGTCGCGGATCGACGCGAGCAGACCGTCCATCGCCTTGCGCGCCTCCGGCCCGATGATCTGCGGGCCCGCCACGTAGTCGCCCCACTCGGCGGTGTCGCTGACCGAGTAGCGCATGTAGTTCAGACCCCCGCGGTACATCAGATCCACGATGAGCTTGAGCTCGTGCAGACACTCGAAGTACGCGACCTCGGGCTGGTACCCCGCGTCGACGAGGGTCTCGAAACCTGCTTTGACGAGCGCCGACACACCGCCGCAGAGCACGGCCTGCTCACCGAAGAGATCCGTCTCGGTCTCCTCCGCGAAGGTCGTGTTGATCACGCCCGCGCGCGCGGAGCCGATCGCCGCCGCGTAGCTGAGCGCGAGCGCGTCGGCCTTGCCGCTCGCGTCCTGATGCACCGCGAGGAGCGCCGGCACGCCGCCGCCCTCTTGGTAGGTCTCGCGCACGCGATGGCCGGGGCTCTTTGGCGCGATCATCGACACGTCGACGAAGTCCGGCGGCGAGATGGCCTTGAAATGGATGTTGAAACCGTGCGCGAACATCAGGGTGTCGCCCTTCTTCAGGGTCGGCGCGATGTCCTCGAGGTAAATGGCCTTCTGCGCGGTGTCCGGCGCGAGGATCATGATCACGTCGGCCTCTTCGCAGGCCTCGCGCACGCTCTTGACCGGCACGCCCGCGACTTCGGCCTTCTTCGCGCTCTTGCTCCCCGCGCGGAGCCCGACGCGTACGTCGACCCCGCTCTCCTTGAGGTTGAGCGCGTGGGCGTGGCCCTGCGAGCCGTAGCCGACGATCGCGACCTTCTTCCCCTGAATGATCGAAAGGTCGGCGTCCTTCTCGTAGCGAATGGTCGTCATGGTCTCTCTCTGCTGAAGTGCTTGGCTGAAGATTCAGAGGGCTCGCAGCGCCCGTGATTCGTGATTTCGTTTCGCGATTCTCGGCGGATTCTCGGGTGAATCCCACCCATGACGCATCCTTCGATGCGTGGGTGCCGTTCGCATTTCGTGCGCGAATCTCTCGCGCACTCACTCCGCGGTAGCCGACCGAAGCTGTCCCGCGCTCAGGCCGCTTGGCCTCGCGAGAGCCGTGGCTTCTCCGCCGCACGCGTCATCGACACGAGCCCCGTCTGCACCATCTCGAGGATGCCGAAGGGCGCGAGCACGGAGACGAGTCGCTCGATCTCTTCTTGCGAGCCGGTGGTCTCCGCGACGAGCGAATCGGGTCCGAGATCGACCGCGCGCGCGTTCACCGCGGCGAGGATTTGGAGCACCTGCGGTCTCTCTGCCGCGCCCGCGCGCACCTTGATGAGCGCGAGGTTGCGGTCGACGCGGGGAACCTCCGTGACGTCGTCGACGCGCAGCACGTTCACGAGCCGGTAGAGGTTCGCCTCGATCCGCCGCGCGACCGACGCGTTGGCCTCGCAGACGATCGTCATGCGCGAGATGCCCGGCTCGTGGGTCTCCCCGACGTTGAGCGACTCGATGTTGTAGGTACGGCGCCGGAAGAGCGACGCGACGCGATCGAGCACGCCGGGCTGGTCCTCCACGTGGACCACGAAAGTGCGTTTCTCCGGAGGCGACATCAGTTCCTCCGAGGGGCTGTCGCCAGCCC
>CALJLK010000157.1 GCA_937982655.1 uncultured Sandaracinus sp.
GCTTCAGGATGTCGTCCGCCGCCTTCACCGCCGCGCCGATGCGGCCCTCCGGCGTGCGCAGCCGCGCCCAGCCCAAGGCGGCCAGCGGAATCTCGCCCTGGCTGCCATCGGCGAAACCGAGCGTAGCCGCCTTCGGGCTCGACTCCGACGCGGTGCTCGTGGCCGCGGCCGCGCCGGGCGCGCGTCGCGTGGTCGTGCTCGCGGTCGGTCTCTTCGCGGATCCCGAGCTCGGCGGACCGGCGGTGGTCACCGCGCGCGCGGTCGCGTGCCTCGACGACGTGCTCGTGCGCTCGTCGTACGCGCCGGTCGCGGACGGCCAGGGTCTCGCGGTCGGTGACCTCGACGGCGACGGTGTGGTCGACGTCGCGGTCGGCGTCTCGAGCGGCGTGCGTGTGCTGTCGGTCGACGGAGTCACGCTCGGCGCGGGCTGCACGAGCACGGACACCAGCGACGATCCCGCGACCACCACGATCGCGTGCCCGACCGGTACCGACGCGAGCTGCGACAGCTTCGGCGCGGCGCTCGCGATCGGCGACGCGGACTCCGACGGTACGAACGATCTCTTGGTCGGCGCGCCGAACAGCGTCACGCCCGAGGGCTCCACGGGCGCGGCGTTCGTCCTGCGCGGCACCGCGAGCGGACCGACGACGGACGGCGCGCGCGCGCTCTACGTGGCGGGCCTCGCCGACGGCGCGCTCCTCGGCGAAGAGGTGACCTTCGCGCGCACCGGAACCGCGTCGTCGCCGCGCTACGAGCCCGTGCTCGGAGCGCCGGGCGAGAGCCGCGTGTTCACGTTCTTGTGCAGCGGTCTGCCGGGCGACGAGGTCTCGCAGGGCGGTCGCTGTCAGCCGACGGTTCCCTGAGCGGCGCCTGAGCGGTCGTCGGCTGCCTTCCGATTTGTTCGCGCCCGCGCACGAAACGCCACCCTGAAGCAGAGCTCGGCATGAAGCAGATCCTGGTCGCCGACGACGAGCCGAACCTCCGCCGCGTGCTGGCCGCGCAGCTCCAGCGCGAGGGCTACGAGGTGCACGCGGTCGCGGACGGCGCCGAGGCGGTGGCGGCCCTCGACGATCACCACATCGACGTGGTCATCACGGATCTCCGGATGCCGAAGGTCGACGGGATGCAGCTCTTGCAGCACGTGGCCGCGCATCACCCGGACGTGCCGGTGATCATGATCACCGCGCACGGCACGGTGGATACCGCGGTCGAAGCGCTGAAGCTCGGCGCGTTCGACTACGTGACCAAGCCCTTCGACCGCGAGGAGCTGCGGCACGTCGTCGACAAAGCCGCGCGCACCCGCGAGCTGCGGCAGCGCGACGTGCAGGTCGCGGAGCGCGGACGCTATCGGCTGATCGGTCAGAGCGAGGCGATGGCGCAGGTCTACGAGATCATCGAGCGCGTCGCGGACACCCCGAGCACGGTGTTGATCACGGGCGAGAGCGGCACCGGCAAGGAGCTCATCGCGCGGGCGTTGCACGAGCAGAGTCGCCGCGAGAAGGAGCCGTTCATCCGAGTGAACTGCGCGGCGATTCCGCCGGATCTTCTGGAGAGCGAGCTCTTCGGCTACGAGAAAGGTGCTTTCACCGGCGCGGTGACGAGCAAACCCGGCCGCTTCGAGCTCGCGCATCGCGGGACGCTCTTCCTCGACGAGATCGGCGAGATCCCGCCGAGCATGCAGGTGAAGCTGCTGCGCGCGCTGCAAGAGCAGGAGTTCGAGCGCGTGGGCGGCATCAAGACGCTGAGCGTCGACGTGCGGCTCATCGCGGCGACCAACCGCGACCTCGAGCAGGAGATCGCCGCGGGGCGCTTCCGCGAGGACCTCTACTACCGGCTCAACGTGGTGCACGTGCACCTGCCGCCGCTGCGCGAGCGCACGAGCGACATCCCGCTCCTGCTGGAGCACTTCGTGGAGAAGTTCGCCGCGAAGCTGAAGCGGCCAGTGCGCGGCTTCACCCCGGAGGCCCACGCGCTGCTGCTCAAGCACGCGTGGCGCGGGAACATCCGTGAGCTCGAGAACGTGGTCGAGCGATGCATGCTCTTCTGCGACGGTGAGCTGGTGGACGTCGCGCACCTGCCGGCCGAGCTGCGCAAGAACGCGCCCGCGATCGGTGCGCCCACGCCGGACGGGCTCGTCGCCCCCCTCGCGCCGATCGGGCCGCTCTCGCTCGCGCAGCTCGCGCCGGGCGCGGAGGGCGCGGGCCTGAAGGAAGCCGTGCGCGAGGCGACGGCGAAGCTGGAGCGCGAGCTGATCGTGCGGGCGCTCGAGCAGACCGAGTGGAACGTCACGCACGCGGCGAAGGTGCTGAAGATCAGCCGCAAGAGCCTGCAGACGAAGATGAAGGAGCTCGGGCTGCGCGAGGTGTGAGCGGGTGAGCGACGACGCGATCGAACGCGTCACGAGCTCGGTCATCCGGTCTCACGTCTCGGTCATCTCGACCTTCACGGGCCGTCACGAGGTACGGAAGAGACGCGATCACGACGAGAAGCGCGTCGGGCACGTCGCGCGCGTCACTGACGGTCGAGCTCGGAGAGCTCGAGGAACACACGCGTCTCTTCGCCGCGCAGGATCGAGAGGCGCGTGCGGCGACGCGTGCCGTCCGCGTCCACGAGCACCACGTCGAGCGCGCCGCTCGGCACGCGGGCGCGACGCAGCGGCGTGCGACCGAGGCTCGTGCTGCCTCCGACGAAGACCTCCGCGGGCGGACGCGTCTCGAAGGTGAGCAGACCGTCCGCGTTCGCGAGGTCGATCGCGATCGCGCGTTCGAGGCGAGCCATCACCGTCTCCGTCGCGCGCTCGCCGAGAGTGATCGACTGCTCGAAGGGCGCGTGCCCCTCCGCGCTCACACGGACGACGTAGGTGCCGGGCACGAGGCCGTTCAGCTCGAGCGGGGTCACGCCGCGCGGCGCACCGTCGAGCTCCACGTTCGCGCCAGGCGGCGTGCTCGCGACGAGGATCGCGCTGCCGGTGCTCGGCAGAGGCGTCACACGATCACCGGTCGGGGTCGACGGCGCGTCGCTCGCCTCCGCCCACGGCTTCCACACGAAGACGCCGACCGCCGCGAGCGCGACCACCGCCACCGCGGCGAGCGCGACGAGGGCTCCTCGACCGCGACCCTCCGCGCGAGACGACGAGGGGCGTGCGGGCGCGCCGCGTTGGGACGAAGGTGAGGCGAGGGGAGCGCGCGCCGAGCCCGCGAGCGGAGCCGCGGACGAGCCCTTCGGCGGAGCCGCGCCCTTCGCGAGCGGCCCCATGGGCGAGCTGGGCGACGTAGGCGACGAGCCCGCGGGCGACCCGAGCGGCGCGCGCGCGGGTGGGGGCGCGACCTCGGGGAGCGGCAGATCCGGAAGATCGAGACCACCGAAGGGATCCGAAGGACGCGCGGCCTTCGCGGGCGCCTTCGCGGGCGGGCGGCCGGTCTTCCGATCGAGATCGAGCGGCGGGAGATCCAGCTCGCCGAGCTCGAGCTCCAGCTCGCGCGAGCCGCTCGGCTCGCTGGTCCGCGGCAGCGCGCCGAGCACGACGCTCTGACCGAAGGGCATGGTGTCGACGCGCGGGCCTCGCTCGGCTTCCGCAGCAAAGCAGCGACCGACGAGCTCGGCGATCTCTTCTTGTCGCGCGACCCCCCCGTGGCCGCGGAGCCACGTGAGCAGCGCGTCGCGCAGCGCCGCCGCCGACGAGAAACGCGACGCGGGCTCTTTCGCGAGCGACTTGCGGAGGACGGCGTCGAGCTCGCTCGAAGGGTTCGTGCGGTAGGCCGCGAGCGAAGGCACCGGCGCGTCGAGGATGTCGGTCATCGTCTCGGCGTCGGTCTCGCGGCGGTAGAGGCTCTTGCCGATCAGCGCCTCGAAGAGCACCACGCCGAGCGCGAACACGTCCGCGCGCGCGTCGATCTTCTCGCCGCGCACCTGCTCGGGCGCCATGTACGCGAACTTGCCCTTCACCACGCCCGCGCGCGTCTCGTGCTGGCGTGCTTCGGCCTTCGCGATGCCGAAGTCGAGCAGCTTCACGTCGCCGTCGTACGAGATCATCACGTTGTGCGGCGACACGTCGCGGTGGACGAGTTGGAGCGCGCGACCGGTCTCGTCGCAGAGGCGGTGCGCGTGATCGAGCGCGTCCGCGACCTGCGCGGCGATGGTGACCGCGACACGATCGGACACACCGCCGAGGTCGCGGGCGCGACGGATCAGGCGCCCGAGCGGCACGCCGTCGATCCACTCCATCTCGAGGTAGGCCTGGCCTCCGACCGAGCCGTGGTCGGTGCAGCGCGCGATGTGCGGATGGTCGAGCAGGAGCCCGAGCTTCGCTTCGTCCTCGAACATCGCGCGGAAGTCGTCGTCGTCCGCGAAGTGCGCGAGGATCTTCTTCACGACGATCGGGCGACCCGCGCCGCCGTGAGGGCGTGCGAGCAGCACCTCCGCCATGCCGCCGACCGCGAGGCGCCCGAGGATGTCGTAGGGGCCGAAGGTGCCGATGACCGGGAGCAGGTCCGCGCCCCCGCGCGGGATCACGTCGGTGGGGATCGGCGAGGGGCGTGACGCGGTGAGCGAGCCAGGGGCTTGCGCGGGCGGAGAAGCGCGCGGGGTGGCGCGGGCATCCCGCGCGTCGGCGGTCGGGTCCTTCGTCAGCGGCGTCGGGATCGTTCCGTCGTCGCGCAGGCGCGGCTCGGCAGCCTTCGGCGACCCGAGCGGGGTCGCGCGCTCGTCGCGAGAAGACGGCGCGACACTCGGCTTCGGGGGCTCCGGCGGCCTCGGGGTCGGCGGCGCGGGACGCGCGACGCGAGGCGGACCGACCGTGGGTCGCGCGATCGTGGGGCTCGACGGCGGTCGAACGCCTGGGGCCGAAGGCGGACGCGGCAGCCCCGCCGCTTCGAGCAGCGCGTCGGGATCGAGCACCGGCTTGAGCCGCTGCGTCGGATCGTCCTTCCCACCCACGAGGCGAATCGTACTGCCGTCCGCTCGTCGCGGCTACGGCGAGTCAGGTTCCGCACCGTAGTTCGAGCGCACGGTGTCCCTCGAGCGGGTCGTCACTCGAGCACGATGCGGAGCGTGCGCGCGGTACCGGGCTCGACCTCGATCGAACCTTCCCAACGAGGTCCGTTCGTGCCGTCGACCACCACACGCTGCAGACCGGGCGTCACGTCGGTGAAGGTCGCGGGCGATCGGACCGCGGTGCCCCCGTTGAGGCGGACCGGCGCGCCAGGTGGCTCGGTGGAGATCGTGAGCGACGTCGTGGCGGGTGCGGTCGCGATGGCGAGCGCGAGGCCTCCGAGAGCGACCACCGCGACGAGCAGCACCGCCGCGAGCACCTTCCAGAGGCGGTGGCTCGGCGCCGCCTCGACCGGCGCAGGAGCGACGGGCGCGGGGGTCGGAGTGACGCTGCGACGGCCCGTCTCGCTCAGCCGCGCGTCGCTCGGGCGCGCGACGGGCTGCGCGGAGGAACGACGCTCGGGCCGTTCGGACGTCGATGTCGTCGTCGGTCGCTCCGCGCGCAGCGGGGCGCGCGTGGGCTCCGAGGTTCGCGCGGTCCGCGGCGCAGGTTCGGGGACTCGGGTCGGGTCGGGGATCTCGACCTCGATCTCGGGGACCGGAAGATCCGCGAAGAGCCCGAGCGGATCGTCGCCGGGCGGTGCAGCGGGCTTCGGCGTGGGGCCGCGATCCGTCGCGGGCGACTCCATCGTGGGCGCGACCGGCGCGACGTCGTCGATCACACCGTCGCCGAAGAGGTCGTCCATCGAGAGGCGAGACTCGGGCGGCGACGAGGGTGTGGTTGGTGCGCCGGAAGACGCGGAAGACGCAGCACCGGACGGTTGGGAGCCCGTGGACGCAGGGGTCGAAGACGCAGCGCTGGACGGGGCGCTGGACGGGGCGCTCGACGCAGCGACGCTCGAAGACACCACGCCCGACGCGATCCTCGGCGCGGCGCTCGCCGCGGAAGCCGCCTTGGGCGCGGGCTCGTCCACGCGTGCGCGCCGCGCTCCGGTGCCCGGCGGCGCGAGCGTCGATCGAAGATCGCTCTTTCCGCTCGACGAAGGCATCTCGTCGCTGCGCAGATCGTCCGCGCTCCCGCGGCCGGTGCCGAGGTCGTAGCTCGCACCGAAGGGCGTGGAGTCGACGAGCGGCGCTTCGAGCTCGTCACGGAAGAGCTGCTGCACGAGGCCCGCGACGCGCGCGGGCCCCACGTCCTCGCTCGTGCGCTGCACGTACTGCTGGAGCACGTCACGCATCGCGGCCGCGGTGGGGAAACGCGCGGCGGGATCCTTCTGCAGCGCGGTGCGCAAGATCGCCTCGAGCTCGCGCGGCGCGTTCGGGATCTTCTCGAGCAGCGAGGGCACCGGCTCGGCGACGATCGCGTGCATCGTCGCGGCTTCCGTCTCGCGGCGGTAGAGGCTGCGTCCGGTGAGCGACTCGAAGAGCACGACGCCGAGGGCGAAGATGTCGATGCGGAAGTCGAGCGCCTTCCCGCGGCACTGCTCGGGCGCCATGTAGGCGAACTTGCCCTTCACCACGCCCGCCTGCGTGTGGTGGCCCTGCGTCTCCGCCTTCGCGATGCCGAAGTCGAGCAGCTTCACCGTGCCGTCGAAGTCGATCATCACGTTGTGCGGCGAGACGTCGCGATGGATGAGCCCCATCACGTTGCCTTCCGCGTCGCGCGCGGTGTGCGCGTAGTGCAGCGCGTCCGCGACCCGCGCGACGATCTCGCACGCGAGCGGGAACGGGAGGCCACCCTTGTCGCGCGCGCGACGGATCAGACGCCCGAGCGTGACGCCGTGCACCCACTCCATCGCGATGAAGAGCTGGCGATCGATCTCGCCGAAATCGAGGAAGCGGCCGATGTTCGGGTGATCGAGCGCGGAGCCGATGCGCGCCTCGTCGAGGAACATCTCGACGAAGTCCTCGTCGCGCGCGTACTGCGCGAGGATCTTCTTGATGACGAGCGGCTCCGAGCCCGGACGTCGCGCGAGCAGGATCTCCGCCATGCCGCCCATCGCGAGGCGACCGAGGATCTCGTAGGGACCGAAGACGCCGAGGACCGGCAAATCGACCCCGCGACGCCGACGCGCCACGTCTTGGGCGTCGGCGAGCGGCGTGAAGCGAGGCGAGCGCGGCTTCTCGACGCTCGGCACCCCCGGCACGCGCGGCGCGACCTCGCCGGGACGTCGTCGGAGCCCCGTGTCGGGCGCGGGCGCGTCGGCGATCGGGCGTTGCTCGCTCGCCTCGGCGCGCGACTCGATCGCCCGCTCGTCGACCGGAGGCAACGAGATGCGACGCGCACGTGGCTGCGAACCGAGGGGCGGTGCGTCCGACCTGCGCGGTGTCCCCGCGTCGGCCGCCTCGGCGGGGTCAGCCGCCAACGGAGCCGACCGGGGAGGCGCCTTCGCAGCCGCGCTCGGGATCCCGTTGCCACGCCGAATCGCCTGCGGCAGCCCGACCTCGTCGAGCACCGCCTCCGAGAGCTGCTTGCCGGGTGGGGTCCACGCCGGCGCGTCGGACGCGTGCGCGGAGCCGCCGAGACCGTTCGGCGTCCCGGGTCGCTCGGCGCGCTCCTCGTCGGACATCGCTTCGAGAATACACGGGTCTCCGGCGGTTGCGAGCGAACTTCATGATGCGCGCAGCACTTGTCGGGATTGACCCGAAGCCGACACGAGAGAGGCGTCCCACACCCCATCGCGCGGGACGAAAGCGCCACGATCACGGGCGCGGAGCGACGTCGCCGGCAAGGTCAGCGAGTAGGTGACCGACGTGCGACCGTGCCGACCCTCACATCCCGCGCGGCTGCATCCGGATCGGCAGCCCACCCGCGGGCGTGATCGTGATGTTGCGGCGCTGCTCGCGGACGTGCGTGACCGCCGCGACCGGCTCCAGCTCGCGGAGGATCGTCGCGAGCACGATGCGCATCTCGTACAGCGCGAACGCCTCGCCGATGCAGCGACGAAGGCCACCGCCGAACGGGAAGTAGGTGTAGGGGGTCGGCTTCTTGTCGAGGAACCGTGTGGGATCGAAGCGCTCCGGATCGGGCCAGGTGTCGGGGTCGGAGTGCACGAGGTAGATGCTGCAGCCGACCGCGACTCCGGCCGGCAGCGCGTGCCCGCCGACCACCGCGGGCTTCTGCAGCACACGACCGATCCCCGGGATCACCGGGTGGATGCGGAGGGTCTCCTTGCAAGCCGCGTCGAGGTAGGGGAGCTCGCGCACGCGATCGGGATCGATCGGCGCGGCGCCGAGGCGCTCGTCGAGCTCCGCCTGCACGCGCGCGAGGACGTCGGGGTGGATCGAGAGCCGATGCAGCGCCCACGTGATGCCGGTCGCGGTCGTCTCGTGGCCCGCCACGAGGAGCGTGAGCAGCTCGTCGTGGATCTCCTCCGAGCTCATCGGCGTGCCGTCCTCGTGCGTCGCCTCGAGCAGCATCGAGAGGATGTCGTCGCCGAGCCCTTCGCGTCGACGCCGCGCCACGAGCGCGTCCATCTCGTGGAAGATCTCCTTGCGCAGACGGAGAAAACGCCCCCACGGCGAGAGCGGTCCGTAGTCCTTCTGGAAGGTGCGGACGATGTAGAGCGGGTTGTCGAGGATGCGCAGCGCCCGCGCGAGCAACGCGCGCATGCGATCCTGATCGGCGCCGTCCTCCATGCCGAAGACGGTGCGCAGGATCACGTCGAGCGTGATGGCCTGCGTCTCGCGTTGCAGCACGAAACGCGCGCCACCTCCGGGCGCACGGGGCCACTTCGCGATCGCGCTCGCAGTGATGTCGCGCATCGCTTCGCCGTACGCGCGCATGCGTTCGCCGCGAAACGGTGGGAGCAAGAGGCGCCGCTGCGAGCGATGGCGCGCGCCGTCGAGCACGAGCACGGAGTACGCGCCGAGGAAGGGCTCGAGCACCGCGTTGGCCTCGCCCGCGTGCATCACGTCGTCACCCGTCGCGAACACCTCGCGGACGGCGTCGGGATCGCTGAACTGCACGATCGGTGGCAAGCCGGTCACGCGGATCGTCACGACCTTGCCGTAGCGCTCGCGGCACGCACGCAAGAACGGACCCGGCGTGAGCAGGAACGAGAGGAGCTGCGCGCGTTCGGGCGCGAGCGGTCCGGGTGGGAGCGCGGACGCTTGCCGTCGAACCGCGTCGGTCTCCCAACGGATCAGGCGGCGCGCGGCGCGATCGGCGACTTCGGTGACGAGGTCCACCGCGCGAGCGTCTCACGGCAGCGCGAGAACGGGCGAGAGGGGTCCTTCGATCCACGGTCACGCACGTTCGACATTCGCGATCGCGAGCTCGCGATCGCGACGTTCACGAGAGCGCGATCATCCCGTCACGCCGACCACGCTCAGCAGCACACACGCGACCATCACGCCGTACGTGACCTGCGTGTTGCGGCGCTCGTCGAGGCTCGCACGCACCCGCTTGCCCACGAGGTTGCCCAGGAGGACCGCCAGGTCGACGAGCCCACCGAGGCCGTAGGCGGAGATGCGCGCGAGGTGGATCGAGACCGCGATCACCGACGCGCCGACCACGAAGCGTTCGTTGCGGAAACCGCACGCGAGCAGGAGCGGGCTGAGCAAGAGCGCGCCCGCGCCGCCGGTCGCGGTGAGCAAGCCCGCCCCGAAGGTCACGGGGACGATCGCGGCGCCGGACGGGGTCCACGCGAGCCAGCGGAGCGAGGGCGGCGGCGACTCGAAGCGCTGCACGAGCTCGCGTGCGACCGCGAGGGAGACCGCGGCGACGAGCACCACGCGCAGCGCGGTCTCCGGCAGCGCGACCGCCACGAAGCCGCCGAGGAGCGCGCCGGGGATCGAGCCCGCGAGGAAGGGCAGGAGTGGACGCCACTCGAGGAAGCGTCGGAAGAGGAAGAGGCGGTGCACGTTGCCGAAGAGGAGCGCGGGCGCGGCCACCGCGAGGGCGCGCTGGGGATCCCAGAGGAGCGCCAGCGCCAGCGTGAGCATCACACCGCCACCGAGGCCCGCGAGGGTGGTGAGCGCTCCCGCGAGGAGGCCGAGGAGCGCGATGGCGAGGGGGTCGAGCCAGCTCATGGGGAGATCCTGGGGCTCGAAGAGACATTCATCCAATCGAACGTTTCTACGCTTTCGATTCGATTCGTCTATCGTTGCGTGCGCGCCGATCGCATCACGTGACGGCGCAGAAGTCGGCGGCTGACCCGCCGACTCGGGCACGAAGATGCGCCGATCGGCGCGCGTCGGTGGCGAGACCGATGCGGAGCGCGAGGCGCGGATGCGGAGGCGACGATGATGGACGAGCTGAAGCAGTTCCTCGCGATCGTGGAGCACGGCACGTTTCGCGAAGCCGCCCGTCGCGCGCACCTCTCGCAACCCGCGCTCACCGCGGCGATGCAACGGCTCGAAGCGCACTTCGGGGCGCGGCTGCTCCACCGCGGGCGCACCGGCGCGACCCCGACCGCCGCCGGCGAAGCGCTCGTCTCGCGCGCACGCGCGGCGCTCGCGGCGATCGACGAAGCGCGCCGCGCCATCGAAGAGATCGAAGGCCTGCATGCGGGCGAGGTGCGTGTGGGCGCGGGCGCGACGGCGTGCACGTACTTGCTGCCGCCGACGCTGGCCGCGTTTCGTCGCGAGCACGCGCGCGTGCGCTTTCTCTTGCGCGAGACGACGACCGACGAGGCCCTCGACGCGCTGCACGCGGGCGAGCTCGACCTCGCGATCGTGAGCGAAGGCGTGCGGGTTCAGCCGCGGACGCGAAAGCGCGGCGTGGGCGCGCGCGAGGAGCCGCCGAGCCGAGGTCTGCAGGACGTCGAGCACGATCTCTGGCGCACGGATCCGCTGGTGCTCGTGTGCGCGCCGGGGGTCGATCCGAAGACGGCCCCGCACGTGACCTTCCGACGCGGCGCGACCACCCGCGCGATCTTCGAACGTTTCTTCCCCGGCGCGGAGATCGTGATGGAGCTCGGCTCGATCGCGGCCGTGAAGGGCAACGTGCGCGCGGGCGTGGGGGTCGCGCTCGTGAGCGAGAACGCGGTGCTCGACGACCTCGCGCGTGGCCTCCTCGTGCGCGTGCCGGACGCGCGCACGCCGATCGTGCGTGAGCTTCGGGTCGCGCACCGCGGCGTCGATCGCCTGCCACCGGCCGCCGCGGCGCTGCGCGAGGGCTTGCTCTCCGAGCGCACGCAGACGTCGCCACCCGCGCGGAGCAAACCGCGCAGGCGCCGCGCGCGTTGAGCCAGGTCGATCACCACGTCTCGACCTCCGCTCCACTTCGTGGGATCACCGCGCGGCGATGGGGACGAACGATCCGAGCACGCCCGCGTGGCGCCGAGCGACGTTGGCGTTCGGCGCGATGGTCGTGGTGTTCGGCACCGTCGCGATCCTGCTCGACACCGGCACCGAGGGGCACGTCGTCGCGCGCGAGCGAACGACGGTCGAGGTGCACTCGCGCATGACGGCGGTGCTCGAAGCGGGCGGCGAGCTCGAGTGGCACCTCGGACCGGGGGGCGTCGCGGACGTCGTGCAGCCACGCGGCGAGGCGATCTACCGCGTGCCGGAGGGGCCGCCGGTGCACCTGCGCGCGGGCAAGCTGCGGCTCGAGATCCACGACGCCGTGGTTCGGCTCCGCCACGTGGACGGCGAGGTCGAGGCGCACACCTTGGTCGGACGCGCGCGCGCGGCGAGCGGCCCCGATCGGTGGCGGGTCGACGCTGGATGGGCGATCCGTACGTCCGGCGACGGGCTCGCGGAGGCGCGCGACGTCGGCCTCGGCGCGCCCTGAACGACCGCGACCGAGCGCACGGGGCTCACTCCGCGCGCGTCGCGTCGCTCGGCTCCGTCGTTCGGGGCACGCGCGGCTCGCGGGCGCCACCGCGCACCTCGCGTCGCAGGAGCTGCTCGATCAGATCGACGAGGCGCTCCGCCAGCGCGTCGTCGAGGTCCACCGCGAGCACGAGATCCTCCCCCCGGGCTTCCGCGGCGACGCGACGGAGCGCAGGCCCCGCCGCGCTCAGCGCGAGGAGCGGATCGTCGAGCGCGGCGTCGCGTTGCAGGCGGAGCTGCTCGACCAAGGGCGCCACGAGCGCGGCGTCGTCGAGCCGCACGCGCACCGAGAGCGCGAGGCCGCGGCTGACACGCGCGGCGACGGCGACGGCACGAAGCGAGTCGAGCGCCTCTCCGAACACGCCGGGCGCTTCGACGCGCTGCTGCACCGCTTCGCGCCAATGCTCGGGCAGCACCGCGACCGCGACGAGCTCCGGCGGATGCTCGCCCTGCGCGACGGCGTCGTGGAGCGCGCGCAAGGTGCCACCGATCTTCGCGCGCTCTCCCTTCGCGACCGCGATCACCTCGCGCACCGAACGTTCGTTGCCGAACGCTGCACCGTCGCGCCCGAAGAACGCGATCCGCGAGTCCCCACGCGCTCCGGCGACCGCGGGCACTCCGTCGAGCTCCACGCGACGCAGTGCGCCGCCGTCCTCTTCGACGACCTTCTTCATGCACTCGCCGAGCGCCTCGTGCTCGAACGGACCGCGCGCGAGGAAGGTCACGTGGTCGAGCGAGCGCGGTCCGTCGGCGCCGACGAAGGCCGCGAGCTCGTGGAGCTGATCGCTCGGCTCGATGCCGCAACGCTCGCGCATGCGCTGCAGGCCCTGATCGCCGCCGCGCTCGGTGACGAAGCGACGCCACCACGGGGAGCGGAGCAGCGCGCGAACGTCGACGCGTGCGTACGCCGCCGCGCGCTCGGGCACGTTCTCCACGAGCGGCTCGCGCAGGCGCACGCCCCCGAGCAGCCAATACGCGGCCGCGCCGGCGGCACCGAGAAAGACGAGCGCGAGGAAGGCGCGACGCCCACGCATGGCGCGCAGGGTGCGCGAAGGCCGGAGCGACGTCGAGCACGGGACGATCTCCGTGCGCCACCGAGGATCTCGGACCGGGGTGGCGCGAGGTCACGACGCGGAGGCCGATCTCGATCACGGAGCGAACGACCGCGAGCGTGTGGACGCACGTGCGGCCCGTCGCTTCGTGCTACGTCCGCGCGATGGCTTGGCGACGAATGAAGCTCCGTGGTGGTCTGGTGTTCGCGCGATGTGATGCGAGCGGGGCGTTGGTCGACGAAGGTGGCCGCGTCGAGATCCGCTACAAGGCGAACGACGGGCGCGCGTACGCCGCCGCGGCACGCAACCTCGAGCCCGCGGACGACGCGATCCTCCCCGACGACGCGTGCGGTCCCGCCGAGCGGGTGGCCGCGAAAGACGGTGCGAGCGCCGGCGGCAAGGGCGCGACGAAGTCGGGCGCGAAGGGCGCGACCAAGGGGGGGGCCGCGCCACCGAACGCGCCGGACGCAGGGGAAGCGCTCGCGTACTGCGACGGTGCCTGCAAGGGCAACCCCGGGCCGTGCGGCATCGGCGCGGTGCTGCTCTTCGACGACGAACGCCGCGAGCTCTCCGAGTACCTCGGCCAAGGTACGAACAACATCGCCGAGCTCACCGCGATCCACCGCGTGGTCGAGGCCGCGCCGGTCGGGAAGCCGCTGCGCATCTTCACCGACAGCAGCTACGGCATCGGTGTGCTCTCGAAGGGCTGGAAGGCGAAGGTGAACGTCGAGCTGGTCGCGACGATCCGCGCGTCGATCGCGAAGCACGGCCGCGTCGCGCTCCACTACGTGAAGGGCCACGCCGGCATCCCGCTCAACGAGCGCGCGGATCAGCTCGCGGTGGCGGCGGTGGAAGCCCGCGCGAGCGCGGGTTGGGTGAAGCCGCGCAAGTGACGCGGGTCGGGTGAAGCCGCGTAGATCGCCCGGATCGGAGTCCGCGCGTGAAACGCACGCGATCCTCGAGCGTGCTCCGAAGAGGCCTGCCCGAGCAGGCATCCCGAGCAGGCATCCCGAGCAGGCATCCCCGACCAGGCCGTCACGCCACGCGCGTCAGTCCCCGCGGCGCAGGCGGCTCGTGATACCGATCGCGCATGGACGCGGCCTCGAAGCCTCTCTTCCCGCGCTGGGCGGTCGCCACGGTCGCGCTCGTGGCGTTCGGTGCGTTGACGTTCGCGCTGCGGAACGTGCTCACGCCGATCTTCTTCGCGTTCCTCATCGCCTACATGCTCGACCCGCTGGTCGATCGGCTGGAGACGCTGAAGCTGCCGCGCGCGGCGGGCATCGTGGTGCTCTTGGTCCTCGTGCTGGGCGCGCTCGGGCTCTTCCTCTTGCTCGTCGTGCCCACCGTGGTGCGCGACGTGTCCGTGGTGCTCAAGGAGCTGCCCGCGAAGTCACGGGACCTGCTCGCGAGCTGGGAGCCAGTGCTCGAGGACTACGGCATCGCGGTCCCGCACTCGCTGAGCGAGGCGTTCGAGCAGCTCTCGGCGGAGACGGAGGGCGTGGCGCGCCAAGCGGTGGGCCCGCTGACTGCGATGGTGCGCGGCGTGGTCGGCGGCACCGCGAACGCGCTCGCCGCAATCGCGGGTCTGCTCATCGTGCCGGTCTTCGCGTTCTACCTGCTCTACGACTTCGACCGCATGACGGCGGCGATCCGCGAGCAGATCCCGCCGCGTCATCGCGAGCCGGTGGTCGAGCTCTTCCGCGAGATCGACGAGGTGATCGCGCAGTTCGTCCGCGGCCAAGTGCTCGTGATGCTCGCGCTCGCGGTGCTCTATTCGGTCGGATACAAGCTCGTGGGCGTGCGCCTCGCGGTGCCGATCGGCATCGTCGCGGGCCTGCTCAGCTTCATCCCGTACGTGGGCGGCGCGACCGCGCTCGGGCTCGCGCTCGCGATGTGCGCGTTCGACTACCAGGGGCTCGGCCAGCTCGGCGGCGTCGTCGCGGTGTACGCGGTGATCCAGCTCCTCGAAGGCTTCGTCATCACGCCGAAGATCGTCGGAGACAAGGTCGGGCTCTCCGCGGTGTGGGTGCTCTTCGCGTTGATGGTGGCGGGCGAGCTGCTCGGTTTCCTCGGCATCCTGCTCGCGGTGCCCGCGGCGGCGGTGGTGAAGATCTTCGTGATGCGAGGCGTGAAGGCCTACCGCGCGAGCACCTGGTTCACGGGCGGCGCGGGAGAGCTCGAGGCGGAGACGATCGAAGCGACGTCGATCGAAGCAGCAGCGAACGTCGCGCCCGATGTCGAACGTGCCGCGCCCGTCGACCTCCCCGTCGTGGCCTCGAACGCGGCTGCGAGCACCGACGTGGACTCCGACGTGGACTCCGACACGGGCTCCGACTCCGACTCGGGCTCGGAGTCCGACTCGGGCTCGGACACGGACTCCGAGTCCGACGTGGGCTCGGACACCGACTCCGACACCAACACCGACTCCGACTCCGACTCCGACCCCGACGACCGCCGCTGACGCAGCCTCACTCGAACGTTCCGCCGCGAACGCACGTCGAGTAGCATCGCGCGCGATGTTGCGGATCGACTTCTACGTGCAGCACCTCGTCCGTCACGGGGCCACCGGCATCGAGCTCGTCTCGGGCAACCCCGTGAAGTTCCACTTCCCGACCGGCGAGCGGCTCAGCAACAAGCCGATCGATCACGCGCAGGTCGCGCAGCTCGTGCAGGAGGCCGCGCCGCCCCGCGCGCTCGAGGCGTTGCGCGCGACGGGCAAGACGCAGTTCGTCCACGACTCCGCGGCGGGCATGACGGTGCTCGTGCAGCTCGACTCCGTCGGCGCGGGGATCTGGCGCGTGCAGATCTCGCCCTCGCCCGAGCAGGCCTCGCCCAAGCCGCTGCCCGAGCTGGAGGGCAACGCGACCCCGATGCCCGTACAGCCGCCGACCGCGGGGATTCCGGTCCCCGCCGCGCAGCCGGCACCCGCCCCCATCGCGGTCCCCGCGCCCGCCGCCAAACCCGCGCCCGCGATCACCGGCGGGACCAAGCCGCGCCCGCAGGTTCAGCTCGAGCCGGGCGAGCCTCGCCTGAACTACTACCTGCGCGTGATGAAGGCGATGCGCGCCTCCGATCTCCACATGAGCTCCGAGGTGGCACCCATGGTGCGCGTCGACGGCTCCATCCAGCCGCTCGAAGAAGGCGCCAAGGCGCTCTCGCACGAAGAGCTCTTCCCGATTTTCATGGAGGTCACGCCCGAGAAGAACCGCGAAGAGTTCGATCGCGTGAGCGACACCGACTTCGCCCACACCATCGAAGGTCTGTCGCGTTTCCGCGCCAATCTGTTCATGGATCGCAAGGGAATCGGGGGCGTGTTCCGTCAGATTCCGTTCGACATCCTCTCCGTGGAGCAGATCGGTCTGCCGCAGAAGGTGCTCGATCTCTGCTGGCTCTCGAAGGGCCTCGTGCTCGTCACGGGTCCGACCGGCTCCGGCAAGTCGACCACCCTCGCGACCCTGATCGACTTCATCAACCAGAACCGCGAAGACCACATCATCACGATCGAAGATCCGATCGAGTTCGTGCATCCGAACAAGAAGTGCCTCGTGAACCAGCGCGAGATCGGGACACACACGAAGTCGTTCAAGAGCGCGCTGCGCGCCGCGCTCCGCGAGGACCCCGACATCGTCCTCGTGGGCGAGATGCGCGACCTCGAGACGATCTCGATCGCGGTGGAGACCGCGGAGACGGGCCATTTGGTGTTCGGCACCCTGCACACTACGAGCGCCCCGAGCACCGTGGACCGCATCATCGATCAGTTCCCGCCCGACCAGCAGGAGCAGATCCGCGTGATGCTCTCGGAGTCGCTCCGCGGCGTCGTCGCGCAGGTGCTCTGCAAGAAGATCGGCGGCGGTCGCGCGGCGGCTTACGAGATCATGATCGCGAACTCCGCCGTCGCGAACCTCATCCGCGAGGGCAAGACCTTCCAGCTCAAGAGCGTGATGCAGACCGGTCGTCGCCTCGGGATGCAGACGATGAACGATCACCTGCTCGAGCACGTGAAGGCCGGCCGCGTCGCGCCGGAAGAGGCGTACATCAAGTCGAACGACAAGGCGCTGCTGAAGCAGGCGTTCACGACGAACGGGATCAAGATGGATCTCGTCGAGGAGTGATCTCGTCTCAGCGTCGGCGCGATCGGTCGTGGAGCGGTCGGTCGGGTCGGAAGCTCGGCCGATTTCGCAAGCCGCCCTACCGGACGGCGCGCAGCGAGCGGAGTGAGCGAAGGC